>CAXBSB010000320.1:0-6312 GCA_963977965.1 uncultured Schlesneria sp.
GGGGGGAATGGGTCACCACGTTCGAAGGTCCTGTGTTCAGCCATACTTTGAAAACTCCGTTCACTCGTGCGTCAGTGGCGCTTCGGCCTTTTCAAGGTGTGTCATTCCCTGTCGGCCCTGTCAGCCGAAAGGTCGCCAGCGCGACCGTTTGGATTTGATCGCTATGACTGAATTTCTCGCGACCTTTCAGGTCGCAAATCCTGCGCTATTCGTCCACAGGGCTGAAAGCCTTGTGCTTTGTTCTCGTGGGCCTTCAGCCCACAAACGGCCCACCCCACAAGCCGCCGATGATTGCGATATCGACACCCAGCCGAGAGACAATGTTCTGGGTAACAATGATTCCACCCTACTTTGAAAAGACGATTGTCCTGGCCACGACGTTCACCTCCCGTGATTTTGCCATCCAGTGCCGTTACACTCCCGGCAGAGACACATCCCTGCGGAAACCTGCTCATGTCTGAAGATGAATTCGACGACGTTGATCGACGTCTGGCGGAACTGGAATCTCAAATCAACCTCGCTGGTGACTCCTGTCACGATCGCACCGTAATCCGACTTTCGAAGGAAGGACGTCGGATTGCCCGGCAGGAGCATCGTTTGATTCCGTACCTGTCCTTCAGCTTCCACCTGATCAATCATGCGGCTGATGTGCAGGTCATGAAAGATGGATGCAATGTCGCCGTCGAAATGATCGCTCTACTGGAGGATGAAGAGCGGGCTCGGCTGTTCCAGGCGGATCTGCCGATGGAAGAGTACGAATACTCGAAATGGTGGCATACCGGGTTTGCGTATAAGACTCTGGCAACGCTCACCGGGCATTCTCAAGGCTACAACTCGGAAGGGATGCACCAGTGTATTGCCGACGGAATGGCTGTCTGTCGTCGCATTGGAAATATCCGGGATACGCTTCACTTTCGTGAATTTGCCGTCGAAGTCTATCGAGCTGCAGACGACATCGACATGGCGTTGCACTTCGCTCGAGGAAGTCTGCAACTGCAATCTCCTGATGATTCCAATCGCAAGGTTGCCAGTGCTGATGACATTGCGTCCCTGTTGCGAGTCCAGGGGAACCTCGCGGCGGCGGTGGAGATGGTGCAGCTTGGCTGGCAGTACTGCCTGGAGTTTCACAATCCGTTCCTGGCGAAGCTGAACTTTCTGCCGCTGGCTCGTGAAGTCGCTGCTCTGGCAGGGCGTACTGATGTCCTTAATCAACTCCCAAAGATCGTATGTGCCGATGAGACGACAGATCTTCCTGAAGACAAGATCCTGAGAATTCCGACGGAGGATGAATGTCCCTACTTCAAGTTTCTGCGGGACGAGTCGCTGGCGGTCGAGGTTGCCTGTCGTGGGGACTACGAGCAGGCGATCCAGTTGCTGCAGCCCTGGGATCGGCAATTGTTTCAGCAGCAATGTATGACTCGCTGGTTCAACGTCCGTGTCCGCATTATTGCGGCATACAGGCTATCTGGACGAATGGATCGTGCGCGTGCGCTGGTCGGTCCGTTGGAAGAGGCTGCCCGCAAAGCGCATGACTGGCTGACCCTTCATCTGCTGGAACGTCTGTTGGATGAATCGATCCCGGCGACCCCTGTACCGATGACCGGGGAGCCTGATTGTGGTCCGTTTGCGAGATCACGTTCGGCCGTCACAGATGAAGAAGCCAAGCCAGCACAACGCGTGATGTCGGGTGAGGCTTCCGACGCGATGATGAAAGAGTTTACCGAATCTCCACTCTGGCCGGTGGTAAGTTCTCTTCACGACGAGCTGCAGCAGTGTGACGGATCACCTGGTCCGCTCGAAGCCTTTTGTAACAAGCTCATTCTGGTTACCGCCAATCAGATCGATCGTCCTGCTGATGCCGAACTGTTGATCAAACTCGGGCGAATTGCAGTCACTCCAACGATGGCCAACAGCATTTTCCAATGGTCGGAAGAGATCCTGTCGAAGTTTCCGACTCATCCCGATGTGCTGAGTGTTGTCGGAACGCTGGGGGTCATCCTGATCGAACGGGCCGAGGAAGAATTGCAGGGGCGTCTGACTTTCAACCGGGTCGAACAACTCTTCAGGCAGTCTCTGGATCTCGATCCAAAATCGGGAAAGAACTATGGAAGAGCAGGGCTGTTTTATCTGGGGCAGTCGAACTTTGGGGAAGCGGAGAGGTGTCTGTCTCGCAGCTTCCGGCTTGATCGGACCGAGTCGCTGATCGCATTGAGTCTGGCGCAAGTCTATTCTTCAACAGAACGCCCGCGGGATGCCCTGGCGGTGCTTGATATGTCGTTGCGTGAAGGCTGCAACGATCCGCAAGTTGCCTGGCAGGCCGCATTGCAGGCGATCGGGCTTGAACAGTATGAAGCGGCCCTGACGTATCTCGATCGAGTCTATCAACTCGCACCGGAACGCCCGTGGACGAATCATTACCGGGCGTTTGCGCTGCTGGAGCTGCAAAGGCCGCAAGAGGCGCTTGAGGCTCTGGAGATCGAAGCGGACAGAAACAAGGACACCGATTATCACGTTAAGGTGCAGCGCGCGAGTGCACTGGCTCAGTTGAATCGAATCGATGAGTTTCGCGAGCAACTGACTGGAGTGCTGGATATCCCGCTACGGACTGTCACCGTGTTTTCGAACAGTGGCCTGCATCGAATTCTGCAACGGTTGTGGGTCTCGTCCGGTGTGCTTCCTGTTGATGATCCTTTGTCTCGACGATTGCAGGACCACCTGGTTTCAACGGGGTTGGCGGCGGATCCGTTTTTTGATTCGTTGCGTCGAGGTAGCAAGTCATCGGAAGCTGCCGATGGGGAAACGGCCGTCATTGAGGCTGAAACTGCAGACGTCCGTTTCTTTCGAATTCAGATCCGCCAGCCACTGGATGAACGCTGGGCTCAGTCACCCGGTTGTCTGGTGGGTGAAGAGAACTGGATTTCGTATACGAATCAGTGGGGAGTGCTCGCTTCTTATGAGGCAGATGCTCGTCATCGCGTCCTCGAATGGCAACAGCGTTGTTTTCCACTTCCCGCTGAAATCGTGGAGGTGGAAACTGGCGAAGAAACCTATCAGGATTTGCCGGGGGTTGTCTGGCAGGGGCAACGCGAAGGCCAATCCGCATCCTAAGTCGTTTTTTTAGCTTCTCTGCTCCCGGCAAATCTGTTCTTGTGATCGTCTCCATCAAACCACAGTCAGGTCGAAAGCCTGTTTTTTGCAAAGGGCGTGAATCATGTCTGACGCCGAATTTGAAGATATCGACGACAAGCTCGAAGAACTCAGCCGCGAGATTTCGTCTCTGAGTGAACAATGTCGATACCGCACGATGCTGCGAGTTGTTCATGAGGCACGCCGGTTGGCTCGCGTGGAACAGAAACTGATTCCCTACCTGATGGCAGGGTTTCACCTGATGAACGATTCGCGAAACGTCTTGCAGCCTGTTCCGGGACGCGAAGCCGCTATCGAATTGATCACGCTGCTGGAAAGCGAAGACAGTGCCCGTCAGTTCCAGCCGAATCTTCCCGAAGAGAAGTACGAGCAGACCAAGTGGTGGATGACGGCGTGTGCCTATGACAACCTTGCGGTCAATACCGCCGAATCAAACGGGTATAACTCTGACGGTATGCATCAATGCATTACTGATGGGATCCAGGTCTGTCGCCGCACAGGCAAGCTACAGTGCATTGCGTGTTTTCGCGAATACGGGACAGATGTCTACATCGCTGCAGACGATCTCGACATGGCTCTGCATCATGCACGGGTCGGTATCAACAATACCGAACCGGGACCCCATGACCGTCGTCATGTCGGGGCGAAGGACAGTGTTCGCATTCTTGTGCTGCTCGGGCAACTTGAACCAGCGATGGAAATGCTGGATCTGGCGTGGAAACTGAGTGAGGTCTATCACAGTCCGTATGCGGGCAGGCTCGATACGTATTCCCGCGCGGTCGAACTCTATCATCTGGCCGGGTGCCCTGAACGCCTCGAAAAGTTTCCGAAAATCCTGACACAGGAAGAGGGTGAAGAGTACGACGGTCCGGATGACGCCGTCTTGATCGAACCTGATCGCGACGAATTCCCGGCTCATTTTCTGGATCGGGAACTCGCGAAGTCCGTCGTTGCCAGTTGCAAGGGCGACTATGAAACGGCGGCTGCGTTGCTTCAGCCGTGGGACGTTTTGCTGCGCGAGCAGAAATCGTTGACGCGATGGTTTGAAGTTCGATTACGACTCGTTGCCAATGCTCGATTGACGGGCAAGATGTCACGAGCGGTCGCACTGGCCAAGCCGCTGGAGGAAGCGGCAAAAAACGCACGAGACTTCCTGACGCTGCGGCGGCTGGAACGACTGCTCGACGAATCGATCCCGGCTACGCCGCTGGCATTGGCCGGGCCGGTTACGATCGGTCCCTATGCTGACAAAACGAGTCTTGAACAACCGGTAGATGCTGGCAAATCTTCGTCGTCAGAGGGCACTGCTGATGGAGATGATGCGGAAGAAACTCCGTCAACGCCGCTGGCGGAGACAGTCAATTCCTTCTACATGCGCATGATGGAAAGCCGGGGAGCCCCCGATGTTCTGGCTGGGATTCTGGAGGATGTCATTGCGATTGCTCCTGACGGTGCAACCGACCCTGAAGATGCCAGCCGCCTGATGCACATCGCCCGGTTTGTCGGCATCGATCCCGATCATGCCAACGCGATCTGGAATTGGTCGAACGCGTTTGTTCAGCGTCATCCGCAACATGCGACGATCTTGAGTATGCAGGCGGCGCTGGCCGCACATCTGCTGAATCTGGGTGATGAGAATCTGAATGATCTGATCACTCACGAACGGTTGGAAAAGCAGTTTCGCCAGTCGCTGGATCTGGATCCCAACAAAGGCGACAACTTTGCTCGCGCGGGATCTTACTATCTCGATCAGGAAAACTACGGTGAGGCGGAACGCTGCCTGGCACGCGGCTTCCGTCTGATGCGGACCTCGGGGCAAATTGCTCTGAAGCTTGCGGAAGTCTATTCCCGGACGGACCGCCCTCGGGATGCTGTAGCGGTACTTGATATGGCACTTCGTGAAGGCTGCGATGACCCCGACGTCGCCTGGGAAGCGGCGCTGACGGCTGTCCGTGTGGAACAGTACGAAGCGGCACTGACGTATCTCGATCGGTTTGACGAATTGCGACCGGGGGAGGCCTGGAGCAACCACTATCGAGCGTGCTCGCTGTTGGAGTTGAATCGTCCGGCAGAAGCGATGTCAGCACTGGATCGCGAGCAGGAGCTGAATCCGGAATTGACCTATCATGTCGAAGTGCAGCGAGCCAGCAGTCTGGCTGGGATGAAGAACGTTGACGAATTCAGAACACAGTTGGAAAAGGTGCTGGCAATCCCCGTATCGAGTATTGACTACCTGACTGCAAACGGGTTGCAGCGTCTTTATACGCGACTGTGGATTTCGACTTCGGAATGTGTTGCGTTTGATGATCCTGCAATGGTCCAACTCGAAACTCGCCTGCTGGAACTGGGGCTGGCACCCAACGAAATCTTCATCGCGTGCCGTGCTCGTCAGCCGGAAGTGGAAGGGGACAAAGTCCAGTTCTATCGCTGTATTGTTCATCAGCCTCTTGATGAGCGGTGGGAATCATTCCCTGGCCGGTTGGCTGCTGACGAAGGTTGGGAGAGTTACGACATCCCCTGGGGTGTTCTGGCGCACGATGAAGCGGAAGCCGCAGCGATGGTCCTGGAGTTTCAGGGGCGTTGCTATCCACTTCCCGCAGAAGTCGTGGAGGTTGAGGGGGATGGCGAAGACTATGCTGATAAGGCAGGGGTTGTCTGGCAAGGATACCGTGAGGGGGCGTATCCCGACGACGAAATTGGCGATGATGAAGATTTCGACGACGACGAAGAAGACTGACGAAGGGGCGAGTCACTGCATCGATGTGAGCTTGTTCCTGGAAGTAATGATAACGAAGTTGTGTGGCACGCCAGGAGTCTTCGACGGGCGTGGTCATGCAAATCGCTTACCGCGTCTGACGGTTTACGACTGAAAGTTTGCAGCCAGGCACCACGCCCTTCGGAAGACCTCATGGCGTGCCACACAATCCGATTGATTTCCGCTTACCGTGATTTTGTCAGCGTCGCGAAGACTATTTACCACAGGGGACACAGAGTGAGGACTGAGGAAAACGGGCAACCGCGCGATCACGCTTTGATGGCTCATCATCGAGTGTTACACGTGTCCTTTGTTCAACAGTAGAGTGGGACGAGCTTGCTTTGAAATCAATACCGGCCTTGTATGTCACTGAGAAAATCAGCCGGTACGCGCTACGGCGTGTTGACTTA
>CAXBSB010000321.1:0-6274 GCA_963977965.1 uncultured Schlesneria sp.
GTAGCCGTCGAACGTGCGCTGCATGACCTCGATCATGTAGTCGGCCGCCGAGCCGCCGCCGTTGTAACGCTCGTCGACGATCACGCCCGGACGATCCTGCTGCGAGAAGTAGTAACGGTTGAAGCTCGTGTAGCCCGGCTGGCCCGTGTTGGGCAGGTAGACGTACGCGAGCTTGCCGCCCGAGAGCCGATCCACCGTGCGGCGGTTGTCCTCGACCCACGCGCGCGTGCGCAGCGTCTGCTCGTTCGCGACCGGCACCACGGTGATCGTGTGCGCGCCTGCGAGCGTCGGCTTGTCGTTCACGGTGAGCACGGTCTGCCGGTTCGCGGTGCCGTCGAGCAGGCGATACAGGTTGTCGTCGCCGGTGAGCTCCTCGCCGTTGACCGCGAGCAGGTAATCCCCGACCGCGACCTTGAGCCCGGGCGTGCCGAGCGGGGCCTTGAGGTCCGGGTTCCAGCTCTCGTTGTCGTACAGGCGCGTGAGGCGGTAGCGACCGGACTCCACCGCGACGTCGGCACCGAGCAGGCCGACGTTGGTCGAGGGCACCTCGGGCATGTCGCCGCCGCGCACGTACGAGTGCCCGATCGCGATCTCGGCGCCCATCATGTCGAGCAGGTAATTCAGATCCGCGCGATGGCGCACCCACGGCAGCAGACGCCCGTAGTGCTCGCGCATGCGCGGCCAATCGGTGCCGTGCATCGTCGGCTGGTAGAGGTAGTCGCGCTGGTTGCGCCAACCTTCGGCGAAGATCTGCGCGAACTCGGCGGTGGGATCGACGAGCATGCGGAGCGCATACGTGAGCTTGCCCGCGCCCGCAGTGGGCGCCTTGTCGGCGTCCACGAGGAACAGCGACGGCGCCACGGGCTTCATGCCGGGCGTCGGCACGGGCCCGCCGGGTGAGACCGTGCGGTACACGAGCTTCTTGCCGTCGATCGTCGAAATCGGGGCGGGACTGGCGGTTCCTTCAGTTCGATACGAAAGCGAATGTAGCGCCGGAACACTGATTCGCATTAATCCACGCGAAGCACAGACAGGACCAAACGGAATCTCGATTCCCGTCGGCGGGCTGGAAGCATTACGGGAGATTGATGCCAGGTTACGCAGTCAACCGACTCCGGACTCGTGACGTCGTGTGTTTTAATGCCGTGATGAAGAGTAGGGAACGTCAAACCCATGTTCCATCACGACACGAAAGTGCGACCGCACTAATGTCACAGGGCCGAATCGGATTGAGTTTTTTTCGAAACCTATCGCTTCAGGACGGGCTCGCACCAGGCCCCCCAGGCTCCGTTGATCCCGTTGACACCTTTTATTTCCAGCGTCAGCGTCTTGACTCCCTTCACATCGACATCGAACGATTTGCTGTCTCCCGGCTTCAGCGGGCCAGATTTCCAGAGTTGTCGGCCGTCTCCCTGAATCGTTGCCTCCACAGAACCGCGTGCCCCGTCCAGCAGACAGCTGAGCCCCGAAAGCGAATTCCATTTGCCATCCAGATTGTACTCGAACAGTGAGTCTGCATGGGCATATAGTCCATGAGCAAAAAGACCGTCGGGACCGATTAGTGGGTTTCCCTCGTGGTTTCGATCAAAGTGAACTCCGCCCCATCCGGTTTTTGCAGACAGAGGTGCCGTGTCAGACAACGGAATCTGCCTGGTTTGTTCCGCAACCATCGCAGGAATGGGTTTGCCCGTTGCCGAATCAGGAACTCGCAGTCGATTGAACACCATCTGCAGTGGCTTGGACAGTTCCGCCAACGCCGCATCACTCAGTTTTCCCTGCCGGAAGGTGGGCAAATGTTGATCAAGTTCCAGTTTTTGGACGGCTTTGTCGACGTTATAGCTGAAGTCAGCAGCAATCGCCGTCGGAAGTGTGAATGCCTGCGCTGCCCAGACAGAGGCTGTGGCTGCGCCATTCGCACAGACAGCGACGAAATGTAGCGAGGCTCGAACGTTTGCCTTCTGCGAACGAGGCAACTGCAAGGTAAAGCTGCCATCCTGATTCGGAACAGCGGCCGCAATTTCGCTGTCGTAGTCAGCTCCCCCGGCAGGGTCGGCATAGGCCAGTACCGCGTAAACAGGAAGATTGGCCTTTACATAACCAGAGACTTGCAGGCCGTCAGCGTTTGGAGTCAGTTTCCATTTAGAAAACGTCACCTCAGCCTTGGTTTCCAGCTGTCTTGTTGAGCCTGAAAACTGAGGATGGCTGGCGAGTTTCAGGGCATCCGGCAGCGTCAGGAATGAACCTCGTCCTTCGCCCCGCAATTCATTGCCATAGGTACGATTCCCGCTACCCATCAGCGAGGTTCCCCGCGTGATGCGATCGGCTGCCGACTCTTTGCAATGCGGCAGCCCCAGGGCGTGACCGAGTTCATGGCAGACGCCGCCGACGAAAATGCTGTTGTATTTACCGAGCGAGATTCTGCCGTACTGCCGATCCGTAATCTGTTGATCCTGAATCCCCAGTGAAGCGGAATCCAGTAACGGCGAATCGACTTGCCACGCCGTTCCACCACGACTGTTCCCACTGGCATAGTAGGGGCTGTGATGGCTCATCGTTCGTTTGACAGGATCCCAGTCTGCGAGGTTGCAGAAGATGACGATCGTTTCCTGATCGCCGTCTACTCCGGCAGCCTGTAATGTTTGCAAGCTGTCTCGACGAATCTCCTGTCCGTCGCTCCTGTCAGCCTCACTGCACTCGTCGGATTTCAATTTTCCCCGGACCTCATGAATCTTCAGCAGACCGTCGTCTGACATCTCCAACTGAATGCTGCGCCCCTCGAAACCCCATTGGCTCATTTCTGAAGCATAGAATTCCTGAATATGCTTCATCACGCGTGTCAGCCGCGGACGAAATTCAGGCTGTGGCTCACGATCTGCCGGGCTCCAATAAACAACCCGCATGACGCGAGCCCCTTTTGGGGGCATTTCATTTTCCCAGGCGGACAATACCGATCGAGCACGCAGGAGGTCGTCTTGAGTCGGTTCCCCGGCCCGTAACGTTCGTTTGTGACTCGCTGCAGATTTGGACTCGTCGGATGCAGCCGTGACCCACGGGAAAAGCAACAGAAAGGGAAGCAACAGCCGAAACATATGAAGATCTTCGTCCGAAATTGAAAAAATGGGCTAATTCCGCGGCATAGATCACCATGGCGCAAACTCAACAATGATATCCAGGCAATTTCACGGAGTCGATTCGCTCCTTTTTCGATATCTTTCGAAACAGCGCTTCGCCCCCGAATGAGACATGCCTGTGAAAATTGATCCGTGGGAATCGGAGCGTCAGTCCGCCGTAAGCGGCGTCTACTGAAAGTTGCTGGTTTCGGTCTGTCGCTTTTCAGCCCAAACAAATCTAAAGTGATGCCGTTGCGAATATGTTTGCTGGCCGACACCATCGTGCCTCGATGCTGAGGCCGGCCAGTCTTCGTCACCAATTCCGTCCAATTGATGGACGACATGAACCGCATTCCGTTTTGACCGCATACTGTTTTGACAGGGGCGACCCCTAAGGATTTTTGACGTGAATCACGATGTTTACGATAACCCGCTGATCGGTCGGTATGCTTCGGCGGCGATGTGCCAGCTCTGGTCACCGCAGACCAAGCATTCCACGTGGCGCCGGTTATGGATCGCTTTGGCCGAAGTCCAACGAGATCTGGGGCTGGATATCTCGCAGGCCCAGATTGACGAATTGAAGTCGCATGTTAACGACATCGACTTTGAACGCGCGGCAAAACACGAAAAGATCATGCGTCACGACGTGATGGCTCACGTCCACACCTATGGCGATATCTGCCCGAATGCCAAGCCGATTATTCATCTGGGGGCGACCAGTTGCTATGTCACCGACAACACCGATTTGATCCTGATGCGTCAGGGACTGCAGATGCTGAAATCAAAGCTGGTTGCGGTCATCGACAAGCTGGCGAAGTTCGCAGAAGAGTATCGAGATCTCCCCTGTCTCGGTTTCACTCACCTGCAGCCTGCACAACCGGTCACTGTCGGCAAACGGGCAACCTTGTGGTGCTATGACCTGGTGCTGGATCTGGAAGAGATTGAATATCGCATCTCGACTCTCCGCATGCGTGGTGCCAAGGGAACCACGGGAACTCAGGCGACCTTCCTGTCACTCTTTAATGGCGATCACGAAACGGTCGAGGAACTCGATCGACGCGTCTGCCAGAAAATGGGGTTTGATCAAGCCTACGCGGTGACAGGTCAGACCTATTCTCGCAAAGTCGATTCTCAGGTGATCGAAACCCTGGCCGGACTGTCACAGTCAGCTCACAAGGCGGGTTCAGACCTGCGGTTGCTGCAAAGCCGCAAAGAGGTCGAAGAGCCCAAGGAAAGCAGCCAGATTGGCTCTTCAGCAATGGCCTACAAGCGAAACCCCATGCGAGCTGAACGTATGTGCGGTCTCGCTCGATTCGTCATGAGCCTGACATCCTCCGCGGCACAGACCACCGCAACGCAATGGATGGAACGAACGCTCGATGACAGTGCCAACCGAAGATTGACGATTCCTCAGGCGTTTCTGGCAACAGACGCGATTCTGATTCTTTACCGAAACATCGTCGACGGACTTGTCGTCTACCCGAAAGTGATCGAACGCCATCTGACCGCGGAACTGCCATTCATGGCGACTGAGGAAATTCTGATGGCAGGCGTACGTGCTGGCGGCGACCGACAGGATCTTCACGAAGCCATCCGCGTCCACAGTTTCGAAGCGGCCCGGATGGTCAAAGAGCTGGGCCGCGACAACGATCTGATTGAGCGATTGCAGGCGGACCCCGCGTTTGCCAAGATCGACTTGACGGCGGCTCTCGATGCACGGCGGTTTGTTGGACGTGCTCCCGAACAGGTCGACACGTTCATTGCCGAGGTCATTCGTCCGATTCGACAGCGATATGCGGATGAGTTGAATCAGTCGGTCGACGAACTTCGCGTGTAGCCAGGCAAGACCATCCGCCGGAACGGATTTCAACCAGAACACCATCGGAAACGACTTCGTTTCCGATGATCAGCCACAAGAGATTCACGAATGCCTCGTTCGCTCGATTGTCTCTGTGCCGGAATCATCGTCGCAGACTCTGTCTGCCAGCCGATCGCGCGGATGCCTCCACCCGGAACGCTGGCTCGAACCGAGCGGGTCGAGTTCACCATCGGCGGATGTGCAGCCAACGTCGCCGTCGATATGGCCCGGCTGGGACTGGCCGTCGGAATCTCCGGTCGAGTTGGTGACGATGTATTCGGACGCGAAGTGCGAGATCGCCTGGTGGCATCATCCGTCGATTGTGCGGGCCTGGTCTTAAGCCAGACTGCTCCGTCGAGCACCACGTTCGTTCTGAATGTTCGAGGTGAAGACCGCCGGTTCATTCATTGTGTCGGAGCCAACGCCGAATACGATGGCATGCAACTGAGCGAACAGGAAATCGGTTCTTCCAAGGTTTTGTATGTCGGCGGATTCGGCCTGCTCGAAGCGATGACGCCAGAAAGAGTCGTGCGAATGTTTCGACTGGCCAGGGAGTTCAAAACCACGACAATTCTCGACGTCGTGCTGCCTGATGAGGGAGATCACCTGCTGCAGTGGATTCAGGAAGTTCTCCCGTGGACTGATTACTTCTTCCCGAACAACGACGAATCGGCACAGGTGCTGGGTGGCGAGATGAATCCACAGAAGCAGGCGGAACGGTTCCGCGAATTGGGGGCCAAGACCGTTGTCATCACCTGCGGCAGCCAGGGATCGTTGCTGGCCTCACCGACTCATCGCCTGAAATCAGGGGTTTTCCCCGTAGAACCGGTTGATGCGACGGGGACCGGTGACGCGTTTGTTTCGGGTTTTGTGTTTGCCCTCTTGTCAGGGGCCACCCCCGAGACCTGCCTGAGAATGGGAACTGCCATGGGAGCCAGTTGCGTTCGCAGCATGGGTGCAACGACGGGCGTTTTCAACGAGGAGGAATTGCATCAATTCATTGACGCCCATCCACTGCTGATTGAGAGTTGGTAATACCCCTGCAATCGTCTTTCCACAGTTGGTTGAAGCCAGTTCAATTCGATCGTCAGCCCAGCATCTGGAGAAATGCTGGTGACTTGAACAGCAGCCGTGAGCGTACGGTAGCCGGACTCGTCAGAGTTCGGTGCCTGAATGAAACGAATCCAACGACCTGCAGTTCCGGCTCCGGATACACGTTGACTGAGATTGCCCAGCGATGCGACGCACCGCGTCACGGTCACGTACGATGACCTCAACACAACGGCGGCGACGTCGTTGGTGTCGC
>CAXBSB010000322.1:0-6212 GCA_963977965.1 uncultured Schlesneria sp.
GCCCCCGACATTCGCAATGATCTGAATGCTACTGACGCTGTCGTAGTTCTGGCCCCTTTGATCTCCGGTTTCTACCCGCGAACAGTATGAAACAGGACACAAACGACAATACAAACACAATCACCAAGTATGACACATCACACCACATCAACGTATGAAAAAGCCCAGACATTCCATTACCTGCAACCTCCAGAACTCCCCACTCTACACCGTTAAGGCGATACCGCCATCGACATTCAAAAATCGGATCGAATGACTCAATATGGCGAAGACAACCAGTCGCTCCCCGAGTGCTCCAGCCGCAATACCTCACTTTCGAACAGGCTTCAAATCCGTAAAACACATGCCCACTGTCAGATATCACTACGTTAAATACCGAAAACAACCTGAACTCAAGCACATCACGAAAAACGAGACTTCTCATCCAAAGGCATACGGACATCACCGCAATAAATATCATCGGAGCGGCGGCGACAGTTCTCCGCAACATTCCAGGACTCATGATAATCTCCTGCGGAAAACTCAGACTGCCGTCCTCGGCGACGAGAAGTTAATCTCATTTTTGGCTTAGACAACGTCCTGTGACTTCGTCACCCCGATAGCCGAAGCGGCAATCGGGGCCACCCTGCGATACCCGATCAGCGTGACTTCATGTCACCGGCTGCTCTCGTGTTCGGCCATCCAGCAGACAACTGACGTTGACGTCTCCCATGACATTGATTGTTGTTCGACAACGGTCCAGGAACCAGTCGACGGTCAACAACAGACCAATGTATTCCGTGGGGAGTTGCACGGCCGTAAAGACCAGTGTCATCGTGACCAGTCCTGCTTCGGGAATCCCGGCAGCACCGACAGACGCAATGATCGACGTAAATACGACCAGTAACTGTTGCGTCAGCGTCAAATCCTGGCCGATCATCTGAGCGACGAACAACGCCGCCATTGCTTCATAAAGAGCAGTCCCGTCATTGTTGAAATTGGCCCCGACCAGCGCACCCATGCTCGCGGATTCTTCTCGCAACCCGACTTTTTCTCTCAAGCAGGCATACGTCACCGGCATCGTCACTGTGGAACTGCTGGTGGAAAACGCCATCACGAGTGCATCGCGCATACCGCGAAGCATGTCCAGTGGCCGGACCCATGAGAAGAAGCGAATTCGCATCAAGTACCAGGTGGCTTGCAGGATCAGAGCGAGAATCACCGCCAGGATGAATGCCCCCATCGACTTGAACGGACCAAATCCTTCGGTCCCAACCACTTTTGCCACGATCGCGAACACACCGATCGGAACCAGATGAATGATCCAGTGCAGGACCGTCAACAGGACCGAGTAAGTCATTTCGACGAGGTCCTGAACTGTGTTGAGCGGCCTCTGTTTGACTCCGCGTAATGCAATCCCGAAGGCGACGGCGATGATGATCACCCCGATGATGTTCTGATGGTCCCCCAGTGGACCGAGGATACTTTTCGGAACATTCTGGACGAGCAGTTCGACCGGACTGAGTCGATGCTCCGCAGATTTCACGGTCTCCGGCGGTTTGAAACTGGAATTTCCCCCAGGTTTAACGAGGTTCGCCACAGCCAGACCAACAATGATCGCGACTGTGGTGTTCAGCAGCAGCAGGCCTGCCAGTCGAAGTGCCATCTTTCCACGAATCTCGGTCGTCATCAGGACATGCGTGACGGCGACGAGAATCAAAGGCGGCGCCAGAGCTCCCAGAAGCTGCAGGATGACCTTGCTCGGAATCTCCATGATCAGCGCCTGCTTGCCAAGCACTAATCCCGTGATCGCACCAGCAACCAGTGCCAGCATGATTCGAAGATAGAGAGGCAAGGCATTCCATCGCTGAAAAAAGCCGGCAGGCTTTGAGGAGTCGGTTCCGTCCGTGGATGCACTTGATTCGTTCACGATGACTGACTTCTCATGAAGGAGGCTGTTACTTCTGAATTGCGTCGTAGATCAGGCCTTTGACGGCGAATTCCGTCAGAAATGAGTAGGGCATGGTTTGTTCGAGGGTAATGACGATCAGATCATCCTTGGGCGAAGTCCAGTAGTGCGTACTGGCCGCACCGCCCCATCCGTATTCTCCCACTCGACCTTTCGGATCCCAGTCTGACATCTTGCTGCGGACTGAAAAACCGAGTCCAAAACCGACACCTTCTCGCACACTGGTTCCAAACTTGATCCAGCCGATTTTCTCGGATAATTGATTCGTCGTCATCAGCGTTACGGACTCACTTTTCAGGATGCGGACTCCATCGAGTTCCCCGCCGCGTGAAATCATTACGAGAAATCGCATGTAATCACGTGCCGTTGAAACCAGGCCTCCGCCCGCGGAGAGCAACTTTCGCCGCTTCAGATAATCGCTGGCCTGTGCCGACTCTTTCAGCGTCAGTTTGCCTTTTCCATCCGAATTGTAATTGGATGCGAATCGATCGACTTTTTCGGAGGGGACGTAGAAACCTGTATCCTTCATGTCGAGTGGTTTGAACAGTCGTGCCTGCAGGAATTCGTCCAAGGATTGGCCTGAGGCGACTTCGATGACTCGCCCGAGAACATCAATCGAAACACTGTACATCCAGTCTGTTCCCGGGGAAAAAACGAGTGGCACCTGGCCAAGCTTCTTCGTCATCGCGGCCAGATCTTCATCGAAATTCATGACGTTCAACTCACGATACTTGCGGTCTGAAATCTCATTCCCCGAGGCACCGTAGGTAAAACCTGCAATATGCAACATCAGATCCCGAACCGTCATTTCCTTTTCTGGGGTAAAGCTGCCCTCCTTCCCCTGGACCTGACACCCTTTCATTTCGGGCAGGTATTTGGATACGGGGTCATTCAAACCGAGTTTTCCTTCGTCACACAGGATCAATGCTCCCGCGGTGGCAATCGCCTTGGTCATCGAATAGATCCGGACCACGGTGTCATCGCGCATCGGCTTTTTGGATTCCAGATCCATGAATCCCTGCGACTTCAAATGAGCGACTTTTCCGTGTCGAGCGATCATCACGATCGCTCCTGCCAGCTTTTTTTCTGCCAACAGCGATTCAATGGCAGCATCCACTTTCGCCAATCCTGCCGAAGAGAGCCCAACGTCTTCCGGCTTGGCCACTGGTAATTCACCGGCAACGGTGACGGACACCATCAACAAAACAAACATCGGAAGCTGTAGTGACAGTTTCAGCATTTCAAGATTTCCAGGATTTGACGATTTCGATCTCATAAAACTTCAGTGTGGTGTCCCGCGGGCATCGTGTTGCAGCGTCAAACCCATGTTTCGACGCGACACGCATGTGCGACCCGCAGTCATAATGCATTGTCAAAAGCACAACGAAGGCAGATGATCGGGAGGGCGAAGCTCCTGCTGAGCCGCTTAGCAGCCCGTGGTAAAAGGGGTCAGACCCTCTCCGGGCATACGATTTCCAAGTCAAATCGACGGCCCTCCAAAGGGTCTGACCCCTTTTACCACGGGCTGTTAGGGAGTTGGCGCACATCGACTTAGCGGCTCGGCGGGAGCCTCGCCCTCCCATCACATTGAACCCCCGTTTTCGCTTTGACAAACCACTACTAGGTCCATCGAGACACTGTCCGATGAACCAGATGCGGACGCGTCGCAGCTGATTTTTTGACGACGATTCAGCAAGCTGGCTTCTACCAGCCGAGCGACATGTTTGTTTCGACGGCTCGTTGGGCTTCGTGGAGATCGGCACCCGTGTCCTGCATGTACAGGCGAATGGCGTGCAGTTTGTCTCCCTTGGCTCGACTCAGGCAGTCGCGTGCTTTATCGCACGGCTCCACGGCACCGTCGATTCCCAGCATTCGCTTGGAAATGACCCAGACATCACGGGGGCGCTTGGCAACTCGTTTCACTTCCTCTTCGGGATAGTTCTCACGAGTGATCGCCTCTGCCGCGGCCTGGCTGTCTGCCCAGGCGATCATGATGTGTGCGTTCGTCTCGATTTCGTAAAGGGCCATGACCTCACCTCGGTTTCCACAAGAGTACGGGACTGAACCGGGAACTGCGACGAAACGTTGCAGACTGCGCGGCAGTATACCCACATGATTTGCACGTCGTCCAGAATCACGCCCTTCGATCTCATCGTTATTCTGTATCGTCGAACGTCGACTTCTTCCGCAACAGATGATGATAGCTTTGCGCGAACCGATGCGATTCATCTCGCACGTACTGAAGCAGTCGCAAGGCGAATGAATGCTTGCTCAAAACTTTCGGTTCCGACTCGCCCGGCAGAAAGATTTCTTCCTCACGTTTGGCCAGCGAACAGACAAACGGCGGGGTGATCCCAATACTGGACAGAGCCGCCATGGCTGCCCCCAGTTGTCCCTTGCCTCCATCGATCAACAGAATGTCGGGAAAAGGTTCCCCTTCCTGCTGCAGCCTTCGGAAGTGTCGACTGACGACTTCTCGCATCGACGCAAAATCGTCAACGCCATCGACCGTTCGGATCTTGAACCGTTTATATCCGTGCTTGAATGGCAGGCCATCGATGAACTGCACGCAACTGGCGACGGTCTCGCCCCCTTGCAGATGAGCGATATCCATCCCTTCAATCCGGCGCGGCAGGCTGGAGAGATCAAAGACCTTTTTCAGCCCCAGCAGGCCGCGACGGGGATCGACCTGAAACACTTCCGGTTGAGCATGCTCTTTCAAATCGCCTCGCAGATTCAGATTTTCCAGGGCCTTGATCTGGTCACGTAACCGCGCCGCCTTTTCGAATTTTAATTCGGCAGCGGCTGCCGTCATTTCCTCACGCAATTCTCGAAACAGCCGTTTCTTCTTCCCTTCCAGAAACAGCCGCAACTTACGGATATCGCGTCGATAGTCCTCGCGGCTGATCCGCAGATTGCAGGGGGCTGTGCATTGATTGATGCTGGCCAGCAAACATGGGCGAAACCATCGCCACCGGTCATCTGCTTCCTTAATGTCGAGCGAACAGTTTCGAAACCGAAAAACCTGCTGCAGAACGGCAATCGCCCCTCGCAACTTCTTCGCATTCGTGAATGGTCCATAGAGCTTCGTCCCGCGCGAACGGGGTTTGCGAGTGAACTCGACGCGCGGAAATTCTTCGCGAATGAAGATCTCGAGGTAGGGAAACGTCTTGTCGTCCTTCAGTTCCTTGTTGAACTGAGGCTGGATGTCCTTGATCAGGCGTGCCTCAAGCAGCAGCGCATCGACCTCGCTGTCGACAGGAATGAAATCGATGTCCTTGATTTCAGGCACCAGATTGGCCGTCCGAAAGTCTTCTGCCGCCTGTTTCGTAAAGTAGCTCGATGCCCGGTTTCGCAGGTTGACCGCTTTTCCAACGTAGATCACGCGTCCGCGGGAGTCTTTCATCAGATAGACTCCCGGTGACGTCGGAAACGTCTTCACCTTTTCGCGGGGATCAATCGGTTCGCTGGATTCAGTCGGTGCTGTCATATGGTCGACGGTATGGTGAAAAAAGTCCCGCTCGTGGAATTCGGGAATCGATGCGGAATCGTAGTGTTAGTCGCGTGCTGCTCGGTTCGTCAATGATTATAGTCGCAAATCCAGGAGGAATTGCCATGAAGACTCGACGAATCCATTTTCTGACCGCATTGATCTGGCTGACAACGTACGTCAGAGCACTGGCGGCAGATGATTTTCCAAAGGAATTGACGTCATTCGAGCCCATAGCTGCGAACCCGATCTTTACCGGTGCGGGAGACGGTAACTGGGACGTAAAGATTCGCGAGCGGGGTTGGATCATCCGGGACGATCGTCAATGGAAGATGTGGTACACCGGCTACGACGGGACTCGTCCCGGCAAGAAGATGCTGGGCTATGCCACGTCGCGAGACGGTCTGACGTGGTCGCGGCATCCAGCCAACCCGATCCACAGCGAACATTGGGTCGAGGACATCTGTATCATCCGCCATGAGCGAACTTTGTACATGTTTGCCGAAGGAGAACAGGATCGAGCTCATTTGCTGACTTCCAACGATGGCCTGACTTGGACGCGAGTCGGAAGGATCGATGTGCGGCTGAAAAACGGCGAGCCAATTTCTGATGGTCCCTATGGAACCCCGACAGCATGGCACGAAGACGGGACCTGGAATCTGTTTTATGAACGAGGAGACAAGGGAATCTGGCTGGCTCGATCAACCGATCTGAAGATCTTTACGAATGTTCAGGACGAACCTGTGATGCTCCCCGGTCCTGACGAGTTTGACC
>CAXBSB010000323.1:0-6124 GCA_963977965.1 uncultured Schlesneria sp.
CGATCTAGTGTTTACTCGGATGCGGGTCGCACTTCCGTGTCGCGTCGAAACATGAATTGGCCGTAGCGGTTTGATGCCCGCGGGACCCACACTGAAACGGAATGCGTTCTAAAGGTTCTGGATGTGGGCTCGTTACGCAGATCGTCGAATACGGCGCGGCGTTCCGTACAGCCACGCATTCCCCCTCTTCCCGCGAACATCGATCGCCCCCGTTTTCCGAAGGCAGTATGCCATTTTTTGTGCAAGCCAACGCGGGATTTGAGCATGGCTCGCGAGTTCCCCTGTGGTGAACTCGTCGGGCAGGCTTACGGGAAGCAATCGTCGCAGATCAGCTACTGTCCGAAGTTTGTGAGTCGACACAACTTCTACGAGACGTCGGTCCTGGACACGGAAGTCAGGCCCACGTCTTCGGTGACGGACACAGGTAATTCGATCTTCCTCCTGATCCGTCAGCACTACCTCCAGCGTTAATCGCGGATGAGGAAACACGGTGATGAAATGAACCAGGTCCTCGAACAGATTCAGAATGGTTTCGTGCGTCGGACTGTACCGGGCGGACACGATTTCACCGTCAGGATGATTCCGCCGGATCAGATACTTGCGGCTCACCAGTGGCTTAACAACGACGACGCGATGACGCTCCAACAGGTCAGCAACTTTGACACGGAGTGCCGAAAGCGATGCCTGCTGGATTTCAAAAAGGCGTCCGCGAACGATGGCGTCGATGCGATAGCCATCAACCTGGACTTCGACATCGTCGGTAGAACCGGCGTAAAGGCTCTTCAACTGACGGTGTAACGATGATTCCATGAATCATGCCGCAGTCGGTTGGGCAATGTTCCCGGTCTCTGCGGCGATGATCTCTGTCACCAGAGCCCCGTAGTCAATCGCACCTGAACTCTTGCCGGCATAGTCAAAAATCGACTGTCCGAAGCTAGGGGCTTCGGCCAGCTTGATGTTTCTGCGGATCCGGCTGTCGAAAATGCGAGCCTTATACCATGGTGCCTGAGGATCACTTTGTTCAAGGAATCGCATCAGGTCATCGGTGATATCGGCAGCAAGACGCGTTGATGTCTCGTACAGGCAAAGGATAATTCCGCTGACGACCAATTCCCGATTCAGCCTGCGTTTCACGAGAGCCGTGGTTTCAAACAGTTTTGACAAGCCCTGCAAGGCAAGAAAATGCGGTTGCAGTGGAATGAAGACTTCACGTGCCGCGGTGAGTGCGTTGATTGTCAGGACCCCCAGCGATGGTGGGCAATCCATGATGATGTAATCGATCGGCTGCGATTGGACGAGTCGTTCAATCGCTCCCCGCAGAATCAGTTCGCGACCAGGAGCATCCACCAGTTCGATTTCCGTCGCGGCGAGATCGAGATCTGATGGAATAACCCACAGGTTATCAACAGCAAGCTGTTTGACTTCAGCCAGTGTTTTCTTTCCCGAAAAGACATCGTAGACGGTGGGAGTCTGACCGAACGCATCGACACCAAGATGCAGCGAAGCATGGCCTTGCGGATCAAGATCGATCAGGCAGACAGTTCGCCCCTGCTTCGCCAGCCCAGCGGCAAGATTGACACTGGTGGTCGTCTTCCCGACGCCACCCTTTTGATTCATCACACAAATGCTGCGCATCGGGTATCCCTTCCCGGAAATTCTGTTAGGGCACCCCGCCTGGCGCCCCGCATTGTATCTCTACTGTTTCTCGACTGGCCGACCCGCCCGAATGTATCCGAACCCATGGTTTAACGAAAGGCGAGTTGAATACGATCGTTTTCCCAGTCATACTGTCTCGGAAATAATTCAGTCCACAGGATGAACGGGGCCGCTTTTTCCGAATTCGTCAGAATTCCGCCGGAACCCTCAAGGGGCCATGTGCGTCGAAACCTGCGTTGTCGATACTCAGGTTCGAGTCAACGAATTTAGAATCTCCAGGCCTGCCGATGCAGGAAAAAATCGATGAATAGCCGCCGATTTTCGACACAATTCGTGAGTGTCGCGTTTGCCGCACTGTGCGTTGTTACTGCCAGTAACGGAATCGGTTACGCACAGTTTGCACCCAGAAATGCTGTTGAGGTTTTCGGGGATTCTCCCGTCGATTCGATTGCTGCAAAGATCAAAGCCGACATCTCTCGAACGAAGGCGGAAACCAAAACGCCTTCCGATCGGACGAAACCTCCAACTCCTTCCGGGGCAGAATCCGTTTCCAGGGAAACGAAATTCAAGCCACCCACTGCCGCAAGAGTTAAAGCGGTCGAAGCAAACGCTCAGAAATGTCAAACGGCTGATGAAGCGATCATTCTTTTCAAGATTTTCCTGACGACGGCAGGATTGACCGATGAGGAAAAGGAGCAGGGGCAGTCGAGACTGGAGTATTGGGAACAGGCTTCCATCGATCAATTGGTAAGGGTTGGAACGAAATGGATGCCCAAAAGTGAAGCTGATGGCCTGAAAAAAGAGGCTGACAATCTGGTCGCCGAAGCACTTGAAATGCTGAACGTTGACAATTTTATCGGCGCCAATGCGAAGCTCGAGAGAGCTGGCAAGGTCTATCCCGAACATCTGGACTCAATTTTCCTGCTCGCAGTCGGGGCGTTCCTGAGTCGCGATTTCAAATCAGCGGAAGCTCGATTCAAGGAATGCCTGCAACGCGCTCCCGAGAATGTTTCTCTGTTAAACAACGTGGCGGTGTGTGAGATTCAAACTAAGCGATACGCTCCTGCCGTGAAGCATTGGGAGAAGGCAGGGGGAATTGATCTTGAAAACCGTATCGTTGCTCAGAATCTGGGACAATTCATTTCCGACGCCTACCTGAAAAAGCTCGGAGTGGTTGACAAGAAAACCATCGCGGATGCTTCGGATCTGTATCAGAAAATGGTTAGTAAAGATCCTGGAAATCGATCAAACACGGCCAAGGGGTATGTACTCAGCCGCTTGTTGCGACCAAAGGGGACAGAATCTCCTGTCGAGGAGAGTCGCGTGGTCGGGAATGGGACCGGATTCGTCGTTTCACCGGGATACATTTTGACGAATCGTCACGTCGTCGAAGATGCCGATTCTCTCGTCATACAGGACCCGGTTAAACCAGAGCGGATGCTGGCGGCAAAAGTTCTTGCGGTTTCAAAGGATCTGGATATCGCTCTGGTGGAATGCCGTGATTTGAAAGCGGCTCCGCTGTCACTGAATGTAAACTCAGTCGGCCGCGGAACAGAAGTAATGGCCTTGGGTTTTCCGATTGCAACTGTTGTCGGCAAAGGATTGAAAGCAACCCGCGGGATTGTGACAGGACTTCCGTCCGAAGAAACTGACCGGATGATGGTCCTGGATGTTCAGGTGAACCCGGGAAATAGCGGCGGGCCGCTCTGTGACCGGACGGGCTCCGTCGTTGGAGTCATTTCTGCCAAGACAATCACGACAGGTTTCGTCCAAAGTTATGGACTGGCAATTCCCTTGAAGGATGTGATGCCATTTCTCAATCAAAACCTGAGAGGTTTTACTCCCGTGGAATCCAAGTCAAAGACTGTGGAATGGACCGATGTTGACGCCATGGCCAGCCCATCAACGGTCATGATCATCATCCAAAAGAAACGATAAACGTGGCACTCACGCACGAAACAGCGACCTGATGATCAATTTGACATTCACTGCCGATTGAAAACTGCGAAATCACGCCGGCTCGCTACGCGATCGCTTACTACCTGCCTTGCAAACCCACAAAGCCATCCAACAGAATCTCCGACGGGAAACCAGATGAGTTCAAAGCCTCCTATCGGAATCGACCTGGGAACAACGTTTTCTGTTGTCGCGTATCTTGATGGAACGGGACGTCCATGCACGGTTACCAATGGCGAAGGGGATCTGATTACACCCAGCGTGGTGTTGTTCGACGGAAAATCTGCAGTCGTCGGCAAGGAAGCGGTGAAAGCCGCCGTGATGGAGCCCGATTCAATCGCCGATTTTGCCAAACGTGATATGGGAAGTATGTTCTATTCAAAGAAGGTGGGCGGTCAACAGATTCCACCCGAGGTGATTCAGTCATTCATCCTGGAAAAACTCAAAAGCGACGCTGAACGAAAACTCGGTCAGATCGGCAAAGTTGTGGTCACGGTTCCGGCATTTTTTAATGAACCGCGTCGCAAGGCAACTCAGGACGCCGCCAAGCTTGCGGGGCTGGAAGTACTCGACATCATCAATGAGCCGACCGCTGCCGCGATTGCATTCGGGTATCAGGTCGGGTTTCTGGATTCAAAAGGCGAATCACGCAAGAAAGAGACAATTCTCGTTTACGATCTGGGAGGCGGAACTTTTGATGTCACACTGATGGAAATCGAAGGTTCTGAATTCACCGCGATCGCAACCGGTGGTGACGTCTTCCTGGGAGGGATCGACTGGGACCGTCGGTTGGCGGACTTTATTGCGGACAAGTTTCGTGACAAGCACCACGGTTTTGATCCACGTCAGGATGCTGCAGGAATCCAGCGACTTTTGAAGGAATCTGAAGACGTCAAAAGAACGCTTTCGGCCCGCGAACAGGTCACGATCACATTCGAACATGTGGGACAGGGAATTCGGCTGCCGATCACTCGCCAGGAATTTGAAGAAATGACGGCAGACCTGCTCGAACGAACTCGCTTCACAACTCGAAGCGTGCTCAAAGAGGCAAAGCGTCAGTGGTCCGATGTCACTCGATTGTTGCTTGTCGGGGGATCCACCCGAATGCCGATGGTTCAAACGATGCTGGAAGAAGAGTCCGGACTGAAAGTTGATCGGACACTCTCACCCGATGAAGCTGTTGCTCATGGAGCGGCACTGTATGCCGGGTTATTGATGGCACGTCAGGACGAATCACAGGCCGCGCGATCGAAGCCTGCAATGAGTGTGCGGAATGTCAGCTCTCATGACCTGGGAGTGCTCTCAAAGGATCCGGTCACGGGACGCCCCATGAATTCGGTCATGATTCCACGAAATACAACTCTACCTGTTACACGGGGGAAGCGATTTCGAACTGCGAAACTCGGGCAAAAGAGCATCGTCATTAACGTCATCGAAGGTGGTGATTCGGCAGGTCGCAACTCGACGCCCATCGGACGCTGTACGATTCATGAATTGCCTGAAGATCTTCCCGCAGGAACAGTAGTTGAAGTTTATTTCACGTACACAGAGAACGGCCGATTGAAAGTTGAAGGGCGATTGCCGGACCTCAGACGAAAAGCTGTGCTATCCGTTGAGCGTGCCAGTGGTCTGAACGACGAAAACCTCGACGAATGGGGCAAGCGACTCAAAGCAGGACGCGCTACATAAAACTGAAGACAGTGATGTAATCACCGTCTTAACCGGATATTGACGGGTAGAAAGAGGTTGGTCGATGCCCATCCGATTGAAAATTGATGGAAAAATTGTTGAGTTCGCCGATGACAGCGTGATGCTGGGAAGTGATCCGACTTGCAACGTTGCGCTTCATGAAACAAATGACCTGGCAGCGCGGCACGCCGTCATTCGAAAGATTGCCGGGCGCTGGATTGTCGAAGTTCGCGAAGGAAGTTTTATTCAAGTTGGTGATGAGCCTAAATCCCGGATGCAGTGGCTGAGCAAGGGAGACGTCATCCGGCTGACGGATGATGGCCCGGAAATTACGTTTGAGCCAGCGGAAGCCGATCACGAAAAGCCGAAGACATCGGAGCCATCATCAAAAGCAAAACGCGATACGAGCGGTGCCCGCGACGATGCAGGCGGCCTGCAACTTTCGAAGCCTCGACAAATCGCCGTTCCACCAGTCGACGATGTCATCGAATTGGATGAAGTGCAGAACGAACCTGTAGCTCGTTCGAATCCCATCAAGTCTCGAGTTCAAAATACGGCTGCGGAGAAACCCGAATACAATCCGCTTCCCGCAATTCGGTCGAAATCAGGGGGGAATTCGCCATCTGCTGCGGCCGCGGCGCGACAGAAGCGGGCGAAAAAAGCGTTCTGGTTACAAGTCGGCGGGGTCGGCTTGTTGGCTCTTGTCGCAGTCGCCATCTGGAAGTTCGGATCAAGCCCAGCCCCTGAAAACTCTCATGCTAGATCGGAAGAGCACACGTCTGAACTTCAGTCACGTTTCGGAATCTCGTATGCCGTCTTCTGC
>CAXBSB010000324.1:0-6086 GCA_963977965.1 uncultured Schlesneria sp.
GAGTTCAGACGTGTGCTCTTCCGATCTAACAACGAAGGTGGACACGGCGGACACGGGGTCTCGAATCCTCAGCAGGCTGCTGAACGCTGTGCGAAAGAGATCAAGCCAGCAATGGTCGCTGTTCGTGAAATCGTCGACCAGCTCGAAGGGATCGTCGCAGACGATCACTGGCCGCTGCCGACCTACCAGGAAATGCTGTTCATCAAGTAACAGTGCCTGATGTTGATTGAGTTGATTGAACATGGCTCAGGGAAACCTGAGCCATGTTTTTTTGCGTCTGCACCGGGACAGGCAGATTCCACTTCTGCGAGCGAGCGTTGGTTGCTCCCCTTGCGATTACCGATCTGTGTCACACCAATCGGGATCCGCTGGCGTCGATTCCGATGTCCATGGCAATCGCTTCATTCAGTTGTCGAGTTCTGCGATTGTGCTGACCTTCACCGGCGCGGCCGTTGAAATAGTAGGCAACAACCAGGCCGGTTTCCGGGTCGCACCACCCCTGAGATGATTGAGCCCCCCCATGCCCGAAAGCTCGCGGTGAACATTTCGCCCCGTAGCCATAGGGAACGGTAGCAGCGCCGTATCGATTGGAGTCAATGATTACTCCCAATCCAAAATCGATCACGTGGCCCAGAGTCTGGTCGTATTCACCGACCCGGTGACGTGCGGTCATTGCTACGACGGTTTGCGGGGTGAGAACCCGCCCCGTCGGCCCTGCCCCTTCGTTGAGCAGCATCTCGTAAAAGAACCCGAGTTCGCGAATCGGCCCACGAATATTGCCGCCGGGCGAAACGACAGCCGAACGAGCGGCACTGGACCAATCCAGTGGAACCAGTTCACTCTGCTCTCGCGAAAACATCCCACCGATACGGTCTCCGTAGGCGGCGTGTCGATCGGGTGGCATGGCGGCCCAAGTATCATTCATTCCGAGGGGACTCAGCAATCGATCGCGAAGCAATTCGGAATAGGGGCGCTGGTCGATCTGCTGCAGAATTTCCCCCAGGACAAACCAGCTTGATGCGGTGTGATAGCCGGCTGTCCGGCCGACAACCCAATCCGCTTCCAATGGTGCTGAGTTAATCCGCTCAATGATTTCGTTCCAGGAGGCTTCTGGCCAACCTGTTTCGACGTTTCGAAAGCCACCGGTGTGATTCAGCAGGTGACGGATCGTCACAGCCTCTTTTCCATTCTGCCCGAAGGCAGGGAGAAATCGCGTCACGGGATCATCCAGTCGCAATTCTCCCTGTTCCCAGGCTTGAAGAATCGCGACGGCGGTCAGCGGCTTCCCCGAAGAGAGCCACAGGTTGATGGTGTCGCTCGACATGGAGACACCGGAACGCGACATCCCGATGCCGCAGTCGGCCAGAATCCTGCCATGTACGGAAATGTAGACCTGACATCCCGTATGCAGTCCACGTTCGATTCCCTGGGAAATGACAGCCATTGCGCGGGGAAATGCCGTCTGAAAAGTCGTCTCATCCATAGTATCAGTTCAGATCCGGAATCAAGGAATTCTTCCGAGTATCACACCGAAGTTCAGTTCGACATGTGATAGCAGGGGAATCGCCTTTTTCCTACTGCGACGTACAGGGACGCTGCCCGAACGTGAGAAACGACTGCACACATGTAGGCGTGACCAAAGGCCCAAAGGATCTCGGGTTGGCAGGTTCGGCAAATTCTGCTACACGACAATCCGATGAAGCATATTCGCTTCAGATTGCGGCACACACGACGTTGTGCGGGCGTATGAATTTGTTTTTTGTCACGGATGACGGACATGTGGCTTCGGCAGACTCCAATCCTGGCGGTGATGGTGTTTGGCATTGGCGTCAGCCTTGGTCTGGCCTGGAAATCCGGGTTTATTCCCGTCGAACTAGGAGAAGCCAATAAGGGAGCCCTGATCGATTCCGAACTGGAGCCACTGGAAGAAACAGCGCCTGCCGCCCCCGTTGAAATGGACGTTGCCGCAGACGTTCCTGACATCGTGGCTCAGACGGAACCTGAACCTGCTGAAAGAGCTTCTCTTATTTCTGCGCAGGCCAAGCCAATGTTGTTGGCCGTTGACCCCGCTTCTCGCCCGATCAATCGAGCGGAACGGGTGGCTCCAGCAACGCATCGTCAACCAGAATCGGACGAACCGGAATGGGCCAGAAGTCAGCCGGCCGAAAGTGATCACCCTGCGCCTGCTGCTCGAGGCCAGCGAGCACCTGCAAATGAAGTGAGGCTCGCCAGTGTTGATCCTCCGTCCAGTCGTGTGGCTAATCCAGTTCGGTCGCCTCAAAGTGGACCAAAGCGCCCGCGTGAAATTCAGCTTGCCGCGAATCAAACGCCAGAGAAGGAAGTCCCAGTCACGCCGCCGGAGCGAACGGTGACGCCGATCGACGATGAACTAAAGGAGATCGATGAGAAAATCGCCAACAATGAATACCTCGTCGCCCACCGTGCTCTTTCGAAGCTTTACTGGAACCATAAAGAGTTGCGACCGGAACTGTTGAAACGGCTGCACCACACGTCTCGCGTGATATTTTTTGAACCTCAGCCACACTTTGTTGAGCCATACGTCGTTCAACCCAATGACCGGTTGAGTTCCATTGCGAGCAAGTACAACTTGTCGTGGGAATATGTCGCCAAGTTGAATCGGACGGAGCCCCGAAGGATTCAGCAGGGGCAAAAGATCAAGATCATGAAGGGGCCATTTTCAGCCGTCGTCGATCTCAATGAATTCGCTTTGACCATTCACCTGCAAGGTTATTTCGTCAAGAGGTACGAAGTCGGGATTGGCAAGGATGGGGCATCGCCCGTAGGCAAGTTCACGGTACTGAACAAAGTCGAGAACCCGCAGTACACAGGCCCCGACGGAAAAGTGATTGCGGCTGACAGCCCGCTGAACCCCTTGGGAGAACGATGGATTGATCTGGGCGACAGTTATGGGATTCATGGAACGATTGAACCCGATTCGATCGGCAAGGCTGCATCACGAGGATGTGTGCGGATGCGTGAGAAAGATGTGATCGAAGTCTACGACTTCCTGGTCAAGGGCTCTGAAGTCACCATTCGCAAGTAATTGGAGACGCTTGAGTGAGAAACCGGTTGGGCCACTGGTCGCTGCTCATTGTCCTGTTCACGGGGTGCGCGTCGGCGCGTCCATCGGTCACCGCATTGCGATTACCTGTCGCAAAATCTTCTGAGCGTTTGACGGCGCGTGCCGAGAGTGATCACCTGAAAGACCTGACTGACAGTGCTCGCGAAAAGAAGTCGACTGAAAAGAAATCGCACCGCGATAACGACTCTCACCATCGATCATCGTCGGGTTGCAATCGTTGTAATAAATCACCCTGCACATGCTCCAGTCTCACGTCGGACGATAGCTCCGTTGGCGACCTGTTTGGAAAACTGTTTCTGGTAACAGTCGCATCACCTTTTCTGCTTCCAAAGCTTCTCGTCGAGACTGAAGAAACCGCAGACATGTCATTTCTCGACTATCCCTATGCAGATGACTTACCTGGCTCCATGGTCGTTGATCCAAAGGATCTGTTGCATGAAAAGACGTGGAGTGGAACGCTGCAGACGTTTGCCATTCCCGAAACCCATAACATCATGCGCTACGGCGGACGCCTGCTGGTAGAATCATCGAACCGATTTGGAATTGATACCGAGACGAATTGCTGGACCGAATCGATGAACTCGGGTAACAGCCAGTTATGGATCGGCGATGCAAACCTGGTCTACCGGTTTGCTCAAAGCGAGATCACGCAATGTCGAGCGGGGATCGGGGTGAACTGGATGGCCGATAGCGCGGGAGCCGAAGCCGGATTCAACTTTACGTATGGCTTTGACTGGTTTCCGCGAAAGCCGTGGACCATCTCTACAACCTTTGACGCTGGGACGCTCGGAGGAAGTTCTCTTTTTCACAACAGGACCACCGCAGGTGTGATGCTGGGGCCCGTGGAAGCGTTTGCTGGCTACGACTATTTCAAAGTCGGATCCACCAATTTCCATGGCCCCGTTGCAGGTCTGGATTGGCGGTTCTAGTCCGGTTCGAAATTCGCTGTTTTGAAGCTCGGCAGGACGTAGTAGGGCAGAACAATTGGCGATTCGCCCTACGGAAGGCTGAGGCATCGAATCGACATTGCCCGAACTCTGACGAGTTCGGCTACGAGCGAACTTTGGTGAAAATCTCGCCACCCTCGGGCCTGAAGCGCTGTTGGAGCCAGGTCAATGGACTGATTTCGGCTGACTTGTCGTCACAAATACTCCGCGATGTGACGTGCTGACATGCAAGTTCCTTTTATGTCGGGGCATTACAATCAACGGTTTTCAGAAACTGAGGTGCACTGTGGCGCGAGATGGCTTGCTGGAAAGCCATTGATCGGCGATAAAGCCAGAGGTGTGAAAGGTGCAGAATGGGATCACATGAGAGAGGGACCTCACGATGACCGGCAGCGATGATTTTCGACTGGAGTGGCACGGCAACACCGTAGTGATCACACCTGCGGCGAATGTAGAACAGATGCCTTGGGATGTGATTGAGCAGGCCGCAGAAATTGTGATGGCCCCATTGAAGGCTCAATCGTCTCCAATGGCCGTTTTCGACTTGAGTGAAGTCAAGTTTTTCGGTTCAGCATTCCTGGCCTTGCTGCTGCGGTGTCACACGGCCGTGAAGAGTAAAGGTGGCGAACTGGTCTTGTGCGGCCCGAGCAAGATGGCCCGAGAACTGTTGAAACTGACCGCCCTGGATACGCTCTGGGCGATCTACGCGACCAAACCCGAAGCAATCGCCGCCGTCGACTCTTGAATGACTCGCGATCCAATTGTTGCTGAATTCTCGGCGTTCTGGCACCGTTTCGAACACGGCAGGAGGGTGCGTTCACAGACGTTGACAAACCTCGCATTTGAGGCTTTTCGCAGCAAAACAATCCAGTGAAACAGGAACAGAAGAACGGGACAGGAACCAGCTTAAAGAATTTGAAAAAAATGAGCGGGTGGACTTGCAAGGAATCTCGGAATCGTCTATTCAATCGCTCACGCAAACGCCCCTCGGGTCGATTGCGAAAAACATTCCCCGATAGCTCAATCGGTAGAGCGAGCGGCTGTTAACCGCTAGGTCCTAGGTTCGAGCCCTAGTCGGGGAGCCTTTGGTTTTTCTGCGAACGCAGAGACCCACCAGTTAACGCCCGGACCCCGAAATTCGGGTTCCGGGCGTTTGGCGTAAATAGCGTTGTCACAAAGGGATTTGCGATGACGAACGCGGCGGTGGACCTCTCTCCGTTTCGAGAGAGATCAACCGGGGTGCGGGAGGAACCGTGAGGGTTCCCTTCGGACCCCGAAAATTCGCGCCAAAACTCTCTCACTCTCCGATTAACAGACCTCTCGGAGTTAACAGGGTGGTCCCTTTCGGACCCCGAAAGGGACCCTCTCGAACTCAGCCCAGTGTGTGACTCCATGACGCCTGACGACGCTCTGAATAAACAGATAGAATTGTACCGAGGCATGAGCGGTGAGCAGCGGCTCAAGATCGCGCTCGACCTGCACACATTCATTTGCAACGTCTCGCGTGCCGGGATTCGGCGGCGTTACCCCAACGCGACCGATGACGAAGTCGAGCAGCATCTGCGGCAGCGGATTGAGATGGGTAGAAAATGAGGTCGGAGCAAGAGTTCCTCGTCGACGTTCTCCAACGGCTGAACTCGGCCGGCGTCGACTACATGCTGACCGGATCTATGGCCAGCAACTACTGGGGAACGCCTCGGACCACGCATGATGTCGACATCGTCGTGCTGTTGAAACCGGAGCAGGTGGATCGGTTTGCTGCCGCTTTCGATCACGGTTTCTTCATTCAACGCGAGTCTGTCCGTGCCGTCTTTCAGCCGCCTCACCAATTCAACGTGCTGGACGAACAGTCGGCCTTGAAGGCCGATTTCTGGCAGTTGCGTCAATCCGCATTCGAGCAGGAGATGTTTCGCCGACGGTTGCCACTCGAGTTGTTCGGAACACAGGCGTGGGTGGCCACCGCAGAAGATGTCCTGCTGCATAAGCTCTACTGGAACAAGCTCACGCCGTCGGAACGCCAACTCCTTGATGCCGCC
>CAXBSB010000325.1:0-6043 GCA_963977965.1 uncultured Schlesneria sp.
GGTGGTGAAGGTGGTGGGCTCCCGGCTGCCGGTGGTTCAGCTGGGAGATTCCTCGCGGGTGCGGCCCGGTGAATGGGCGATCGCGATCGGCAATCCTCTCGGCCTGCCAGCCGCCGGGTGCGGACTCTATCCAGTGGCCGTCCTAATCGCATTCATACTCTGCTCTCAGGTAATCTATCGGGTCTGGGAAACACCAATGAATCGGCTGATCGTCAGCCGACTGACCAGAAGAGCGAAGGGTTCGCGTCAAAGGAAAGACTGGACAACTGGGTGCAGCTCTTCAATGGCAAGGATCTGACGGGCTGGAAAACGCATCCCGATCAACGCGGCGAATGGGAAGTGAAGGACGGAATCATCGTGGGGAGCAAGGTCGGTAGCTACCTGTTTAGCGACGCCAGCAATTTCACAGACTTCAACCTTCGCATCCAAGCCAAGATCAACCGGGGTGGCGACAGTGGTGTTTTTTTTCGTTCCCCATTTGCCATGCGGCCAGGAAGAACCGCGGATTCACTTCGTCCTGCAGGAGGGTATGAGGTAGAACTTCACCGCAACCCTGCCCATCAGTTGCCCACAGGTAGTGTCTGGAATGCGGAAACGTCAGGTCCCCCTATGATACTGATCAAGGCGGCTGATCTGTCGCTCATTGAAGTCGATGACTGGTTCACCTTGGAAATCGTCGCACGAGGCAACCATTTCATCACCAAGGTCAACGGCACACAAACTGCGGAGTGCGATGACCCCGAAAACAAGTTTCAATCGGGCTGTATTGCACTTCAAGTTCTGCATCCGCAAACCATCGTTCAGTTTCGCAAGATCGAGATTAAGGAACTGCCGTCAATTGTACCGAGTAAAGATGCATCGACGGATGCGATGGCATCCAAGCCCCATCAATGGCCTGCCGATGCACCGCCTCCGGCGATCGCTCCATTCGATGCCGCGCAGGCGAAGGCCCATCAGGAAGCGTGGGCGAAGCACCTCGGCGTGCCGGTCGAGTACACGAACTCCATCGGCATGAAGTTCCGCCTCATCCCGCCAGGCGAGTTCTTGATGGGAATCCCGCCCGAAGAGTTTGAAGCCGAACTGAAAACCACAGGTGTCGATTTCTGGCGAGAGATGCTTCAGAGCGTTAACCCGCAACACAAGGTCATTCTGACGAAGCCGTATTACATGGGTGTTAACGAAGTGACGCAGACACAGTACGAGCAGATCATGGGGACCAATCCATCGAAGTTTTCGGCGCACGGTGAAAGCAAAGAGTTGGTCGCTAACCTTGTGACCGGAGATCATCCAGTAGAGTCCGTGAGCTGGAATGACGCCGCTGAATTCTGTGCCCGTCTGAGCCAGCGGGAGAAATTAAAGCCGTCCTACTTTAGGTCCGGAGAGACAGTGACACCGTTGGAAGGGACTGGATACAGGCTGCCGACGGAAGCGGAATGGGAGAATGCCTGCCGAGCAGGAACAACGACACGGTTCTGGAGCGGCGATGAAGATGATCATCTTGCATCTGTAAGTTGGGTCGGAGCCAATTCGAACTTGCGTACCCATCCGGTAGGAGAACGGAAAGCGAATCCATTCGGGCTGGCAGACATGCATGGTAACGTTTGGGAATGGGTGCAGGACGACTATGATCCAGCGTTCTATAGCCAGTTCAAGGAAAAGGCAGCAATCAACCCCGTTTCTGTCAGCTCAAAGACTGGGCGCGCCAAGCGGGGAGGAAATCATACTTCGAACCCGGGCGTCTGCCGTTCATCAATGCGAATCGCCACGTTCGCTTCCGCTCGTAGTGATGGTTTTCGTGTCGCGATCCCCGTCGATGCGATCACGCAGCATCTCAGCGCTGCACCGGCGGCGACTTTCAATTCCCATCAATGGCCTGCAGACGCACCGCCACCTGCGATCGCTCCGTTCGATGCCCCGAAGGCGAAGGCTCATCAGGAAGCGTGGGCAAAGTACCTCGGTGTGCCGGTCGAGTACACGAATTCCATCGGTATGAAGTTCCGCCTCATCCCACCCAGTGAGTTCATAATGGGGAGCACGGTGGAAGAAATCGAAAAGCTGATGCAGGACGAAGCAGGCACTTGGTGGCGAGATAAGATTCGCAGCGAATCTCCGCAGCACAAAGTGATCCTGACCAAGCCTTTGTATGTCGGTGTCACTGAAGTGACGCAAAGGGAGTACGAGCAGGTGACAGGAACTAATCCCTCGCAATTCTCGGCCACCGGCAGAAGCAAGGGAATGGTCGCCAACATGGAAACCGGTGAACATCCAGTGGATTCCGTGAGTTGGAACGCCGCCGCCGCATTCTGTTGGAAGTTAAGCCAGCGAGAAGAATTCAAGCCGTTCAACTTTCGAGCGGACGAAAAGGTGATCGTGCCCGCAGAGACCGGTTACCGCCTGCTCTCGGAGGCGGAATGGGAAAATGCGTTTCGCGCGGGAACCACGACGCGATTCTGGAGTGGCAACGAAGAACGGGACCTCGCCGACGTCGCCTGGATGCTGGGCAACGCGGGCAGGCGTACCCATCCCGTGGGGGAACGTAAACCCAATCCCTTCGGTCTGTACGACATGCTTGGCAATGAGTGGGAGTGGGTTCTGGACAGTTGGGAGCCAGCGTTCTATGGCCGGTTTACCGAGAGGGCCGCTGTCGATCCCTGGTTCAAAGGGACCGGGCATGTTCTGCGTGGCGGCAGTTATGGAGCCCATCCACGACACAATCGGTCGTCAACTCGTCATTCGGCTCCTGATATGCAAGAAGCGGGTAGCTTCCGTGTCGTGTTGCCAGTGGATGCTGTTAAGCAGCGACTGAGCGCGGCACCGGCGGCGACTTCCAAGCCCCAGCGATGGACTGCCGACGCACCGCTACCAGCGATCGCTCCGTTCGATGCCCCGAAGGCGAAGGCTCATCAGGAGGCATGGGCAAAGTATCCCAGCGTACCGGTTGAGTACACGAACTCCATAGGCATGAAGTTTCACCTGATCCCGCCGGGCGAGTTTCTGATGGGGAACACCGAATCCGAAATTGAACAGGCGATCGGTAACGCTGACAAAAAGGACGAATGGTTCAAGAGCATTGCGTCTGCTGCACCGCAGCATAAAGTCATCTTGACGCGGCCGATCTATCTGGGGATCACGGAGGTCAAGCAGGCAGAGTATCAACATGTCATGGGAACGAATCCTTCACACTTCGCCGTGACGGGGGCGGGGAAAGAAGAGATCGCCGGGCAGGAGACATCTAATTTCCCCGTCGAAATGGTGACTTGGTACGACACAATTGAGTTCTGTACCAGGCTGGGACAACAAGAGAAGCTGAGGCCATCGTACTTCCGGTCAGGTAATTCCGTCACACGGACGAATGGCGCAGGCTATCGACTCCCCAGCGAGGCGGAATGGGAGTTTGCGTGCCGCGCTGGGACGACGACAGAGTTCTGGAGTGGGAATGATCGAAAAGACCTGATGCGCACAGGATGGTTCAAAGAGAACTCCGGGGGACGACCTCATGCGGTTGGCGAGTTGCCGGCGAATCCGTTCGGGCTGTTCGACGTGCACGGTAATGTCTATGAATGGTTGGACGAAAGTTGCGATCCCACTTACTACGAAAAATTCCGGGAAGAATCGGCAATCGATCCAATTAGCCCCGGTGACACCGCTGCGGGGCGCGGAGTCCGCGGGGGTAATTGGAATTATGTAGCGCCAGACTGTCGGTCCGCGCGCAGTTACGGTTGGGCGACAGGTTTTAGTGGTAAGGGGACGGGATTCCGGGTGGTCCTGGCGGTGGATGCGGTCAAGCAGCGCCTGAACGCCGCACCAACGGCCACAAGTACTTTCACTGACGCCGACATAGCCCGCATCGCCGCTCTGCCGGCCGAACAGCAGGTCGCGGAAATCGAGACGGAGTTGAAGAAGCGCAACCCGAAATTCAATGGGAAGCTCAATCCCACGATCGAGGATGGGGTGCTGACGGGCTTGGCAGTCGGCCAGGGAACGCAGCATTCGATCGAGGACTTATCTCCCTTGCGCGGCATGAAGCTGACGAGGTTAGACTTCACGAATTACAGCCAAGTCCGCGATCTGTCTCCGCTTCGCGGCATGCCGCTGAAAGAGTTGTCGGTCTGGCCGTTCCAAGGATCGGACCTGACGCCGCTCGATGGGATGCCTCTGAAAAAGCTGACCGTCGGCGGCGGCGGCCAGAAGCTCGACCTCGCCCCGCTTACCAAATTGCGATTGGAATTCGTTGGCTTGAACTACTCTGGAGTCTCTGACCTGTCGCCCCTCAAAGACATGCCGCTGACGAAGCTGCATTGCAACAACGCTGAGATCTCCAGCTTGTCGCCTCTGCGGGGGCTGTTCTTGGAGGTGCTCACGATCTCAAATTGCCGAGTCTCAGACCTCACGCCCCTTCAGGGGATGTCTCTTCAACTCTTGGATATTGATGGCACGCGGGTGACCGACCTGACCCCGTTGCAGGGCATGCCACTCCGGACGATTCGCCTGACTCCCAAAAACATCACGAAGGGTCTGGACATCCTCCGCGAGATGAAGAGCCTCGAAAAGATCGGAGTTCAAGAAGGTCGAATCTGGCCAGCGGCTGAGTTCTGGGAACGCTACGACAACGGCGAGTTCGACAATACCTTCACTGACGCCGACGTGGCCCGTATCACCGCTCTGGCCGCCGAACAGCAGGTCGAGGAGGTCCGCAAGGTATTGGTGAAACTCAATCCCGGTTTCGATGGCAGAATGGAGCACAAGATCGCGGGGGGCGTCGTCACGGAAATCGAGATCAACAGCGAGCAGGTGACAGACATCGCACCGATTCGTGTCTTCGGTGCCCTGGTGAGCCTCAACATGGCTCACACGAATGTGAGTGACGCGAAACTGCCCCTGATCAAGGGTTGTTCCAATTTGGCGAGCCTTTACCTGGGCGATAACAAACAGATCACCGACGAGGGCCTGAGACATGTCAAATCGTGGAAGAAACTGAGCACACTTCACCTTGCTGGTACTCAGGTGACCGACGAGGGGATGCTGCATCTTTTGGACTGCCAAAACCTCAGGCATCTTACTCTGGATCGGACTCGGGTGAGTGACGTGGGCATGGCAAGTCTCAAGGGAATGCCTCTGAAGCATTTGACGATATACGACACCAGCATCACTGACGTGACTGCTCTAAAAGGAATGCCGCTGGAAGCAATCCGCCTTACTCCGAAGAACATCACCCGCGGCTTGGATATTCTCCGTGATATGCAGAGCATCAAAAACATTGGTATCACTTGGAGGCAAGTCTGGCCAGCGGCGGAATTCTGGGAACGTTACGACAAGGGCGAATTCAACAAGTAGCGCGACGGGCACAATCTGATTATCGATCATCTTCCGGCGGTTGACAAAGTTTGCGTCGCAGGATCTTTGATTCGCTCAGAGTTCTTCGTTTCACTTGCAAAGCCCCATGACAATCAAACAGTTGCTACAATGGCAGACATGGGGATTGAATGACGACCGAAGGAATGTCGTTGATGAGCGACGTCACACAGATACTCTCGCAATTGGAACGGGGTGATCCTCAGGCTGCAGAGAAATTGTTGCCGCTCATTTATGACGAGTTGAAAAAACTCGCCGCGGCGCGAATGGCGCGAGAGAGGCCCGGGCAGACGTTGCAGGCGACGGCTCTGGTCCATGACGCCTACGTTCGGCTTGTCGATGTCGATCAGCCACAGCATTGGGATTCGCGAGGTCATTTTTTTGCAGCGGCGGCAAAGGCGATGCGACGGATTCTGATTGAGTCGGCTCGTCGGAAACAGCTTTTGCCTCGGGTTGATCTCGCTGCTCTGGATGGCCACGAGTCACACCAGCTTACCTCGCGCGATCACGATGTCCGGTTGCTGGAGTTGCACGATGTGCTGGATCGCCTGGCTCACGACGAGCCGACTGCCGCGCAAATCGTTGAGGCGAGAATCTTTGCAGGTCTTTCTGTTGAGGAAGCGGCAGATCGGAAGAGCGTCGTGTAGGGAAAGAGTGTAGATCTCGGTGGTCGCCGTATCATTAAAAAAAA
>CAXBSB010000326.1:0-5929 GCA_963977965.1 uncultured Schlesneria sp.
GGTCAGAAGTGGACCTCATCCAGTTGGTTTCCCTTTAAATCGACACCTTTTGTGTTGATCGTTCCCGGTCGCGGCGTCTGGCAGGCAGTGATCCCGCCAGGCGATGAGCAGCGGGATCGCTGGCCGTCCGCGATTTTCTTTCCTCAGAAACATGTGGCGGCCAAGTGGCGACGTCTGGAACAACCTTATCAGTTTCAGATTCCCGCAGCCCAGTATTCCGTCTGCTTCGATTTTGTCCGTGTGCCATTGGAGATGACTCCAGACGATCCCGCATGGAATCGAAACATGCTGCATGATCCAATCGACACGAAAGTGGAATGGAAGAAAGGGATGGTTGCGTCCGTTATGGATCCACGCGTCATCACGCTGGTCGCGGCCGCTGGAGAGGTGAATAATTGGACCGTCAAAATTCCGCAGGCATTGCTGAACGCATGGGAACGACGTGTGATCGCGTCTCCAGACAAGATTTCGCCAAGCCCAACGACTAGCTCGGGATTTCGCCGTTTCGGCCCGAGCGATGCCGGTTCTGATTTGGCGAACGCACTTTCACGCGTGCCAAGTCTGTTGCAAGAGAGACACAACCCCGATTTCGCCAGTCGGATTCAACTGACCTCACGTCAGAAATCAGAGCTGGATCAATTGTGGAGCCGAAAACGTCCAATGCTCCGTGAGGTCACATCGATCGCGTCCAACCCCGAATCGATAGCGAGGATCAAAGAAGGGCTTAGAGAAATCGAAAAGGAGGCCCTTGAGATTTTAACCGTCGAGCAACAACAGATCTGGGAAAAGCGAAGTGTGGAGTTGGATCAGCAGCTTATCAATGCGGATGTAGCAGCGATCACGAAAGCTGAGTGGGACGCCGATGGGACAATCGTGAGACTGCGACAGGACGTCTTCCTCATGCGAGCGAAATTGACGGACGAACAAACTCAGAAGCTGAAGGAGATTGAGAGCCAACTGGATGCCGAGCGACGGAAATTCGTCGAAGCGACCCTGCAGAGTCCGCAAGACGAGAATCGGAAAGCATGGTTGACGAAATTCGAAGAGCTCGACAAGCAGTTCGCCAAATGTCTGACAGATGAGCAGAAAGCCGCCCTGAATCCCTCGTTTGCTCCAGCGAGGTCCGTCCCGGCGACGCGGGCACCGCGCTGAGTGAGTGTGAGCACCCGCATCTCACGCCGAAACAATCGCGCAAAGGAGTTCATCACATGCGGAAAATCAATGGTCAATTACTCTGGGTAGGCAACCCCGGAGACACCTTGAATGTGCGAGGCATCATAGATGCGGGGATCGAAGCGGTTGTCGAGGTCGCTGACAACGAACCGCCGGCAACATTGCCTCGAGAAATTGTCCGGTGCCGATTTCCGCTTTCTGACGGCGGAGATAACCCTGCCTGGCTATTGCGTCTGGCCGCGGACACCGTTGCTGCATTCATTCGAGCCCGGATTCCTGCCATCGTTTGTTGTTCGGGTGGGATGAATCGCTCGGTCTGCATTGCTGCCGCCGGGTTGTCGATTGCCAATGGTCACCAACTCGACGAGACACTGATCGAGGTGATTGGCAGCGGCCCGGCAGACGTTTCTCCAAGGTTTCTTGCACAGTTGCGAGACGTCCTATCCCAGTGAATCCGTATTCGATTGAACCTGCGTAAGGCGGGCAGCGCAGCGTTCATTGATTTCTTAAGGATTGCCGGATCCAGGTCGTCATGTGTCGTCATGTGGGATGACTCGGACGAAGAATTGAAACTCGATACGATGCCAGCGAGGAATTGACCTCGTTTCGAAAGGGAAAGCAATGGCATACGTGATGGTCGATATCGAATCTGACGGACCGATCCCCGGCGATTACTCGATGATCTGTTTTGGGGCCGTAATCGTAGAGCCTGAATTGGGCCGAACGTTCTACGGCAAGCTGAAGCCGATTTCTCAGACATTCATCCCCCAGGCCCTGGCGGTCAGCGGGTTCAGTCGTGAAGAGACTCTGGAATTCGACGATCCGAAATCCGTCATGCAATTTTTTGCAGACTGGATCAAAGCGGAATGCAAAGGACGGGCGTTCTTTATCTCGGACAACAATGGGTTCGACTGGCAGTTCATCAATTGGTACTTCCACCATTTTCTGGGTTCGAATCCGTTCGGATTCAGCTCATCGAATCTGGGGTCGCTCTACAAGGGCCTCGTCAAAGATACGTTCGTCAATTTCAAGCATCTGCGCAAGACGCGGCATACGCATCATCCGGTCGACGATGCGCGCGGCAATGCCGAAGCACTGCTGGCCATGAAAGCCACCATGGGCCTGAAGATCAGTTTTGACTGAACTGGATCGGCCTGTCACTTCGCCGCAAATCGACAGGGCCAGTGCATTCTTGAAGAGGGGTGGGACGTAGGGGGGAGTCAATGTTACCCACATCTTGTCTCTCGATGGCCGTGTTCCAATTATTTTGTTCGCAATCTCTTTTTTCAGGCAGATCCGGCAACTCTCGCGCAGCCTTCGGGTAACCCCGAGCACATTCCGCAACATGGCGTATGGGGGCTCCGTTCGGACAGCATTTTTGGTGGGCAGAACGATGGAAGAGTTGGAAGTCTACCGGACATCGTCCCGTGAATTTCATTGATTTCATGAAATTGAAAGGGAGTCGGTCATTTCAGCAGACGGCAGACCTGCGCCGAACAGGGGGCTTCAAAAAGTCGCCTTTACGCTCCTGCGTGAAGGTAGCCGTCTGCAATTGGGTGCCTGATGTGCATCGGATGTACGACTGCCACGTGTTACAATCGTTATGGTCGCATGTCCGTGTCGCTTCGAAAAATGGGTGAGTTAAACGCTGCAGTTTGATGCCCACGGGACGCCACACTGATGTTGAATGCGATCGAGTTCGCGCGTTTGCGTTGTGTGACAAAGGCCATCAGCCGGCACGCGCTAGCGTCCGGTTGCGAGAGTTGATGCGGATTCCATACGAAAGAGAAGGCGAACCGGACGCTAGCGCGTACCGGCTGATGGGTGTATTGCAGCCAGCGGTTGAGTAGCCGAACTCGTAAGAGTTCGGGGCTGAGCGAATCAAGCGAATCCGATGTCTCGTAGTGAGGTAGCACGTCCACGTCCGCGTCGAAACTTGGGTTATTAGTCGCGAAACTTCGCTCGCAGCCGGACTCGTCCGAGTTCGGACGATACAACTTCCGTGGGACAGGTGGCGCCTCACCCTCCGTTGAAAGAGACGATTCCCCAAACCGATCTCAACAGGTCGATTGCTTATCTGCTGAGGCCGAGTCACGATATTCGTTCAGGAGACATCTACGAAAAATCCTTCAATAGAACGAGTATCACCATGAACGGACTCATGATTCGGCGATTCGCTGCTGTTGCGTTACTGGTCTTATCGACTGTGTCGGACGGCCAGGCCCAGACGAAGGCAGAGAAGGGCGAGTGGCCGCAGTTTCTCGGTCCGAATCGCAACGGCATTTCGACAGAGACCGGTTTGCTCACCGAATGGCCTGAAGGAGGACCCAAGGTGGTCTGGCGCGTTCCCGGTGGCGTCGGCATGTCAGGCGTTGCGATCAGTCGTGGTCAGGTCATCACTCTGGTTCAACGTGACGGCAAGCAGTTCGCTGTGGCTGTGGAATCCGCCACGGGTAAAAGCATCTGGCAGACTCCATTGGCTCCCGCCTACAAGAACGGCATGGGAAACGGCCCCCGGGCAACTCCGGCAATTGTGGGCAATCAGGTATTTGTCTTCACAGGCGAAGGGATTCTGGCAGCCCTGAATTTTGCAGACGGGAAGTTGATCTGGTCGCATGATGTGATCAGTGAATTGAAAGGTGAGATTGCCGAATACGGAATGGCCAGTTCTCCAGTGGTCGCAGGTTCGAATGTGATCGTGACGGCCGGCATCCCGGGAGCCTCTGTAGTCGCGTATGACACAAAGTCAGGGAAGCTCGCATGGAAATCGGGTGACGATCCAGCCGGTTACTCGTCCCCTGCGTTACTCGATGTCGCCGGGCGAAAACAACTGGTGGTCTTTACAGGGGCCGCGGCGATCAGTCTGGTCCCTGAAACGGGAGTTCGTTTGTGGAACTATCCTTACGAAACAAACTTTAACTGCAACATCGTCACTCCATTGGGACTGGGCGATCGCGTCTTCATTTCATCGGGTGAAAACCACGGGTGTGCGATGCTGTCTGTAAAGGGAGGCGCAGACAAATTCACCGTTGACGAAGCCTGGACATCACAAGGATCACAAAGCGTTCTGCGCAATGAATGGCAGACATCGATCCTGAGCGACGGACATTTGTACGGCTTTGACAACGTCGGTGCAGCAGGCCCGGTCACTCATCTGACTTGCGTGAACGCAGAAACTGGCAAGCGAGTCTGGCAGAAACAGCGATTCGGCAAAGGCAATCAGATCGCCGCAGACGGAAAGCTCTTCATTTCGACCATGAATGGAGAACTGGTGGTCGTAAAAATCAGCTCAAAGAGCTTTGAAGAACTCGGCCGGATGCCCTTGTTCGACGCCACTCGTCAGGCTCCAGCCCTTTCCAACGGGATGCTCTATCTGCGAGACAACGCCGAAATCGTCTGTGTTGACGTTCGGGCCAAGTGACGGTTGCTGGCTCAAATGCACGTTGTACCGCCGGTTACAGAGGCTCTAATAGCGCCGTTCTCCCGCTCGCATTCCGAAGGTCATGCCATGTCACTCTTTTCGATGCCTCTCTCAGTTCTTCTGGCGGAGATGACACCTGAGCAGTCGCAAATCATGCTCATCGTGAACGTATGCAGCTTTATTGCGTTTGTGTTGTTCATGGTGTTTCTTGTCAGGAAAGGCAATTACGGGAAAGCCAAATCGATCATGGACAAATCACTGGATTGGATCGAATTGTCCAATCAGCATCAGCATCGCACTGAACAGTCCATGGCAAAACAGGAGCAGCAGTTGGCACGAGTGATTGTACTGCTCGAATCGATAGATCAAAGTCTCAAAGCCCGCATGTAACCACGTCACAACTTGAGAACACTGTCCAGCAGTAATCCTGGGTAAACCGCGATGAGCAGCGATTCACTCGATCTTATTGCGTTTGCACGGACCTTTCCGTGGCCGCATCCTGGCTCGAGCTACACAAAGCTGGCAACCCAATTGGCGGACGCGTTAGAAATGCTATTGAAGTCGCGTACGGACTTCGAATCAAATCGAGCCTGCAACTTGCTGGAAAACACGATCATTGTTCAAGGAGGATTGCGACCGTGTGCACCCTTTTTCGTTGCGTATCTTGTCAAGGTGTTAGAGAGCGAATTGCATGAATCAGCGCGGCTGGTGGTTTACGACATGTTGACGGAACTCGCGATGGGAGTGGCATCCGAGCATGCTCATACTCAGTTCTCATTTCGCACTTCGCCGTTTGTGCACATCATTCCAGATGAATCGTCTCCACCTGTTTTTATCGAACTGGTGACGCGATTGCTGCTCATACAGAATGTCGCGACATACGCCAAAGACATCGCATACTCGAGTGACGCTGTTCGAGCCGCGGCGAGTACCTTGCTTGCAACGTTTACCGGGTACGCAGGATTGTTGCGGTACGTGCTGAGCCCCTATGTCAACGAACTGCCACATTCATCTGCGACGCGATCCGACATTTGTCGATTGATGAATTCGTTGAGATAGAGACTCTCGCATTTGGAAAAAGCAGGGGATACACAGCAGGTCATTTTGAAGGCAGAACGTTCTTCGCGAACGACTTCTTCGTTGAGCTGTGGTTGCTTGCCCACGAGATTTCAGGATTCTGAAGTTGATTAGTGGCTATTCAACCTTAACACTTGCCATCGCAGTTACGGCACGGTCGTGCGAGAAGACATTGGCACCCCCGTTGCGCCAAAACCATTCTTTTCAACAAATGAGCCGACATCGTCGAGTTTATCGTTTGCGACTTCAATCGATGGC
>CAXBSB010000327.1:0-5808 GCA_963977965.1 uncultured Schlesneria sp.
CTCTCAGCGATCTCCGCGTCCTCTGCGTTTCTACTTCTTCTTCTCGGGTGTCGGGGTCAGGGGTTGGCAGTTTGATGCCCGCGGGACGCCCCGCACTACGGTGTGACCTTGAGATCGCCGAAATTCGGTCGATGCAGAATGGCATTACCGCCCTCGGATTGAATCGTGAATCCCTGATTGCCGGGAGTGTGCCCAACGGAGATTGCCGTTTCGCCCTGGTTCGCAAAGATCTCCAAGGAACCTCGGTCACCGATCACGCGAAGGGATAGTCGTCCGTTGATTGGTTTCACGACTGCTGAAACCTGACGGCAGGTCAACTTCTGTGACTTTGCGTCATAAACAATGGGTGTTCCGCAAAAGGTCATCGTGATCTTCTGAGTTGATTGAAGCTCCAGTTCAAGATTTGCGTCGAACAGGTCCAGCGACGACGCCGAAACCAGAATGTCCGCCTTGCGACCATCCATCAACGTCAGGCGATCAATGCTCAGTGTCGTGGCGATCCCTCGGCGTTCGCTTTGGGCTGCGACTTCCTTTACCGGCCAGGCATACATGCGAACGCCATCCGGCGTCGTACGGAGGGTCAATTCGACGGGGATCGTCATCTGCTGGTTGAATGGTTGCCCCGGGAATGTGATTCCCTGTCCCCAGCCGATCTGAATACGGCGACTATCCGGGACATCGCTGAAAGTCTGTGCCGCGTAGAAATTGCCATGCCAGACCTGCAGCAGCGGAGATTGCTTGTGAAATGTCTTGCCGTCGAAGTCGCCGATCACATACTTTCCATCGGCTCCGTAAAGAATCCACGACTGTTTGTCGGCCTTGCCATCGACAGGAAGTTGAAACAGATCCGGACATTCATAAAAGCCTTCAATTCGGCCGGTCTCAGTCCATTCTTTCAGGTTGGGCGACGAGTAAAACGAGATCCCTCGCTCGACATTCGGTCGCTCATCGTAGACTGCCATGACCCATCGCTGCGTCGGCTGATGCCAGATGATCTTGGGATCACGACCGGCATGTTTCACGACGGGATTCTTGTCATAGTCGATCCACGTTCGGCCTCGATCATTGCTGTAGGCAATGCACTCACCTCGCCCGGTGCTTGTATACGCTGCGATCAGTACAGGATCATTACCCGACTTGAATCCGCTGGTATTTCGCTCGTCGACCACAGCGCTGCCGGAAAAGGCCCAGTCTCCCCATGCTCGCGGATAGATCGCTGTGGGAAGTTCTTCCCAGTGCAGCAGATCGCGGCTGACGGCATGTCCCCAGTGCATGTTTCCCCAATTCCATCCATAGGGATTGTGCTGGTAGAAGAGATGCCATTCTCCCTGAAAGTAGACCAGTCCATTCGGGTCGTTCAGCCAGCCTCGCCGGCTTGTGAAATGAAACCGCGGCCTCCGTTCACTCTCGGCAGCAGGTAATGTGTCCGAGAGCGAAATGCCTTTGATCGCGACAGACTGATCGGGAAGCAACGTTTCGATTGTCACAGTCTTGCCGCGGACCGAACGAAAATCAGCAGAGACAACGAAATCAACGTCTTTTTCAGCGAGTTCAATTTCGAATTCGCGAAAGACTTTGCCGTCGACAGTTAGTTTGACCTGTCGTTTCGGGGCACCATTCCTGACAGGAAGCAGCATGTAATCACGGTCGACCAGAAGTTCGCGTTGAACGCGCTGGGTCCCACGACGGGAATTGCTCTGCGTGATTTGATCCACATTGATATGGCCCCAACCACCGGTTGCCAGATCGACGATCTGAATTGTTGCTGTCTTTCCATTCCATTCGGAGACATCCCAGGAATGCCAGTCCAGACGCTCGGTTCCTCCCGGACGATCATTGGGACCGGTCGCACTGCGAACGGTCTTTCCTTCGACGATCAGGTTCATGCAGGTCTGAGTTTCGTGCTTACCGCCACCGATCAGAAAGTTGATGAACTTTCTTTCGATTTTGAATTCTGGTGACGTGAGTGTTCCTGTCGTTCGGTCGCCGTTGAAAAACGAGTTCACTAAGCCCTTACCCTGAAATCCCTCAACGGCCATCTGGTTGGGCAGCGTCCCTCGAGCCGGTCCCGGCCCAAACGCCTCACCAGTGACTTTCCAGGTGCCGTACGTCTCCCCTTCGAAATCGGCGATCAACAGATCGGCGTCGTCTGCCAGCAATGGAGTCGTCACGAGGCCGATCAGCAGCAAGGCGAGATACTTAGACATTGAGAAAATCTCCGCAGTGAGTCATGGAATCTGCGAGAATGGTAGCGGCTATGTCGAACCGCGGGTAGCCGCGCCTTCTAATCCCGGTCGCGATCCTTCATCCCTGAATCACGGGGCGACCGAATTGAAGGAGGATTCTTCCAGTTGAATCAACTGGCGATAGCGTTCCACAATTTCCGCGGTTGCAACCTTCGGCAGATGCTTTTCTAACTGAATCACTTCCAGAGTGCTGATCAGTCGACGAAATCGAACTTCGCGTAGTTCGTGCTCTTCAGCTTTCTTCTCGGATTCGGCACTTTGCTTTCGACGCTGATCGTATCCCTTCCAGGCAGGCAGTTCCTTGATGTCTGCCAGCAACTGTTCGCGTTTGTCTGGCTTGAGCAGGGGAGACTCTTCCCAACGCTTGGGGTCGGCGAGCTCCGGCCATTTATCTCCGATTTCCATCAGCAGTTCTTTACGTCCTGAACCTGGACGACGTCGCCCACTCGTCCCCGGACGTCTTCCACTCCTGCGGTGTGACTCATAGGCCGATATGACCGTTGAGGCATCATGCTGTAAAGAAAGTCCCAGGCTTTTACTGAGACCGGTGACCATGCGACCCGAAACGGGGCGGCCCTGGTCGATGAATGACTGCAACGATCCAGCAAGGACGGGGGGCTTTGTCACGGGGCGGTCTTCAGTCGCAGCCGGTTTTACTTCTGGTTCTGATTTCTTGTCGGGTGGCGAATCGGATTCTGCTGGATCGGCAGGCTTTTTGACATCAGCCAGACTGAGCCGGCTATACGTTCGAAGCAGCACATCCGACGTACGCAGCGGGATATCAATTGTATTCCCGGCGACCACCGCATAAGCGTATGCTTCGGCAAACGAAATGACTCCGTCGCTGTTGATGTCACAACCCATGACCGGAACACCGGTTCGGCTGCGCCCGACGATGGCTCCCCAGAAATAACTGCTGAACTCATCATCATTGTGAATATCCGGCCGACAGCCTGCAGCAGGCAGGTCATGCTGCTGAGCGAAGAAGCCAGCCCGCAACTGCGAAGCCATGCCTTTCTTTTCGTCCAGCTCCTGAAAAATCGTGTGACCGAATCCACCGCAGTAGCACTGGGCCATGACCATCACGACCGGGACCGCTGGTGGCAACTCGCTCAGCCATCGAGTGAACTCGCGAGCCGTGATTCTTTTCTCATTCCAGCAGTCAATTGTCGTATTGAAGGGGTCGGGCTTTGACCCCTCACTGCCATGAGCCGTGACATAAACAATCACTCGGTCTCCCGTTTTGGCCTTTTTGGCAATCGCCAACAGCCGTGCATGCACCAGCGCCGGGTCGAGGCCACCTGCAATATCAGGCACGCGGTGGTTGCGATATTCGAGTTGTGCTTCGCCACGACGACGATGAAGAGCCTCCAGCAGTTCAATCACGGGATCCTGTCGAGCCTTTGTTGCCAGAACCTGCAGATCTGCAACGGGATCATTTCCATCTGCGAAAAAGATATCGTGCTGCGGGCCGCCGCGATGTTTTTCGCCAAGCACCTGCTGGAAGAAAACGACGTTGGCTTCGAGGGAAGCCTGGTTGCCGGTCGGATTGTAGCCTCCGCCGATTGTCAGAATGTAATCTGCCGCCGACAGGATCGGACAGCATGTCATCCCGAACACGAAAGTCATCGTCAGGACAAGTGACGTCTGTCGCAGTTGATGCACCATGAGTTCAGACTCAAACGTGTGGCGGAAACGGAAAGCACTGCAGCCGGGCGTACAACATCGCAAATGGACAGATTTCAGATTGCGGCGCGACAACTGGAACTGCTCCATCAACCGATGAGATCTACGATACCAAGATTTGTATTTGGCATGGAAGAGCCTTTGTTCAAACATGGACATAAAGCAACCTGTTCAAGTAAAGCGGCTGTAATTCGTGATGACTTGAATCGTGCTCTGTTTCCTCAACGATCCGGTCGCGGTATTCTCCCATGCTGGAATTTTGATCGCTTCCGATGAACAACTGAGGCCGGAGATTGTGACAACCAGCCCTGTTCAAAAATCGTCGAAGCAGGAGTGTTTTCAGAGTCTGCCAGGATACGAGGAATCGACAGATGCGCGTTGTGACTTTGGGCGAAGTGATGATCCGGATGATGCCACCAGGATGGGATCGCCTGACTCGTTCGCTACCGGGTGTTCTGGAAGCGACGTTTGGGGGTGCTGAAGTCAACGTGGCTGTTTCGATCGCCGCTCAGGGGGGAAATGCCGCGTACTGTTCGGCTCTTCCTGACAATCCGATCACCACGGCGTTTGCCGGTGAAATCCGCAAGTATGGCGTCGACGACAGCTTGCTGCTGCGTTGTGACGAAGGCCGATTCGGGATCTACTTCGTAGAAAATGGAGCGAACCAGCGCGGGGGAACGGTCACGTACGACCGGGCCGGTTCCAGCATCTCGGTGATTCCGCCAGAGCGTTACGACTGGAATCGCATTTTTGATAAAGCGACGTGGTTCCATATCACGGGGATCACTCCATCGATCAGCAAGACCGCCGCCGATGTCGCTCGTGTCTCCGTCGACGAAGCCGCTCGACGTGGCATCCCTGTTTCCTGTGATTTGAACTTCCGGAAAAAGCTGTGGAACTGGCAGCCTGGAACCAAACCCGCGGCACTCGCCCGGCAGACGATGGAAGCACTCATCCCGGGAATGCAGGTCCTGATTGCGAACGAAGAGGACGCAGACCATGTGCTGGGAATTCGTGCGGCAGGAACGGACGTGGATGCAGGAGTTCTGAACCTTGCGGGGTACGAGGATGTCGCTCGTCAGATTGTGGCAAAGTTTCCCAACCTGAAGCGAGTCGCGATCACGTTGCGAGAGAGTATTTCTGCCAGCCACAATAACTGGGGAGCCATGCTGTTTGATGCGGTTGCGAATCAAGCGTATTTCGCACCGGTTGATGCCGATGGCAAGTATACTCCTTACGAAATCCGCAATATTGTTGATCGCGTCGGTGCCGGGGACGCATTCGCCGGGGGGCTTGTCTTCGCACTGCAGACGCCGGGACTTTCGGATTCACCAACGGCTCTGGCCTATGCCGTCGCAGCAAGCTGCCTGAAACACAGCATTCGCGGTGACTTCAATGATTCGACACGTGCCGAGATTGAAGCGTTGATGCGTGGGGGTGGAAGCGGTCGCGTCAGCCGTTAAGCATTACGAACGAAAATGCCCCCACCGGTCTGGCAATGTGTGGGGGCGGTTTCACGTTTTGACTCAATCGCCAGAAATGGTTTTGTCATCATGCCAAAGCGTGTTCGTACAACTCGCCGCCTGGAAGTCTGGCTGAAAGACACAGACCTGGCGTTGTTTGTACTGAACGCTCAACGGCGGCTCGTCTTCTTCAATCGTGACGAGCGACCGGCTCATGCAGGTGGTCACGGTGGCGGTATTTGGATCAAGAACCTTGGCAACAGCTTTGCGGCTCAGATCATAACTGGTAATGATGCCGATATACCGTGAGCCGTCGTCCACGATCAGCGAACCGACCCTGTATTTCTGCAACAGTTGCCCTGCTTGTTTGATCGTGGCGTCTTTATGGATACTCCGTACATCATGCGACATAT
>CAXBSB010000328.1:0-5786 GCA_963977965.1 uncultured Schlesneria sp.
GTGGAGAAAGTCGCGGTGGAATCAGACGAGACTCTCCGGTCGGCGGCGGTGAATACTGGTAATTGAGGTCTTGCCGATAAATCGATCCTCTTCCGTTTGATCCTTCTGAATCAGTTCCGGGGACAAAACGCGACTCAGGTCGGACGTCTTGTGGCGAATGGCGTTCTCTCAGGATCGCATCATGTTGATTCAAGCCTGGGCCCGAATACCCGTTCGGATGAACCGAGGGAATCGTTTCCTGTGATCGATACAGGTCCGGTCGTCTTTCGGCCTCGGGGATACGAATGAACTCGTCAACCTGGCTACTGGAATAGTCAAACACTCGCTCACGCAGGGCACGTTGTCGACCGCGTGTCACAAAGTCTGCTTCGTGCAATCGAAGTGCATCGAGATCTGCCACTGCTGGAGCCCAGCGTAATCCCATCAAATCAAACAATGTCGGGAAAATGACCGTTTGTGCAAGGATCAGATTCTCCTGAATTGAAGACTCCTGATTCGGCATCGGTCGGAATGCGATGCCAACTCCCGGCAAATCCTCCAGGAATGGAACACCGCGGGAGGTTCGTGACGCCTTCAACGCGACCTGGTAACGACTCACTTCGCGAAGTTCATAATTACCCGTCTGAACATCTGTATCGATGAAGTGTCGCTTCACCCGTCCCAGGTGTTTTTCGTCAGCACGAACTGGTTCACGAACATTGGTCGTGTACATGTAATTGAGGTGAAAGACAACCGCCTGGCCATCGGGCTGAATTACTGGTCGGACTTCGAATCCTGTTCCGGTTTCGAACTTGTAAATTGCTGGATCCGGAATCAATGACTCAAGGGCCGACGGGAAGTCAGGAGAGACAGCCTGGTTTTGAGCCACAAGCTTTTCGTCAGTTGAAGACGGCAGGCCGGGCAAAACATTTCTAGTCGTTGGATTGCCACCTCCCTTTCCGTAAGTCGCTGAAGCTGGTTGGCCCCGATGCATTTTCGTCAGCGCGAGGAATGACGGGTCATTCATCAACGCTCCGTAGTCATCATATGCCGCCTTTGCGGATTTGAAGGCTTCATTAATCAGAATGTCCCGTTTGGGAAGATCGAACTCCATTGTCGCCTGAGGAGAAACCTTCGCAAAAGTACGATTGTTCGTGAGCACTGAAGTCGTTTCCACAGCCCCGAGATTAACATCCCAGAACCGACTCGCCTCGCGAATCCCACGGAACGCCGGGAAATAGAACTGAGTATTGAAGTCATCCTCCAATGCTTGTCCAAGACGTGACAGGTAATTATCGATATTTGCCGTATGAGCACGAGTTCCCTCCATCAATTCAATGAACTTTTCCTCGACGTCGTCAATCAGCATGTCAAGAAACTTCTTGTGATCGAGAGGCCGTCGCGATAGTCCGGCCGTTTGACTCGCAATTCTCAGCGCTGTCTCCGCACTCAGAAGCGACGTGAATCCTGTTTCCGCATCCCGAAACAACGGCGAGACGGATTCATAAAATGAGCCAGATGTTGACAACGCGTCAAAAAGCCTATTTCGCGCAGTACGCCATCGCCCAAAGATCGCGCTGAAGTCTGCGTCACTCCCCTGAATCTGTTGGCGCATTGAAATGAATTCGTTCTCGACGGCACGCATATCAATAAGTATCATGCTCGAAATGTTCTCAGACGTGGCGAGAACCGATTTCATACTTCCGTACGCCGTTGCGTAGCCTCCAAGATCACGATCCGCAAGGCACTTTTCTGCTCTATCGATTTCTACCTTCGCCTGTTTTACCTTATCTGTCGCCGCTTGAGATAATTCAAAGTTCTCAATAAATGCTAACGCATGCCGCCCCGACAAAACGAGATGCTCAAGATACTTCCACGCAACCTTTTCCTCGCCACCTGTGATCTTCGCATCGTTTCGACCAGTTACTTCCAGCACAAACGCTCCGTATCTCGTTTTGAATGGGAAAGGGAGTGACGGTGGCGTCAGGAGTTTCCACTGTTTCTTTTGTCTCGGCTCATTGAGTAATTCATACGCTGACTCTCGTATATTCCACAAGTCTTTAGCAACCGTTTCACACACCGCCTCATTCGCTGCGGGACCTCGTGAGTTGAAGAATTCGTAAATGCCCTGTGCTTTTTTCAGCTTGTCAACGCATTCCGCATGCGTGTTTGCATCTTTAGTCTCAGACAACTTTATATCTATCAGTGTTTTGTATAGTTCGATTTGCTGTGAATATGAACCGATATGTTCATCAGTCGAGTTGAACGGTTTTTCCGTCGCAGCTTTCGCGGTGGCTGTTAGTTCACTGTTCGTTAGATTAATGTCTTCGATCAGTTGCTGCTGTGACTCAAGCAATCCAATGAACTTGCTCGTAACGTTTTCAAGTCGTTGTTGTTGATTGAGACGTTCTCGGGTTGCTTGCTCTAGCTCTTTTTTTGCCATGCTCTCACGCTCAATAGCGTTCATCTCCTCTTGGGCTCCGCCATTGATTCTTTGCTCAATCAATGATCGTTCCATTAATCGCTGTTCGAGTTGAATCTCGGTTACGAGCCGACTCTTGAAGATCTGAGCGAGTCTGATGAACTCTCGCTGCATCGGCGTCATCGTATCTGGGCCAGCAACTTCTGCATTGAAGAAGCCTTTCAACGAAACGAAGTTGGCGTTGTGACCGAGGAATTCGAACTTTGTTTTGTGCAGTGGCGGTCCAAATTTGTATTTCTCTGTGGACGCCGTGAAATAATCCTGCTCATCTTGAGGCAACTGACACAGAACCATTCGCTCGAATTCGCAAAGGATTTCTTGACGCACGTCATTCTTGGCGAGTGACAGAAGGAACAAGGCGTTCGACAGGCTTGTGCTGTCCATGGAATGAATGGATAACAGTTTGTTTCCAGTGTGCAGAAACTCGCTGTCGAGAGTCCGAAGTTCTGCCAGGAATTCGCGCCCAAAGAAGGATTCGATGTACTTTTCGTCGCGTTCGAACTGGCTCAACGCATCACAGCCGACCAGCGCCTGGTCAGCACGGCGACTGGCCACCAGCGTGACGGCATTACGCAGCATCTGGGCAGACTGAGTCGTCAGGAATCGTGAATGATCAATGTAGCGCTGGATGCGACCAATCACAGGCTCCATTCGCTTCCCATGTTCGCCGTTCACCTGAACTGTATGAATAGCAACTCGCACCTGGCCCACAGGTGCATCAATCTGATTGATGAGGGTCCTGGCGAGATTTACGCCTTTCAGAGGACCTCGCATCTGAATCACACCTTCACCAATGACGGACATCGAAACCTGTTCAATCGGATCCTGTGAATCTGGTTTGCCGGGAGCGTAGGTGTCTGGATCTTCCTTGGCTGCGGCAACTTCTCGGCGGAACAATTCCTTGTGTTTACGCTCTTCGTCCAGTTGTTTCACTTCAGTTTCGTTGCGATGCCGAGCTTCGGCGTCGCGAGCATTCTGAACTTCGCTGAGGATCGCATTAACATTTCGTTCTCGCTCCGCGACTTGTGCGGCAGCTTCCGTCTGACTCAATTGCGACTGAGTTAATTTCTGGTCTTCTGCCTGGACGTTTCTTGACTTTGTCAACACCTGTGACTTTGCGACCTTGATCTGATCGTTGAGTTTAGTGACGTTTGGATCGTCGGGTTTTAATCCTGCGAGTTGTCCTTCCAGGTCCCGTTGCGTCTGGGTCGCGTCCGTAAGTTCATTCTCAGCGTTTGTACGCACCTTTTGCTGCGCTGCGACAGCACTGTCTGCCTGGGACTTCTGCTGGCGAGCCTGTACGAGTGCCTGTTGAAACTGCGTCAAAGCCGTTTCCGCGGTCCTCGCACGCTGTGCTGCTTGAATCGCAGCCGTTTCGGAAGTCTTGCGATCAATCGTCGCGTTTTCCGCATCTCGCCGCGCGTTGTCGGCCAATTGTTGCTGCATGTCAACAGCCTGCCGGTTGTATGACCGGGCGGCGTCGCGTTTGATGATCTGAATCACTCTGTGAGCATCGCGAAAGTAGTACAGGCGGGCGACGCGAGTGACAACCTTGTCAGATGGATTGAAGCCAACCTGACTTTTGCGTGGTTCGGTGTATTCCTGATAAGGGACGTTGGGACCGGTCATGTTTCGCAGTCCAGCCGTTTGCACGGCCGAAAGCTCTGCGCAAATTGGCTTCAACAACTGAAATTCGAAAGACGCCTTGTTTTCGGCAGAATTCGGCGATGCACCAATCAGATTGCCGAATCTGTCCTTTACATTTTCAGTTTGCGCGATCGTGATCTTGTAGAGATTTGGAGGCACTTCAGAAAATTTTAACTGAATCCTGCGACCGTCAATGAGTTCTGCAGACGTAGGGACCAGCGACGGATTGATGGTAACGATTGCTTTCAGTTTTGCCTCATCGACGGAAGACCGGTCGATCGGATTATCAGGCGAAAAGTGGATGTCCACCGTATTCAGACCAGGTGTCATCGCCAGGTTGTCGGGTGAGATGTGCGTAGGCCGCGGACCGGTCTGTCGAATTTCGATTTCTTGTGACTCCGCACGGGCGAGAGTGGCCCCCCCTTGAACGATGCCGATGGAGATCGAATACTTTCCGTCGTTGGAAGCTTCCCAACCTGATGTGTACGTGGTGTCACTTCCAAGAGGTTTTCGGGTCGAAGCCACCTCCACACCGTTCACGAGAACGACAGCATAGCCGTCTTGAACGCTCGACGATAAGGGGACTTTTCCGTCGATTTTCAGCTTCTTGCGATTAAAGCGTGGGCCAGTTCTTCCAGATTCCGGGTTTCCTCCATTGTCGAGCTGCTGAACACTAGAGACAGCCAGATCGCCGACCCCGATTGATGCCAATGGCTGTAAAACGATCGCGATATCTGACGCGGCATAGACGTGCCGCAAGTCACCATCAATTCCACGAATGACCAGCTTGCCGTTGGATCCAATCGGCAACGCGCCCAGGCTGGGTGTGATCGCCCATTGATTCGTCCCCGGCTGAGGAACGGTACGGAACGGAAGCTGATTCACCGGCGTGTACATATCCTTGACGATATCGCTCAGTGAACAGACGACGACTTCAACGGATCCAGCGGCCGCCGTACCGGTGACTCGCACAAATTGATCCTGAATCTGATTCGTGCCGGTGCCTGGTAACTTCGGCTCCCCGATGCGACTGGTCTGAATCATCACACCAGCAGGTGTCACAGTGCCTTTTGAAAGGCGCACAATCTTGGCAGAGCTCGTTCCGCCGTACCGTTCCGTTGTTTTGTTTTGAAGCAGAACGGAAAACGTTGCGCTATCACTGTTGGAGATGGTGTTATGCACCTTGATCGGGACGGGGCCGTATATGTTGCCAATGATTGGAGCATCAAGAATCGATTTTTCAGTGACGCGTACATCCCCCGCGGGGTTCGTGATCACAACTTCGCGTCCCGCCGCAGGGGCATTGGCACGCAGGTACAATCGCGCCGTGTCTGAGCTTAACCTGACCGCCTCATCTGGCCAAAGTATTCCTCGGTCTTCTATGAATGCAATTTCGACCGCTGGTTCGGATGCATCATATAGAAATGCCCCGACCGCAGCCTGGGTGATTTGAACTGCAGTCGCGGCTTCAGATGGCCTGGCTGCAACTTGAATCGCCTGCTTGTCTGAAGGGTCGACCGGCTGAGGAACTTGATCGTTTTCGTCAACAGCCTCATCAAGATCACTGGATGAGACCAGCCGAGTCATCGATCTTCGACTTCGCGACGGAATTGTCCTTGGGATACCTGAAGGGATATCGCCGGGCGCCATTCGCGCCTGTTCATGACGTTCTGCTACC
>CAXBSB010000329.1:0-5687 GCA_963977965.1 uncultured Schlesneria sp.
GACCGCAACGAACAGTTCTTGCAGCGTCGAGTCACAGCACTGCATTTTGCTCAACAGTTCGATCAGTCGGATCAGGCGAGCACTCAGTTCCAGCAGACTTTCCCCAAGAGTACGTTGTTACCAGAAGTTCTGTTCCGAACTGCTGAGAATGCCTATGTGCGAGGATCGCTGATCGAACCAACGAACCCCGCCAGCAAGAACCCCGATATCGCGAAATGGTTTGGCGAAGCCGTCAAGCGGTATCAGGTGGTCATTGATAAAGCCCCCGAATTCACGTTCGCCTCGTTGGCTCGAGGTCGCCAGGCACTGGCTCATTACCGATTAGGTGACTACCCAACGGCGCTGAAGCTGTTGAGTGCCATTCCCGCCGCGGACTGTTCGGGGGAACTTGGTGTTGTGCCGTACTATCTTGCGGACTGCCTGCTGCGCAACATGCCCACCGATACGACCGATGCTCTTGCTGCCGGTCGGCAGATTGAAGTTTTGACGGCAGCCATCAAGGGCCTCGAATCGTTTGTTTCTGCCCAGGGGAATGAACCTCAAAAGGCCGCACCACAGACTCCGGATGCCCTGTTGAAACTGGGCTATTGTTACCAGCGGATTGCGGCCCAGATCGCGGAACCACAAGAACGGACTCAGCGACTGAATGCTGCTCGCCAGGCTTTTGATCGCATCGGTCAGCAGTACGCCACTTCGCCGCAGGCTCCCGTTGCGACATTGGAGCGAGCCAACTGCATGGTTGCCGCAAATGACGTCAATGGTGCAATCAACGAATTGAACAAGTTCAAGGCAGACCCCTTCAAACAGGCTCCCGTCGCACCACTCGCGTATTTGCGGATGGGGGCTTTGCTGAGAAGTCAGAACAAGGCTACTGAAGCGGCGGCGGCACTTCAGGAAGGTCGAACCAATTACGAAAACGCTCTGATGAATGATCCGACGCGAGCCGCCTGGGCTCCTCTGCTGCAGTATCATCACGGCCTGGCGATCAAGGATCTGGCCAGAAAGGATCTCGCGAAACTGGATGTTGCGAAACTGAATGAAGCTCGCACGCTGTTCGACAATCTGAAGCAGCGGTTTCCGAACAGTCCACAAGCAGCCGATGCAGGTTGGCGTTCAGGCCAGTGCCGCCGCGAAGAACATACCCCGCGTTTGATCGCCGCTCGAGCAGTTCTGCTCCGAACGGATGCAAAGCCTGAAGAGATCGCGGCCGCCACAACGCAGTTGGCAGATGCAGTGAAGCAGTTGACGGAGACCGCCCAATACTTCGTTGCTCAGGCGGGTCTTGCCGTTCAGCAGAAGCTGGCTGGGACCGAGGTCCATCAGCAGTTACTGTACGATGCCGCCTGGTGCTATCAGTGGGTGGCTGATATCGAAATTGATGCGGCACGTAAGAAAATGGTTGACGAAGCCCTGAAGAAACAGGCAGAAGAAGCGGCCAAGCAACCCGCCGGGCTGAAAGGCGTGGTGAACGTGCGAATTCCGGAATTTGCGGCCGCCGTCATTCCTGTGCAGCCATCGGAAAAGCTCGCTCGCGACCAATATGCCGCGTTGATTGCTGCTCGTCCCGAATCTCCATTGAGCATCAATGCTCGATTGGAATTGGCCGAGATGCAGTCACGCCGCGATGAAGTGGATCCTGCGATTGCACTTCTGAATGATGCGTTGACCCAGGAACCTGCTGCGGATGTCGAAGAACGACTGCGGATGAGACTGGGAGTCTGCCTGGTTGCGAAGAAAGACTTCGCAACTGCATTCGCTCAGTATTCCGCAGTGGCGGCCAACGCAACCAGCCCAATTGCGCCCGATGCCCGTTTCCGTGCTGGCGAATGCCAGATCCAGTTGAAAGCGTACCCCAAAGCAATCGAACTTCTGATTCCATTCCGCGATCAGGGACCGCTTCAGAACATTGCGGGTCTGAGCGATCGAGCGATGCTGCGACTCGGGCACGCATACGCCCTGGCATCTCAGTGGGATCAAAGCCGACAGGCACACGAAACATTGATCAACCGGTTTGGACAAAGTCCCTGGAAGCAGGAAGCACGCTATGGCGTCGCCTGGGCCTGGCAAAACCTGAAGCAATTTGACAATGCTGCCAATGCCTACCAGCAGGTGATCAATGAAACGGCCACGGAAGTTGCTGCGAAGTCTCAGTATCAACTGGCGATGTGTCGGCTGGAACAGAAGCGACTGCCGGAAGCCGCCAATGCACTTCTGGTCGTTCCGTTCACTTATGACTATCCCGAGTGGAGTGCTGTGGCACTGCTGGAAGCGTCGCGAATTTTCCAGGAAATGCAGCAACCTCGTCAGGCGGTCCGGTTGCTTGAGAAAGTGATCAAGGATTACCCGAACACGGATTGGTCCAAGGCTGCTCAGGAGCGGCTAGCGGGTCTGCCTGTCGCGGCAAATTGATTAATGCCTGCCGACCTGATCGTCGCGAGTTGAAACCGCAAAGCATAAGAGAACGCAACGCGATGCATCAACCTGAAGCCGCCGACGTAGACTCAATGACGAAGTCCAAGGTTAACGAACGGAGAAGCCGCATGTCGAAGCGATGGAGTTCACGTCGGAGTTTCCTGCTGGGGCTGGTCCTTGTCATCACGGCCATCACGGCTCGCCAATGTCTCGCCTACGTCGAAATCGCCTACACTCTTGGACGAGTTGTTCTCGAATCGACGGCCATCACCGTGTTGCGTGTCGAGAAAGTCGACAAGGAACGCAACCTGATCCTGTTCCGCAAGGTGCAGGATCTGAAGGGTGTCATGGCGGGTGAGACGACCAAGCACAACATTGGACGGGGCGGCTTCCATGAACGCGAATGGAAGACGATTATGGAGTGGGCCGAACCGGGAAAGACTGCCGTCTTTTTCAATAACGGCGGTGCCAGTGAAACCTGCATCGGCAACTACTGGTACCAGGCCTACAACGGTGGTGAGTGGTGGAACATGAGTCACGGGGAACCGTACATGCTCCGCAGCTACGCCGGTGCCCCTGAAAAACTGGCCGCGATCGTGCAGTCGATGATTGCCGGACAGGAAGTCGTCGTTCCCTGCATGGTCGATGGCGACAAGAATGCCCTGCAGATGCGTACCGCCAAGATTCAACGTCTTAAAGCGAGTCTGCGGATTCAGGATTACAACGCTCAACGCGATTTCGTCGGCTGGGGTGGAGACGACTTCCGAGCCATCGAAGGGATGCCAGGATTCACACACATCGCCGGCGTCAGTTCTGTCGGACCTGATGCACGTGGTGTGGCTGTGGCGGATGCCGATGGTGATGGCAAGCCCGATTTCTGCTTCTATGGAATGGGGCGAGTCATGCTGATGAAGATGGACGGAACATCTCTCAGCGACCTGCCGCTTCCGTATTCAGGAGGCGCGCGCGGCGCGGATTGGGCGGATTACAATGCTGATGGAAAGCCAGACTTGTTGCTGGCGACGGCCACAGGTCCCAGGCTGCTGACGAACCAGGGAACTGCTTTCAAAGACGATTCGGCAGTTCTGCCCAAAGAAGCCTACTACAACGTCACCTGTGCGGCATGGCTGGATTACGACGGCGACAAGCGTCCGGATATCCTACTGGCCAATGGATTCCTCGGTCTGCGTCTCTATCGAAATACAGGGGCGGGTTTTGAAGATCTTTCGATCGCAGCGGGGCTCGGTCCTGATGGTCTGGCTGGAAAACTGAAAGGTGATCATATCGCCGTCGCAGACATCAATAACGATGGGCGGTCAGACTTCCTGTTCAGCGCTGGGACAGGGGTGCTGGCGATGAATACCTTGCAGGGATTTGTTGAACCGAAAGCAGGGGCGATCCAGTTTCGTTCGGGGAGTGTGAGACCGCTGTTTGCGGACTTTGACGGCGATGGATTGCCGGAACTGTTTGTTCCGCAGGAGGGAGCCAGCCGATTGTTCGTCAATCGTGGTGGAGTGCTGACCGATGCCACGGCACAGTCAGGAGCACTGGCTCAACCAATGGGAATGGCTGTGGGAGCGACTGCGGTCGACGTTGATGGCGACGGGAAACTCGATCTGGTCGTCGGCTGCCTGAAAGGGACGAATCGCTGCTATCGCAACACAGGCACAGGGCAATTCGAAGAAGTCACCGAAAAACTCGGCCTGTCACAACAGATTTTCAACACGCGAGGCCTGGCTGCAGCGGATATCAACAAAGACGGCGCGGCAGATCTGCTGATGAATAATGAAGGCCAGGAATCAACCGTGCTGCTGGGACGTCCCAAGGTGACGGCAGTCACCGCACGCTGAGTCCAGATGGCCGACACGAACACCCGGATTGACAATTCTAACGACGAATGAAGTGATGAAACTGGAGTCGAATGTGAGTTTGCGTTCTCAAGTCACGTCAGCACTACTGATCGCCGTTGCTGGATACTCGCCGGTCTTCGCGGCGGACTGGTCGACAGCCCGCGGGAATCCTGCTCGAACAGGTGCCGTTGAGAATTCATCTGGACCCAAGACAGGAAAGGTTCTGTGGGCTCATAAGTCGACGGATCATTTCATCGCCGCACCGGTACCGGCAGGTGATCTGGTACTGGTGTCGTCATTGGCAGCGTTCAACACATCTTCGTTTCAAGCGATGTCGACCGATCCCGCTGCCGGGGCAAAACGAACCAGGTGGTCCAAATCGGTTCCTTACTTGAAGCTGCCGACAGTCTCTGCCCCGGCAGTTGTCGGAAATCTGGTGGTGTTCGGGGATGGAATGCATCAGACCGACGGGGCAATCCTGCACGGTGTGCGATTGGATACAGGGTTGCCTCTGTGGCAATACTCGGTGCCGGGCCAATTGGTTCACATGGAAGGCTCTCCGGCGATAGCGAATGGTCGAGTTCTGATCGGTGGAGGAAACGCAGGCGTCATTTGCCTGGACCCGGCAAAGCTGGAATTGAATGGCAAAGAAGTCGATGCGACACAGGCTCAGGCACTTCTGGACGCTCAGTGGAAAGAACTGCAGGCTAAGTATGAACGCGAGAAGAAAATCGATCCCGATTTTGCAGTTCCCCCGAGTGAAGATTCTCTTCCCAAACCGAAACCGAAACTCGCCTGGCAATCCGGCGCCGGAAAATGGCATGTCGATGCATCCGTTGCTGTGGCAGGTGATCGAGTGATCGTGACGTCTGCGTTTCTCGATGTGGAGAAAACCGGTGATCGCTCGATCATCGGTCTGAAACTGTCAGATGGGGGCGAAGTCTGGAAGACACCCCTGAAACATAACCCCTGGGCCGGGCCAACGGTTGCTGGTGACGTTGTTCTCGTCGGATGCAGCAGCGTGCGACTGGAACCTCGCGATCTTCCGAAAGCTCAGGGTGAGGTCGTTGCGGTTTCAATCGCCGATGGTTCGGTGAAATGGCGTAAGGACATTCCAGCAGGTGTCGTCTCATCCATCGCGGTCAAAGATGGCATCGCTGTTTTCACGGCGACTGATGGAGTGATACGTGCCTGGGAAGTGGCTAGCGGAAAAGAACGCTGGAAGTCTGATCCATTCGCTCCATTCTTCGCCAGTCCGGCCATTGCAGATGGAATGGTTTATGTGGCAGATCTGAAAGGCTTGGTCCAAGGATTAAGTCTGTCGGATGGCAAACGCATCTGGTCGCTGAATCTGGCGACCGACGCTGCGGTTTCTGCGCCAGGAATGGTTTACGGCGGGCCCGTTGTTTCCGGGGGGCGCCTGTA
>CAXBSB010000330.1:0-5638 GCA_963977965.1 uncultured Schlesneria sp.
ACACGACGCTCTTCCGATCTAAATTGATTGGCAACTTGCTTTCGAGGACTGGTAGCAACTTGATGTATTGCGCTTGTGCGTCCGGTGGAATCGTTACGGGATTTTGAATTAGCGAATTACAGAGATTGAGAAGCTGATTATCGGTGTTAGCAACGATCAGTTCCGAACTGGCCTTGTCGTAGCCGACGATTGTTCGACGACCGATCGTTTGACGCCTGGCGTAACTTGTCAGTGGACGGCCATCCAGTTGCGGCTGAAGAACCCACGAACCCTGATGTTCATCCAGTGAAAGCCCCACGTTGCCCTGTCGAACATTAACCTGCTTCGCGTCGATGAATACATGTGGGTGGCCGATCAGGACCTGGAATACGTTTCCCAGGTGCTCGTCGTCAGGTTCATCTCGATAGTAGCTGACTTGGGCCGCATGAATGACTTGCAAGTCAACCGGAAGCAGATTCATGCCCAACAGAGTGAGGTTTTGCCAGTGAAGTCGTCGTCCCTTGCTCCATGTACCGGGCTTTGAGGGTTTGGCGACCTGCTCAATGGGTTCGACCTGTATTCGGCCGTATCGAGAATCTACGTCGATTCGCCATGCGAGTCTTGACTGCGGAACCGGCAGTGAATCGACTGGCCCGCTGACCGTGTTGGCAAATTGAATCAGTTGACCGAGTGCCACTTTCCAGTTCGGCTCTTCGATTCCGAGGATCTTACGGACGAGAGGAACCATCGGGGCTGTATCGAATTGTTTCTTCAAGTACGATGCAGCCGCAAAAGTATGTTCACAAACGTAGTCGTCGAAATACGGAAGGAATCGATGACAAGTACAATTGAAGAGAAGACACATGTCGATCGATACTGGTGACGGATCCGGCATGAACGATACCGTCTCGTGTCCGACCTGGGCAATCAGATGGTTTGCACGGACGTCGTATTCGACTGAAATCCGCTTGGAGGCCAATTGATTCCCTGTTTTGTGATACTCGCGGCCATGTTCCTCCAGAAAGGCCTCTAGCTCATTATCCCAAATTTCAAGAATCGTCTCCACTGGCAAATTGTCATTGTTTGAGCGAGTGATAGAGCTGCTCTTGGATTTTCCCACAATCTGCGTCCTGTCCATGGAATTCGGCAAATCTCATTCGGAGCATCTTGCGATGTGTTGGTACCAGTGTCATGGTTAACAACATCGGAATGCCCTGACGATATCGTAGGAAAATCACGATCGTAGGAAAATCACGAAAAATTGCCATGGAATGCAATCAATGCATCACCGATTCCAAAGTGTCCGACACAACGTACTTGCTCATCCCACTTGAAAATCTTTACACTAGAACACCGTGGCCAATGGAACAAATCACCTTTTTGAGGGCATGAACATGAATTCACATTTCTTTTGGCTGTCCATGGCGATGGTCTTTGGAATGGCACTGGGGAAGTTGGCTCCCATCGGTTTTCCAGAAGTCCTCATTGTGTGGGTACTCGCAAATTCCATCTACTACGCCGTGCGTAGACAATCTCAACTTGCCTCGGGGCACTGATCTCGATTTCATCAGTTCTGCAGACTGGTCTCGATCACTTCACGAGACCAGGCAGCGGCAGTGCTGATTTTGGACTGGCAGCGTTGAAGTCTTCCCCAACAAGTTTCGCCAGTGATGCAGCGATCTGGCTGAGAGTTGTTTCCGTATCTTTGCGAACGCCGAGTGCCGGGATGTCCGGGCCGAGTGCTGCGGTCCAAATAAATTCCGCCCCTTCCACCTTGGCCCCGTGGTCTGTCCAGTCACGAATCGTAGCACCCCGTCCATGATCGGGACCGATCACGATCGAAGTCTTTCCTTTGTACTCGGGCATTGATTGCAGCAAATCCCACAATCGGCGCAGAAAGTCGTCGGCACGATTCGCGGCACTCAAGTAGCGATCGTAGCGTCGACCGTGACCCCATTCGTCTGTCTCGCCCAGACCGATAAAGAGAACTCGCGGCTTCTTTCGAATCAGGTATTCTCGAGCCGCCTGGATCGTGATGGAATCGATCTGGTTGTTAGGCCAAAGTGTGACCGTATCCGAAATCAGGTCATTCAACATCAGTTGCCGGTCGGACAGGTCATTGCCAGGAATCGGGCCGATGCCTGCATGAACATAAATCTTGGCTCGGCCTTCGTTCAGGATAAAGGGAAAGACATCCCACGTGGCGATCCCTGCCACCTTTCCCTGAAATCCCGGTCGACCGTTCAGGAACTCCAGGACCGTCACGTTGGGGTTTGGGAATTTGTTATTCGAGGCGATCCGCTCATCGTCTGGAAAGCCACAGAACATTTCACTGTAGCCAGGGTACGAGAACTTATGTTTGTTCTGAATACGGGCTGTTGAGTGCTGTGACTGGTCGCCAAAAATCTGTCCTTGTTTGGCAATCACGGTCCAGACGAATGGCAGCAGCGCTTCCCGGCGTTCCTGTTCTGTCTCGCGCAGGAATCGCTTTTTGACTCCATCGATATCCGCTACACCAGCGTCTTTGCTGATGTAAAGTTCCTGCGCCCCACCAAAAAATTCCTGCCAGCGGAATCCATCCCAGGTGATGTAGATGACATTACGATCCGAATGACCCGGAGGATCGGCCGCGATCAGCCGTGAACTCATTCCCGCGATCAGACAAGCAATAACACCAATTCCAACGAACCACCGACGCATGGATGATCTCCGCCTGAAGGTACAACCTGAGACGGAATCATTCTGGACAATCTGGCGTGATTGCTCAATCGTCCGTCGAGTTCACTTCCGCCTGTCGTCGAGGTACCAGAGGGCTGAACATCACAACGACCATCGCCAGGCAACACAGACCGGCAAACCAGTCGCCGAACCGGACGTACATGCTTTGACGAGGATCGAGCGGTACTGTGTGAATCAAAGCGGCATTGAGTTGCTTGTGCCACGTCCCAGTCTGTGGGTCGCGTGCTGTTGTCCGTGGCGGAGCAGGGGCATTCTTGCGGGCGTCTCCGTCGATAAACACATCCGGATCCAGGATCGCTCCGTCGCCATCGATGATCGCACTGATGCCCGTGTTTACAGCGCGGACCAGTGGCGTGCGGCATTCAACGGCTCGAAATGTTGCGGTGATCAGGTGCTGATCCAGTTCACTGGATCCGTGAAACCAGCCATCGTTACTGACGTTCACCAGCAGATCGACTGGCTTACCCGTTTCATTCTCTGAGGCACCTGCCACGAGACCACGAACGAGGTGTGGAACAGTATCTTCGAAGCAGATAACAGGAGTCATACGCCACTTCTGATATTCGAAAACGGCCCCTCCTTTGCCCTTGTCGATTCCAAAGTCACCTCGATAGGGAGTGAACTTGGCGAGCCAAGGCAAGGAATCACGCAGTGGAATGTATTCCCCGAAGATGACGCGATGCAGTTTGTCGTAGCGTCCTGCCAATCCCACATCGGGGCGGACGAATGCTGCCGAGTTGTATTGATGGACTCGTTCCGAGTCAGCAAATGCCGCATTGATCCCGAAGACAAGAGCCGCACCGGAACGCTGGCTTTCACGCACGAGCATTTTGGCAACTTCGTTATTCCGCCATGATTCTGGACGTGCATAGGGAGCCACGGATCGCAGTTGATCGTCCGTCACACCTTCTGCCGCTTCCATCAGTGGCCAGGGAAACATCGCTTCGGGCCAGACCACGAGGTCGGGTTGTTCGCGAACCGTCTGAGCCATCATCTTCAGATGCGTCATAAAGACTTCGTCGCCCGATGGGGGGGCGATTCGCAGTGACGCCAGAAAATTGCCCTGGATCAAGGCAACACGCGGACCGGGCTGAAAGTCAGCCTGAGCCCGGCGCACGTAGCCGTAACCCAACGTTATTCCAAACAAGGAGATTGCGACGCCAACCTGAGCCAGTTGCCCCAGAGTCAAACCTGATGCAGTGATGGGCCCTGTTGATGCAGGGACAAGCCGGAACCGGATCATCCAGGAATGAGGGACGAGCAGTGCCAGCGCGGCGGAACTGGCGGCAATCACAAAGCTGACTCCATAGGCCCCCACCAGATCGCTGACTTGAATCAGTTCCAGCCAGCGATACTGAGAATGCCCCAGGTAGTACCAGGAGAATCCAGTCAACAGGTAGGCGCGGGCATATTCCAGCCCCGTCCAGACTACCGGTGCCGCAACAACGAGGGGAATAGACCAGCGGTGAACGGCCACGCGAGCGATGGCGACAAAGACCGCGGCATAGTTTGCGATATAGAGCGACAGTGCAACCCAGGCGATATACATGGTCGGATCGCCCAACCGCATCCACTGGAAAGTGGCCAGTTGTCCCAGCAGACTGCTGGTGTAGATGGCGAAGTACATCCAGCGCGTCCGATCTTGAATACGGACGAGAAGCAGTAGTGGAACGAGAGCGATCCACGCGAGCGGACTGGCATTGACCGGAGTAAATGAGCACCACAAGAGTGCGGCAGACAGAAGGCCCATACCCCAGGCCCCCAGACTCCCGATAGCCTGCGTTCGACCTTTTTGTGCTGATCGACCCGATTCAATGATCTCACGTATGGATCGATCGGGCTTCGTAAGGTGCCGTTTTTCGTCCGCCATTGTCGCTCCGGACATAAATCCCGTCTCCTTCCCTGGAGTCGTCTCTGCGCACCGCTGCCAAGCACTGACAGCAGTTGGGGTCGATCCTAGCGAAAGGCAGAATTTCTGGGAACGGCGGATTCTGCCGATTTTCGATCTTCGCAGTTCGCCGTAACCCGCACGGCTTACATTTCGACTTTCAGATCCTTTTTCGGTCCGTCGATTTTCAGAGTCATGGGTGTTGTTTCGGGGGCTCCATACTTTTGCAGGGCCTCGATAACTTCCTTGGCGAGTGCCGATTTGCCTTCGCGCATCGCCATTTCTTCAGCAGGCGTGGCAGGGCGGTACTCGATCCAGACTTTGTGATCACCCGGTACGACTCCGAGAACATCTTTCTCGTACTTCAGTTCGAACGCCCCCTTGGCATCAGTGACGCCGGTACTGGGGCGGCCCTTTGCTGGCACGAAGTGAAGGATCACGTTTGGCACAGGTTGTCCATTGACGGTCAGAACCCCTGAAACCGCGTGAACTTTCGGAGCGTTTGACGAGCCGCCGCAGCCGCTGAGTAAGCAGGCAAACGCAGCGAACAAGATTGCATTACCAAGCCATCGACCAGCAAACATGAGCGATATCCTGACGATCTCAAGAAGGAAATCACGGTACCTGATGGTACGCGACGAATTTTGAAATTCCGGATCAATGAAGCTGGAGAGAAATTTCCACTCGTAAAATGAGCCCACACCGGATTCAAATGCGTACCGAGATCTCCACTGACCTCGGTACGACATAGGCAGTAGAACTCAGTAATCTCCAATGACTTCGCCACCCGCTCGAGAGAAGACTGCGACATAGACGTTAACATCGACGTTGTCGCTGATGAATTTCAAGTGTCCGTCCGCCATGACGGTTTGAACCCCACCCGTGTGGTGAGATTCCGCCGCGCGATTGTTGTACGAGTGATTGTCAGGAAGATCTTGCGGAGTCGCGTCGACGTATCCCTGTGAAGGATGATGAACCCACAAGAACGGGTTTGCGCCGGTATTGCGATCAATCCAGCTATGGTTGGTCGTA
>CAXBSB010000331.1:0-5607 GCA_963977965.1 uncultured Schlesneria sp.
AATCCCACAAGCAATTGATCGGCTCGCTTCTGAGTAATATGGAAGGCGGGCGGAAGTGTCTTGGCGTCTCCGTGTCCTGCATAGCCGAACTTCATCAGGGCATCGTCGTTGGCTGCTTCATTCGATTTGCGAACGGCTTTCAGTTGATTCACGGCGGCCACCAGCTTGTTTCGTGTGGCAGTCACTTTCTCAGTATCATTCAGATCGACTGCCGTATGTTCTTCCGCCGCTGCTGCGACAGCGTCCGTTGCCTTAACCAGATCTTCCTTTCGCTTTTCAGCTGCTTTACGCCCTGTGTAGTAATCGTTGACGAACACAACCGCGGCAGCTTTTCGCGTGACCGCCTGATTCATCTTGGACTTGAGATCTGCGTGACGGAACAGCGAATGGGCAGCCTTGGTGTCAGCCTGCCGAGGAGTACGCCTCATCATGACCACCACTTTGCCAGCAATATCGATTCCGGCGAAGTCGTCGTAGCCTTCGTCTTTGGCTTCGACGCCGTACCCGCAAAAGACGACTTCCGCATCGACCGCGCCTGAACCTGAGAATGAGCAGGCTTCGTAATCTTCGCCCATCTTCAGTTCAATGGTCTCATCGTTCGGACCAATCAGCTGCAGCGAGTTTGGCTCGGTCAGCTTCGCGCCTGTGACGAGATCAAACTTCTGGAATGCACCACCGTTCACACGGTCGACAGCCAGACCTGACTTGGCGAACTGATCGCGAATGAATTCTGCGGCAACGGTCAGGCCCTTCGTTCCGACGCCACGTCCTTCGAGTTCATCGGAGGCGAGATACTTGACGTCCTCAAGCAACCGGGCTTTCGCTTCAGGAATCGCATCTCCGCGCGTTGGCACAGTCCACGCGGCCAGGAGCAACAACGAGCAACAGACAATCGCACCAATTCGCAGCATAATGGATCTTTCAGAAAGGGATCTTCCGACGCTGCAAATTGTAGTCATCGCGCGAGTGGAGATGAAGTATCAGGAAAAAAACGAGCCACTTGACTTCACCCGGTTGATGCGTGAGAACGGAATGTCGATGCTTGTGCAAAGTCCGTTTTACGGGAGGGTCGCACCATGATGACCATCAAGGACATAGTGAATCAGTTTCGAGTCCGCGAAGAATCCAAGGTCAAACTGCGAGACCATAACCCGGCGTGGGAGGGCAACGATCAGGATCTGTCTGAGGAGGAACGCTGTAAGGTTGCGGCAGAAGTTCTGGAAAAGAATATCGAAGAGCTGGCAGCCGCGCAGCAACTGCTCTATGCCGCCGATTCGTGGTCGGTTCTGGTGATCCTGCAGGCGATGGACGCTGCCGGAAAGGACGGGACCGTGAAGCATGTCCTGTCGGGAGTCAATCCGCAGGGGATTCACGTCACAAACTTCAAACGCCCCTCGGAAGAAGAACTCGATCATGACTTTCTGTGGCGCTGTTCCAAGGCACTTCCCGAGCGTGGACGAATCGGTATTTTTAATCGTTCGTACTACGAAGAAGTTCTGACTGTCAAAGTTCATCCCGAACTGCTGATCAACGAACGCCTGCCGAATGCCGATCCAGACCGGAAGAAATTCTGGAAGCAACGATACGAGAGTATCAATGACTTTGAACGTCACCTGTCACGAAACGGGACTCGCGTTATCAAGTTCTTCCTGAATGTCTCGCGCGAGGAACAAAAGCGACGACAATTGGAGCGGATTAACGATCCGAAAAAGAATTGGAAGTTCGCTGCGTCTGATCTGGTCGAACGTGCGCACTGGGACGAGTACATGGAGGCCTACGAATCGCTGTTGCGAGAAACCAGCACTCGGCATGCTCCTTGGTACATCATCCCGGCCGATAAGAAGTGGGTCTGCCGGTCCCTGGTTGCTGAGATCCTGGCATACGAAATCAGCGAACTGAATCTCGAGTATCCCAAGCTGTCGGAAGCAGAGTTGCAGGTTCTGGCGGACTGCAAGGCCAAGCTTGAAGCAGAAGAACCCGTGCCGATTCCCCAGGCGAAGTCGAAGGACGAACGAAAGAAGTCGGGCAAACGTGAAAAAGAGACGAAGTCTGACGATTGATTCAGACAAGCCGCCGAATCACCAGCGAAGGATCATTTCTTCAGAAGGGCGTCCAGTTCCTGCAGTTTCAACCTGACGCTGGCGATGTATGGCGTTTGGCCGGGTTGCCAGTGCCCGTAGGTCGTCGTGACGAATGTTCCATCGGGCAGGATTTCAACGCCCGGATAAGCACAATCGCCAGACTTATGGTTTTTCATCAAGCGGACTCGATACTGACCTTCGCGGTTTTCGACAATGTCGTCATAGGTCCCAACCCAGGCACCCCAGTCCCCTTTCGTTGGACTCTCCAGCGTGGTGTCGCGAAAGGAAATGAACAGCCTGCCATCGGGGGCATACTTCGCCACATGCCGGTCGCCTGTCAGTGAACCTGAAAGCGCCCTCGGTTCGCTCCACGATTGGCCTTCGTCTCGCGAAAAGATGACGTGCGAATTCTTCTGGCGTGAGTTCTCACGCAGCAGGACGGCGATTTCTTTTCCATCCGGCGATCGCACCAGGCCGGGCTCACACAAGTGGACATCCTGCCGGGCCAGCAGTGCTCGCGGAGCTGACCAGGTGAGTCCTCCATCGGTGGAATTTGTCTGAAACAAGGTGAACGTGACAGGCTTCGTCGGCTTGGCAGGTTGAGCGAAAAAACGCCCATCGTCGTGAAACAGTGCCAGGTAGTGTCCGGCCCCGGTCTTCAATGGTTCCACGGAACCCATGACGACGATTCCTCCCCAATCTCCGGCCGGTTTCAGTTCGCTCCACGTCTGTCCATCATCGTCGCTGGAAGCCAGCCGCGCGGGATAGAGGCCCGACCAGACGATCAAACGCTTTTTGCCCGCCGCATCAATTACACGATGAATTGTCGGCGTTTCTTTGGATGTGGCCCAGCTTGCAGGGACGGGAATCCGGTCGGACCAGGTGAGGCCCCCATCGGTGCTTCGCTTGTAGAGAATCGCTCCTTTTCCATGTCCTTGAGGATAAACGCATAGAATTGTCTTGCCGTCCTCCAGCAGCACCGTCGTCGGATGTCCCAGGTACTGACCGGGCTGGCGATCCACGATCACCTGACGACTGGTATCGCTGGCGAGGTCGACAACGGGAATCGAGTAACCTCGCGAAACGACAGGCTGACGCTGTTGCTCAGCCAGCCAGCGGGTCGCGTTCTCAATAATCGTCAGCGGCTCAGGCTGTTTGAAGACGTCGAATGTTTCGTGGCCGGGCCGGAAGTAGAAGACCCTTCCCTGTCCCACCTTCCAGACGGCACCACTGCGGAAATGTTCGCCCGCATCCCATCGTTCTTCGAAGACGACTTCATCCGGGGCCGGAACATGGAACGCTTCGTCGTACATCTCCGTGTGAGGAATGTCGAATGTCGCGGGAAGCCCCTGAGCGATCGGATGCTTCGGGAGCAACGTTTTCATATGACTCGGCTTGCCGTCCCCGCGATAGGCCGGGAAGCAGCAGTTGGGCAGCTTGACTTTCAGGACCAGCGAGCCATCTGGTCCCTTGATCAGTTCCGATGATGGTGTCAGCTCAGCGTCTCGTTTCGGTTGTGAATACCGTTCCGGGCGAATGGCCTCCACCTTCACAACCTTCTGCTGTTCCGGAGTCAATTTGGCCATCGCATCGGAAATGGATCGTTCGTTCATCGCTTCAATGAACGGAGTTGACCAGTGAGCCGAGTGAAGTGCGATCAACGAGAGTTTTCCCTGCTTGATCCGCTCGACGAGCCTTTGACCGGTTTCCCACTTGATATCTCGCTGGCGGACGTGTCCCCACCAGATCAGGACCTCGCATTGATCAATTACCTTGTCTGATAACCCTTGTTCAGGATCATTTTGACAGACTGATGTGACCACCAGGCCCGGGCGCGATTTCAGGTAATCCGCGATCGCGTTTCCCAGGAAGTTCTCGTAAACCGCTTTCTGAGCCGGTTGCTGTTCGTCCCAGACGACCACCTTGATGGGAGCGTCTGCTGCGAATCCCTGCGAAAAAACGACTGTGAAAAGCAGCAATGTGATGGGCCAGGTCGTTGTGATTCGCATGATGGAGCCTCGGGATGTTTTCCAGAACAGGATGACGTCGAAAAGACTTGTGGTTTGCCAAAGCGAAAACGGGGATTCGATGTGACGGGAGGGTGAGTCTCCCGCAGGGCCGCTAAGTCGATGTGCGCCAACTCCCTAAGCGGCTCAGCAGGAGCTTCGCCGCTTCGCCCTCCCAATCATCTACCCCCCGTTTTTGCCTTTTCACCAGTCTCACCGGATGACAACTCGCCCGCCTACTTGACCAGCTTTCGATACTTGATGCGATGCGGCTGGTCAGCGTCTGCCCCCATTCGCTGCTTGCGAACCAGTTCATAGCTTTCGAAGTTTCCTTCGTGCCAGTAGACCTGGCTATCCCCTTCGTAGGCCAGGATGTGAGTTGCCACGCGGTCCAGGAACCAGCGATCGTGGCTGATCACCACAGCACAACCGCTGAAGCTCAGCAGACCGTCTTCCAGTGACCGCAACGTATCGATATCCAGGTCGTTGGTCGGTTCGTCCAGCAGCAGCAAGTTGCCGCCGACGGTCAGTGTCTTGGCGAGCAGCAGTCGGTTGCGTTCCCCACCCGAAAGGAACTTGACCGGCTTCTGCTGATCAGAACCCTTGAAGTTGAACTTGCCACAGTACGCGCGGCTGTTGATGCGGACATTGCCGTAGAGCAGGTTGTCGTTACCACCCGAGATGTTGTCGTAGACCGACTTTTCCCCGTCGAGTGATTCACGGTTCTGCTCGACGTAAGCCACTTTGACGGTTTCCCCGACAGTGACTGTTCCAGTATCCGGCTTTTCAATCCCCATGATCAACTTGAACATTGTTGTTTTACCGGCACCGTTCGGACCGATGACACCAACGATCCCCGCCGGGGGGAGCCGGAACGACAGGTTTTCAAACAGAAGATTGTCGCCAAACGACTTCGACACCTTATCGAAGACAACGACCGTGTCCCCCAGTCGAGGGCCGGGTGGAATTCGCAGTTCGATCGTTTCTTCACGCGAATCTTGTTCTTCAGCGACCAGACGATCATAAGCCTGCAACCGTGCCTTGCTCTTAGCCTGGCGTGCCTTGGGTGAGCTTCGTACCCATTCGAGTTCTTTTTCGAGTGTCTTCTGACGTAGAGACGCTGCCTTTTCTTCTTTTCGCAGTCGCTCCTGTTTTTGTTCCAGCCACGACGAGTAATTCCCTTGCCAGGGAATCCCGCGTCCCTGATCCAGTTCCAGGATCCACTGGCAACTGTTGTCGAGGAAGTAACGGTCGTGCGTCACCGCGACGACGGTTCCCTTGTAGTCGTGCAGATGCCGTTCCAGCCACGCAACCGATTCCGCATCCAGATGGTTGGTCGGTTCGTCGAGCAGCAACATATCGGGTTGCTGCATCAGGGCCTTGCAGAGTGCAACGCGGCGCTTTTCACCGCCCGACAAAGGGCCAATGGAAGCTTCCAGCGGGGGCAGACGCATGGCATCGGCGGCGATTTCCAGTTCCCGGTCCAGATCCCACAGATTCTGGTGATCGATCTGTTCCTG
>CAXBSB010000332.1:0-5517 GCA_963977965.1 uncultured Schlesneria sp.
CCGCAGAGCCGAGCCACTTCGGCAGCGAGTCGTTGTTCTTCCGCCTTCAATCGCTTTTGCTCTACCAGAAGTTCGCTACGGCGCTGACCTACGGTTGGGTCTGCATCGAAACTCCGGTCGGCTCGATCCAATGCCGCGAAGACCGCCTGCAATCGGTAATAGTCCGTTTGGGTCACTGGATCAAACTTGTGGTTGTGACAACGAGCACACTGCACGGTCACACTGCAGAACGTATTCAGCGTTGTCGTGACCATATCGTCACGGTCCAGGTTTCTGGCGATCTTGCCGTCCGTTTTTGACTCAGGAACTTCCGCATGTCCAATAAAGTCCCATGGTCCCGCCGCAATAAATCCGGTCCCGGTGATTCCATCGACCGTATCCGGCCAAAGAACATCACCCGCGATCTGTTCCTGAACAAACCGATCATACGGCTTGTCTTCATTAAGCGACCGAATCACGTAATCGCGATAAGGCCAGGCATTCGGACGTAACTTGTCCTTGTCATATCCATGGGTATCTCCGTAGTGAACGACGTCGAGCCAGTGGCGAGCCCAGCGTTCTCCGTATCGCGGCGACGCCAGCAAACGATCGACCAGTCGCTCATAGGCTGTCGGATCCGAGTCTGCGACAAATTCATCGACGTCCTCTGGCTCGGGGGGAAGTCCGTGCAGATCGAAACTTAAGCGACGGATCAGAGTGCGCCGGTCCGCTTCAGCTGATGGTGACAACTGCTTCTCAATCAGCTTCGCCCGAATAAAGGCGTCGACAGGAGACCTTGATCCCTGCGACACGGCGGGAACAGCAGGACGCGTCAGCGGTTGCAGGCTCCACCACGCCTGCCCTTCAAATTGCCGATCCTTCAACACGGCCGCTTCCGGCCATTCGGCACCTGACTGGATCCATTCTCGTAACGCTGTAATTTGTTGTGGCGACAGAGGTGGCGAATTCTTCGGCATCTCGGGCTTGTCGCCTTCGACATACTGAAGCAACAAGCTTTCCTGCGGCTTTTTCGCAATCCACGCAGCCCCCGAATCGCCTCCCTTTTGGGCTGCGGTGCTGCTGGTCAGTGACAGCCCCCCCTTATGCTCTTCGTCGTTATGGCAACGAACGCACTGCCGTTCAAATATCGGGGCAATTCTGGCGCGAAACATATCAGGAGCATCTGCCGCAACGACACTGCGACCCATTCCCCAAAGAATCAGACTGGCAAGGCAAATCGCCTGGAAAAATCGATGACTGTTCATAGTTCTGCCGTTGGTCACATATTCCGATTGTCCCGAGAGTGGATCGGGCAATTGATTCTGGTCCTGTATTGCCTTGCCTTCCAGCAAAGTTCTCGACGACATCAGTCTACCACGTTCACTCGATCGGCGTTACGACAACAGGCCGTGAATAATCTCGCCATGGACATCTGTCAGACGGAAATCACGCCCTGCGTATTTGTATGTCAGCTTCAGATGATCCATGCCCAGCAAATGAAGCATCGTGGCATGCAGGTCGTGCAGATGAACTTTGTCCTCAACCGCGTAGTAACCATAATCGTCGGTCTTGCCGTACTGAATTCCATGTTTCACGCCAGCCCCAGCCAGCCACATCGTATAGCCTTGCGGATTGTGATCCCGACCATCATCTCCCTGGGCGACAGGTGTCCGACCGAATTCGCCGCCCCAGAGAATCAGGGTATCTTCCATCAGGCCTCGCGATTTCAGATCGACAAGCAGCGCCGCGATCGGCTGATCGACCTCCAACGCATTCCTGGAATGGTCAGCTTTCAGGCTGCCATGCTGATCCCACTTGTAACTGTGAGTGCACTGAACGAAGCGAACCCCACGTTCGATAAATCGTCGTGCCATCAGACACTGGCGTCCGAAGTTTCTGGTCGCGGGCTGATCCAGTCCGTACAGTTTCTGCGTTGCTTCAGTCTCGTCACTGATGTCCTGAAGCTGCGGTGCCGCCGATTGCATTCGAAACGCCAGTTCGAACGATTCAATACGGCTTTCCAGCAGGCTGTCAGGTCCAGTCGATGCGAGCTGGTCTGAATTCATTTCGCGTAGCAGATCCAGTTCCATCCGTTGCAGTTGCCGTGACTGCTTTTCTGCGTTTTCGATGAATGGGATCTTTGCCTGATCGGACGGGATACTGGCGTTACCCAGTGGAGTTCCCGAATAGACGGCCGGCAGGAATGCAGAGCTGTAAGCGTTGACTCCCCCATGAGTCAGCGTCGGACACATCGTGATGAAGCCAGGCAGATCCTGATTCTCGGTCCCCAGCCCATACGTAATCCACGATCCCATACTCGGGCGGACAAACGTATCGCTCCCCGTATGCAGTTCCAGCAACGCACCACCGTGCCTGGAATTTGACCCATGCATCCCGTTGATCATACACAAGTCATCAACGCGGCGGGCGACATGCGGAAAGATCTCGCTGACCCATGTCCCCGCTTCTCCGTACTGCTGGAACTTAAACGGTGACTTCAGCAGATTCCCGGTCGCCGCCGAGAAGACTCGCGGCTTGGCAAACGGCAGTGGCTTTCCATGATCACGTTCGAGCAACGGCTTGTAGTCAAAGGTGTCGACTTGAGATGGCCCGCCGTGCATAAACAGGAAGATGACTCGTTTCGCCTTCGGTTCGAAATGCGGAGCTTTCAGAGCCAGTGGATTGGCGCGAGCCTGAGCCACCGCGGCGGCTCGTACTTCGTCGTTCATCAATCCAGCAAGCGCCAGACTCCCAAACCCAGCAGCACTGGTCCGCAGGAAATCGCGGCGATTGAACACGGGTGTGAAGGAATTACACGGCATCAGCTCATTCCACGTATACGAATTCGTTCGCCGACAAGATCGCCCGGCAATAACTGGTCCAGACCTTTGATTCAATCTCTGTCGCAGCAATTCCCGCCGCCGTCATCGCCGTTCGCAGTTTCTCAAGGTACCCCGTCCCGCGACTCACTTCTGCTCCGGAGGGGTCGCGTCCATAAGCAAGGTTGTAAAGATGACGAATCCGCCCCTCGACGGCCCCATGCTCCTGTTTCTGCAGTCGTTCAGCCAGCACGCGGGACTGATCGAAGACGAATTGGCTGTTCATCATAAACAGGGCCTGGGGCGCCACTGTTGTCTGGTCGCGTTGACCGGCCAGCGTGCTGGGATCGGCGAAGTCGAAAGCCGTGAAGACTTCATACAACGCGGATCGAACCACTGGAAGATAGACCGAACGTCGATTGCTGTTATAGACAGCTGGATTGACGTTGGCGGTACTGGTGACATACGCACGATTCGCAGTGGGAAGCAACGATCCCCCGGCAGATTCATCCAGTTGACCACTGAGGGCCAGCAACGAATCGCGTAAGACTTCAACATCCATCCGCTGGCGATTGAATCGCCACAACAGGCGGTTTTCGGGGTCAGCCAGCGCAGCCGCTGCGTTGTAGTCTGTCCCCTGCCGATACGTCGCGGATGACATCAGCTTCCGGTGTAGTCCCTTCAGACTCCAGGCGCGAGGGCTTTCCGCCGTCCCCGAGAATTCACTCGCGAGCCAGTCCAGCAGTACTGGGTTCGATGGCCGTTCGCCGAGTTTTCCAAAGTTGTCCGGCGAACGCACAAGGCCATGACCGAAATGCCATTGCCAGATCCGATTGGCCATTACACGTGAGGTGAGCGGATGCTCGCGGCTGGCCAGCCATTTCGCCAATTGCAGTCGCCCGCTTCCATCGGCGAGTTCACGTGGCTGCTTCCCACTGAGTAACCGTGGCAATTGGCGAGGGACTTCGCGGCCGAGCGTCAGATGACTTCCTCGCAAATGGATCTTCAAGTTCTCCGGTTTTGAATCAGCAACCGCCATCACTTCGGAGAATTTGGGGATCACCTTCTCTCGCCGAGCCAGTTCCTCGCGTCCTTCCTTTAGTCGAGTCACCGTTTCTGCGGGGAAATGCGATTCGATATCCGCCGGAACGGCCATCGGTCCCTTGGGATCCATCAAGAGCAAACGTGCAGACTCAAGAACGGCATCAGGTAAGGCGTTCGCCCCCTTACCAGCATCGGACGCTTTAAACTCGTCCCATGTGCGGTGAGCCTCAGAAAACAACTTCTGAAATCGCGTGGAAAGTTCTGCGTGGGAACTCGGCTGTGAATCACCGAACAGTCGAGCGACTCCGTTTTCGATCGAGTTGTCGACGGTCAGTTTTCCGGTCGCCATATACTGATGCCAGGCGGCCAGGATCGACTTGGGATCCGATTTCGAAGCGGCCAGCGCCTTGGCCCACTGCTGTTGCAATGAAGGAATCAACCGAACGGCCGGAATCGATTCTGGAACTTTTGGCGAAGTAGAAGATTCAGAAGGAATCTCGGCAGGAGTCAGCAGCAGTTTATCGATGTGAGGAAAGAAAACCGGTTGCTCCAGACGAATCACGTTGCGTCCTGCCTTCAACGAGACAACGCATTCGACAAACCACTTCTGCGATTCTGGTGTCCACGATCCGGTGACGTTTCCTGCAGCATCAGATTTGACGAGTTGTCCGTTGATGGAAACCTTCACGGGCCGCGAACTGGCCGCAGCGTATCGCAGTTCGAGTTGATAGGACGCAGAACTCGCAACATCAACGTCGTATTCCGTGAAGTTCGGGGCTTCGCCTCGATTGACGAGAACCCCGATTCCTTTCCCGTACGATTCACGATCTTTCAACACGTTACCGCGAGCATAGTCTTCCGCTTCAATCAGGATCGTTCCAGCAATCTTGGCAACATTGGGATCATCCCCGCGCGGCTTGGCCAATTCTGCTCGCTGAAAATCACGCGTGGCGGCCAGCAAGTAGTCCCCCACGTGATTACGAGCCTCCGTCATGACGGTTTCGAGCGCCTGCTGCCGGATCTTTTCCACAGCCTGCTTCTGCAGGTTTGCCGATTGCTGCAATTCATCGCGATACTTCAACTGATCGGCGGTGGCCAGCGGACGTTCATGCCAGCGTGCGACGACAGTAAACGTGTCCATCGTCTGGGTACTCTTGAAGACCCCGGCAATCCCATAGTAATCCTCTGTCGTCAGTGGATCGTACTTGTGATCATGGCAACGAGCACAACCCATGGTCATCCCCATGACAGCTCGCGCGATTGTGTCTACCTGTTCATCGATGATATCCATTTGCATCTTGACCGGATCATCTTCGGCGAGCATCTTCGCGCCGAGACAGAGAAACCCGGTTGCAATCAGTGGGTCGAATCGATCGGCATCGGATTCCGTTGGCGACACATCAAGCAGGTCGCCAGCAATCTGCTCGGTCAGGAAGCGGTCATAAGGTTTGTCCGCCCGAATCGACCGGATGACATAGTCTCGATAATGGAAGGCATTCGCATACGCCAGGTTTTCATCGAGCCCATTGGAGTCTGCGTAGCGAGCCAGGTCGAGCCAATGACGTCCCCAGCGTTCACCATACCGTGGTGAACGCTGGGGACGTCATTGGCAGATCGGAAGAGCACACGTCTGAACTCCAGTCACGTTTCGGAATATCGTATGCCGTCTTCTGCT
>CAXBSB010000333.1:0-5516 GCA_963977965.1 uncultured Schlesneria sp.
CCTTACTCTTCTCGATCAGCTTCCACGTCCCATGACGCATTGACAGCAGGCCAGCGTGCTCGACCAGAGCCTGGCGCCCCTGAGGGGATTCTCCAAGGAACGCCGCGAGGGTTTCCTGCGTATCCGGGGCTGTCGCCTTGTCGTAGGTTTGTCCGGTCATCGCCGCGAAGCTGGCCATGAAGTCAATCTGACAAACGAGTGCCTCGGAAACCCCGGGTTTGATGCGAGCCGGCCAGCGGATGATGAACGGGACTCGTGTTCCCCCTTCGAAATTGCTGTACTTGCCACCTCGCAAAGATCCTGCAGGCTGATGCCCATTCAACAGTGCAACGGCGTCGTCCTTGTACCCGTCGTCAATCACCGGCCCATTGTCGCTGGAGATGATGACCATCGTGTTGTCGGTCAGTTTCAAACGGTCGAGTTGGTCGAGAATCTCGCCAACCGCCCAGTCGAACTGCAGCAACGCATCGCCACGAGGCCCCATGCCACTCTTGCCGAGAAACCGGGGATGCGGAAGTCGTGGGACATGGATGTCGTGCGTGGCGAAGTACAGGAAAAATGGCTCGTTCGGTGTTGTCTTGTGGTGTCGAGTGACAAACGACTTCGCTCGGTCGACGAAAACATCAGCCATTTCCTGATCATTCCAGCGAGCTGCCTTGCCCCCGGTCATGAAGCCGATGCGACTGACTCCATTCACGATCGTCTGATCATGTCCGTGGCTCGGATGCATTGTCAGCAGATCCGGGTTCTCTTTGCCCGTTGGTTCATTCCCGATTTTCTGACCGAAACGGACCTGTATCGGATCCTGGGGATCCAAACCCAGAACTCGTTGATTCTCAACATACACGCACGGAACACGATCCCCTGTGGCGGGCATCAGAAAGCATTCGTCGAATCCCAGATTCAGCGGTCCCGGCTTGATTTCGCCGTTCCAGTCCATTCCAGTTCGGCCCAGGCCCAGATGCCACTTGCCGACAACGCCCGTGCGGTAGCCAGCCTTTTTGAGAACAGTCGCCAGCGTCATCCGGTTGGGTTCGATGATCAGCGGAGCATCGCCGGGAAGTACGCCCGTCCCTTTCTTCCGCCAGGCATATTCCCCCGTGAGCATCGAATATCGGGACGGTGTGCATGTGGCCGATGTGCAATGTCCATCGGTGAACCGTAGTCCCCCTTTGGCAACTCGATCGACATTGGGTGTCTGGACTCGCGTTGCCCCGTAGCAACTGAGATCCCCGTAGCCGATGTCATCAGCGTAAATCAGAATGATGTTGGGGCGAGACGTCCTGGCGGGTGCATCTGAAGCGATGAGTGTGATTGACGATGTCACGACGGCGACGAAGGCGGCCAGCCGAAAAACCATCCCTGTGCGAAATCCGTAACAATCAGCCATAATGTGACATCCGTGAAAAACAAAATGGTTTTCGAATGAACCCGCTCTGATGAGGCATTGTCCATTCAGGAACGCGAAATCTACTGCCACCTGTGCAAGAATGCAAAGTCAACGACGACAATCAGATCTGTCTGAAAACTCGTGCGACTGCAGACTCGCATTTGTGGCAGCGGGGACTTAAGCTTCGCGGGTGGGATTTCCGCAGGAAACCGGGTTTGGCATCCGATATTCCACGTCAAAGTCGTTTACGTATTTTGTGACATGAGCAAGAAGCACATATGACCGCACGACGCATCCTTGTGACTTCGGCCCTTCCCTACGCGAATGGACATATTCACGTCGGGCATCTGGTCGAATACATCCAGACCGACATCTGGGTTCGATTTCAGAAACTGCGAGGAAATCGCTGCGTTTATATCTGTGCGGACGATACGCACGGCACAGCGATCATGATCCGGGCTCGCCAGGAAGGTCGGACTGAAGAAGCCTTGATTGGGGATATGCGCGAAGCGCATTTGCGCGACTTCGCCGCATTCGACATTGCCTTCGACAATTACGGCAGCACGCACAGCGACTACAATCGCAAAGTCTGTCACGAAGTCTGGTCATCGCTGCGTGCCGCGGGGCTGGTTGTCGAACAAGATGTCACTCAACTGTACGATCCCAAAGCCCAGACGTTCCTCGCCGACCGATTTGTCAAAGGGACGTGTCCGAATCCCGCCTGCCATGCGCCCAATCAGTATGGTGACAGTTGCGACAAGTGCGGACATACTCATACCCCGGCTGAATTGATTGATCCTGTCAGCACACTTTCCGGGGCCACTCCAGAACTGCGGAGTGCCAAGCACTTGTTTGTGCAGATTGAAAAGCTGCACGAGTGGCTGCAGGAATGGACTCAGTCAGGCTCGCATCTGCAGGACGAAGTCGCCAATTACCTGAAAGGACATTTTCTCGGGGAGCCGCTGCGTGACTGGGACGTTTCGCGACCTGCTCCTTATTTCGGATTTGAAATCCCGGATAGCCCGGGTGATTACTGGTACGTCTGGTTCGATGCTCCGATTGGTTACATCGGTTCGACCGCTGAATGGTGCGAAAAGAACGGCGAAAAGCTGGAGGACTGGTGGCGGCCCGGCGATTCAGCAGCCGAGATTCACCATTTCATCGGTAAGGACATCACGTATTTCCACACGCTCTTCTGGCCGGCCATGCTCAAGACAGCAGGCCTGAACCTGCCAACTCGAGTCCACATCCACGGTTTTCTGATGGTGGATGGCGAGAAAATGTCAAAGTCCAAGGGGACGTTTATTCAGGCCTCAACATACTTGAAGTATCTGGACCCGAATTACCTGCGTTACTTCTACGCCACGAAGCTGGGACCGCGACTGGATGACCTGGATCTGAACCTGGAAGAATTCGTGACCAAAGTGAATTCTGACCTGGTCGGAAAAGTGGTCAACCTGGCGAGCCGGTCTGCCAAGTTCATCGAAGCATCTGGTCTGTCTGCCACTTATCCTGACGACGGTGGATTGTTCCGCGAAGGGGCAGCCCTCGCTGAATCGATCGCGGCAGCTTACGACGGCTGTGATTACAACGCCGCCATGCGCCAGATCATGGGGCTGGCGGACAAGGCCAATAAATATGTTGACGAAAAAGCACCGTGGAAGATCGCCAAGGATCCCGCACGCAGTGCTGAAGTTCAGGAAGTCTGTACAGTCACCCTGAATCTGTTTCGTCAAATCGCCATTTACCTGGCACCTGTCCTGCCGAGCCTTGCGGCAAAGGTCGGACAGTTGCTGCAAGATCCAATTCAGAAATGGGAAGATTCCCAGACGCCGCTCGTGGGAACGCGCGTTGCTAAATTCGAACACCTTATGAAGCGAGTCGAACTCGCACAGGTTCAAGCCATGATCGAAGATGGAATTCAGTCTGCAGCCGAAGCATCTGCTCCCGCCACACCCGCCAGTCCGTGGATTGACGGCCCCGAAGCCCTCGCTGCAGAACCACTGGTGGCCGAACATTGCACGATCGATGATTTTGTCAAAGTCGATTTGCGAGTTGCTCGCGTGGTCGCAGCAAATGAAGTCGTCGGTGCAGACAAGTTGCTGCAACTGACACTGAGCCTCGGCGGCGAAGGGACACGCAACGTGTTCGCAGGGATCAAGAGTGCCTACAAGCCGGAAGATCTCGTCGGACGACTGGTCATTCTCTGTGCCAACCTGGCACCACGCAAGATGAAATTCGGCGTCAGTGAAGGGATGGTCCTGGCAGCAGGCGCGGGTGGTAAGGAAATCTTCCTGCTGAATCCCGATACTGGAGCGAAACCAGGGCATCGCGTGCACTGACCTGAATGAGGTTGTAAGTACACAACGCACCGAGGAGATGCCACGATTTTGGAGTCCTCGAAAAGGTCGTGCGGACTTCGAGTTTGCTGTTGTGGATCACCGGGACATCGCTACCCGCGTTGGGTGGCACTGGCGGCAGCTTTGTGCCGCCAGTGCAATCTGTCGAATCGCGAGTTGAACTGGTCGCCAGCCAACGCCGTTGTCCGGATTTACTGTCCCCGCACAAAGTTCTGCCAATAACTTTACAAGACACTGGCAGCACAAAGCTGCCGCCAGTGCCACCCAAAACAACGCCATCTCAGGCACCAGCAGGCCGCTTGATGGCTTACCTGTTTCAGGCGAACACCCGTCATGAATCATCTCCGATTTGCCATCATCGGCTGTGGTCGAATGGGGCGACACCATGCTCAGAAGCTGATCACTGACGGCCGCGGGCAGGTTGTCGCTCTGATGGACGCACATCAAGAGACAGCAAAGTCATTGCAAGCTGAATTCTGTCCCGATGCTCAACTGGCTGCGTCCTTGTCCGAACTGGTGCGAATCGAAGCGATTGATGCGGCGATCATTTGTACGCCAACGGCTGAACATTACCGTCAATCCGTCGCATGTCTTGATCGCGGCTGGCACCTGCTCTGCGAAAAGCCACTTGCTTCCACGCGAGATGAAATCCTTGAACTGATCCAGCGTGCGGAGCAGGCTCGATCAGCGGGGCAGGCCGTGGGCTCGCCACCTTCAAGAACGGCCACCACCGAGTTGGTGGTGCCCAAGTCAATTCCTACGGCTCTGGCCATAGCTGGTGCCTCCTGCTGCTGGGTCCGGCGCCGGGGAAGCCCGGCATCGGGGGGATCCTCTCAGGTTGAGTCGGGTCGACGCAACTTCGCTCAGTGCAACCTGCGCAATCTGGGATCTATTCCCGCCTGATGGTGCCCGGATTGCCCCGCTTCTTGGCCGTTCGGGGGAGCCCTTGGCCGCGGCTGGCGGCCTACCGTGACCCCATGCGGTCGGTCCCCGCTCAGCCTGCCCGGATGCCTCGTCGGCAAGGGCGGACCACGGCTGCCTTGACGGCCTGCGCGCTCGTGGCCTCGGCCGTGGCCCTGCTCGGGCCAACGGGCGTGGCCCAAGCAGCGGCCAGCTGTCCCACGGTCGATGCCGGCACTGGGGCCTTGTCACCTGTTCCCAGCGCCAGTGAGGACCTCAGCGGGTGCGATCTGACCGGAGCGGATCTCACCGGCCTGGACTTGAGCAGTGCGGACCTGACCGGAGCAACGCTGACCGGCGCCACCTTGGCAGGCGCCGACCTGACCTCAGCGACATTGGCTGGGGTGATCTCCGGTTCACTCACTGGTACCCCCACCGCACTGCCCACCGATTGGGTACTCGTCAACAACTACCTCGCGGGGCCTGCGGCCAACCTCACTGCTGCCACCTTGAGTGGCGCTGATCTGACGAATGTGAACCTCAGTGCAGCGAACCTCACTGGGGCAACGCTGACCGGCGCCACCCTGACCAACACTGATCTATCCTCAGCAACGCTGCGACGCGTGGTATCCGGCTCGTTGACGGGAACACCGACTGCCCTGCCCACCAACTGGTCATTAGTCCAGGGCTACCTCGTAGGACCTGAAGCTGACCTGTCGGGCGCGCAATTGGCCGGCGCCGCATTGTCGGGACAAGATCTTGCCGGGGCCACGGCTCCGGGAATCGTGCTCACTGGTGCCGGACTCGTTGGCACTGATTTCACCGGCGCCACCCTGACGGATGCACTCGTCGGGGGTGCCGACCTC
>CAXBSB010000334.1:0-5502 GCA_963977965.1 uncultured Schlesneria sp.
GATGACCCTGAACTGAGCCAAGCAAACGAACTGCCGTCATCGTTCAATTGATACAGAGTGCCGACGCTGGCGATGCCGCTGGCGATTCCAGACATCTGCAGACATAATCATCAGACGATCCGTCTTCATGATTGTCGATTCTGCGAATGAGGTTACAGGATGAACGTGCTGCTGATTCTCGCGGCCTCGTTGTGGATATCTCTGTCTTCAGTCACTTTCTGCGCGGAAGATGCTGGCTCGAACGAGCCGATTGAATTTGCCTCCAAAAGTCCCGTCACACCTGGTCGTCCTAAAAAAGCGGCACCGCGGAAATCAGCGAATCCGTGGGGATTCGCTGTCTTTTCTCCTGACAGCAAGATGGTTGCGACAGTCCTGCAACCCGACGAAAACGAGTCGAAAGGTGTGATTGTTGTCTGGGATGTGCCAGCAGCAAAGGTTCGTTGTCAGTTCAAGCGTTCCACCCGAATCCTTGCCGTCGCGTTTTCGCCCGATAGTTCATTACTGGCAATTGGTCCTGATGGACCGTCTTCAGGTGTCGCCTTGATGGATACCTCATCCGGCGAAATACGGCAGACTTTTCCTGGGCCTGCGATGCAAACGAACTGCCTCGCGTGGTCGGCTGATGGATCACGTCTCGCGCTCGGAAGCAGTACCGACAAATCAGTCCGCGAATGGCATGTTGGCAGGAAACGTTTCGTTAAGGCCCATGAAGTGGCGTTGACGCAGATTCTGGATGTCGCGTTCACAACCGACAACAAGTTAATTGCAGCAGGTCTGTCCAATCGCGAAAAGACGCAGGTTCTTATTACGGACATCGTCACTGCCAAGGTGACTCAGACACTGCCTGCTCAAAAGGAAGCCGTCGAGGCTGCTCAGTTTGGTGCGAAGGGAAATCAGCTTGCGACCGTGGGATGGGATGCAACCGTCCGTGTCTGGGAAGTTGCTACCGGGAAAGCCGTCGCAGAACTGAAAGGGCATCAGCGAGGGATCACTGCTGTCTCGTTGTCATCTGATGGCAAACGATTGATTTCAGCGAATCCCAGGGAAATGAAACTTTGGAATGGAGAAGCAAAAGAGCTGATTACCGATCTGGGTGCTGAAAACTGCCAACAGGTCGCCTTGTCACCAGACGGAAAGTTCCTCGTTTCGATCAGCCGCGAGGGAAATGCTTCGTTCCGGGATATCGAGCGAGCGTCCTCGCTGACGACTCTGGACTACAGTCTCACGATGGTCGCGAAACCAGAATCCGATCATGGCAACGAAAAGCCAGCAATTCCGGTTGTCGCTGATACTCCAGAATCAGAAGCGATTCAGTCAGTGGCATATTCACGTGATGGAAAATGGCTTGCCGTGGCGCGCGAGGATGGGCGTATCTCGCTTCGCACGGCGGTTGATGGCAAGCTTGTTCGCGAGATCGCCGCTTTTGAGGATGTTGCAGCGAGTGTTGCGTTCAGTCCCGACAGCAAGTTGCTCGCGTCTGGTAGCTTCGAAAGAGTGATCAAGATCTGGAACGTTGACAGCGGCGAACTGGTGACATTGCTTGCCGGGCATGAAAACTGGGTCTTTTCCGTTGCGTTCTCACCCGATGGAAAGCTGCTGGCATCGGCCAGTAATGACAAGACGATCAAGTTATGGAATGTCGATGGGAAAGAACTCGCCACATTGAATGGTCACGCGGGCGGCGTCCGCGCGATCGCATTTTTGCCGGACGGAAAACATCTCGTGACTGGCAGCAGTGATCGAACAGCCATCGTCTGGAATATCGAGACTCGTCAACAGGTGGCCACACTCAAGGGTCATTCGGCTGCTGTGCGCGACATTGCGTGTTCTTCAGACGGTGCCACCATCGCCACTGCCAGTGAAGATGCGACGATCCGACTCTGGAAGACCGCGGACTGGACCGAGCGTGCGATTGCCAAGGGAGCCGAAGATGTGATGTTCTGCTGCGTCGCCTTCTCGCCGCAGGGGCGTACTCTGGCGGGCGGCACCATTGATGGAACCGTCAAACTGTTTGATCCCGTTGATGGGAAAGAACGATCGACTCTGACGGGGCCGACCGATGCCGTGACATCGGTAACGTTTGCCCCGGATTGTCATGAAATCGTGGCAGGAAGTGTGGACAAGTCGTACCACCGGTGGACGGCTAAGCAGAAAGAATCCGTCGCAGTTGCTCCTCCGAAAATTGTCATCGAAACAAAGCCAAAAGCACCGAAGACGGTCGTAGCCGCGACAGAACTCAAATCAGTCACTCTTCAAGTCGAACGTCCCGTACTGTCTCTCGACGTGGACAAGACCGGAAAGCTACTTGTGATCGGGACAGGAAGTAATCGGGTTGCTGGAGAGTTACAGCTCTGGGATCTGACCACGCAGACTCGAAAATGGAAGGGAGCGGATTTCAAACTGGGTCTGCCTGCAGTTGCCTTCTCATCAAACGACATGATCGCGGTCGGTAATTTCACTGATAAGTTCATGCGACTTTACAACGTCACAAACGGCGAAAAGGTGAAGGAACTGCGAGGTCACCGTGCCGTCATCCATGGGATCGCTTTCGCTCCCGACGGGAAAACGTTTGCGACGGCATCGTTGGACCACGAAATCAAAATCTGGGACGCCTTGACGAATCGAGAAACCAAGACGTTTGTAGGTCATAAGGATTCCGTTCACACGGTCGAATTCTCACCCGACGGCAAGCTGTTGCTGACGGCCAGTGCTGACCGGACGGCCCGAATCTGGAGTGTCGAGTCGGGAAAGGAAGTTCGTCAATTGGCTGGACACGATGGTCTGGTTCAACAGGCGACGTTTTCTCGCGACGGTCTGTCTGTTGCGACGGCCAGTGTTGATGGAACATGTCGAATCTACGAATCGGCAACGGGTGACTATCTGTTCACGCTGCGAGGACACCGCAACAGTGTGGAGTCTGCTGCGTTTGCTCCCAACGGTAAGCTGATTGCAACAGGGTCGAGAGATCGAACTTTGCGAATCTGGGACGCTACGTGTGGGATTGAACTTATAAAGATGACTCAGGAAGGAACTGTTCGAGTCGTCAAGTTTACTTCGGACGGTAAGCGATTGATTTCAGGGGGCGAGGACAAAACGGTGAAGATCTGGGATCTGACTGGACTCGGCAGTAAGTGACCATCAGTCTTGCACGGCTGACTCGTGTCAGCAGTGCGATCAAATCGCTGTATTCGATTGTTGAAGACATTACTCGTATGGTGAGGTGTGGGTGTCCCACGCTCAGAGGCTTCCGCGAACATGAAGTCTCTCATTCCAATAAATTCGGCCGGAGGGGACACCTCCGGCCGGGAATTGGATGACGCAGCATTCCATTACTGCGGTTGGAATTCGGCAGGTATGATGCCGAACAACGCGGCGCCGCCTGGCGCAGGTTTCGGTAGAGCGTAGGGGTACTCGCCCGGCCATCCAGGAACGTGCTTGATCTTGATTTCGTCCCAGAATTCACTCATCACCGTCTGGGCGTAATGGGTTGTCCAGCCATGGTCTGGCCCTGCGAATCGTCCCGGTGACGACTTCATCGTGCCGACTGTCGGGGCTGCTCCGTTGAACATGATGTCGTATTGCTCGCCTGGGTCCCAATCGAGCTTGAAGACCGCCGGAGTAGTCAGCTGAGACGATGGGCCGAGCCAGTTGTCCTTGGTTGTGAACACAAACTTATATTGCTTGTGCCGGACCGCGCCATAAGTGTTGTCAAAGAAGAACTGGAACGATTGGCGTGGTGCCGGTTTCAAAGGTTGTTTGCCTTGTGGCCCGCGGTCTCCCAGAGTCGGTGGATACTTCGGGTCGATACCGGTGTACTGGTCGTAAGACGAATACGCATCCGGGTGAAGAATGTAATCGCTCTGATCGATGCCATCGAAAATGATCGGCTTGCCAAGGTTGTCCTTCCAGAATCGTTTGGGGCGCTGGTCTTCGGGAACGTCGGCCAAGGCTGAGAACGTCGGCCACCAGTCCATGTGACTCATCATCCCTGTTGCAACCGAACCAGCCTTGATGTGACCTGGCCACCAGGCGATGGCAGGTACCCGAAAACCACCTTCGTAGCACGATCCTTTCTCACCACGGAATGGCGTGTAACCAGCATCCGGCCATGCGTCGATCCAGGCGCCGTTGTCCGTCGTCCAGACGATGATCGTGTTGTCGCGGATATTGGGGTCAGGTGAATTCCTGACCGCGTCGATCACTGATCCAGAGTTGAAATCCAGCTCCATCAGTGAGTCGAGGTACGGATACTGTCCGGGCGATTTTCCCTTGAACTCTGGAGCGGGAAAGTTCGGCTGATGAACCTTCATGAAACAGCAGTACAGGAACAGAGGGTTATCCTTCCCTTCGTGTTCCTTGATCGTGCGGACAGCGCTATCCTTGATGCGCGTGTCGCATGTGTGCAGGTCCAGGTAGGTGAAATCGCGAGTCTTGACGGCAGGCTGGCCAGCGTTTCCTTCCCATTCCCCCATGTTGATCGCTTTCCACCACTCCTGAAATGCGACATCGTCCAGCGGCCAAGCCGGATTGAGCTTGGGGTCGGGGTACGCATACACGCCCGCGTACCAAGGGAGCATGTGCACCATGTGATCGAAGCCAACCGAAGTCGGATAGTTTTCGGGCTGGCCACCGAGGTGCCATTTGCCCATCTGAACGGTGTGATATCCCGCCTTTTTCAGATATTGGGCCACTGTGGGTGTTTCGTTAGTCAGACCAGCCTTGTTACCCGGAGTGATCACCACCGACAGTGCAGTTCGCACGGGAATTCGCCCCGTGATGAACGATGCGCGACCGGCTGTGCAACTGGCCTGACCGTAGTAATTCACAAATCGCATTCCTTCGGAGGCCAGGCGGTCCAGATGCGGGGTCGGAGCACCTCGCATGATGCCACCACCATAACAGCCCAAGTCACCCCATCCGACGTCGTCCGACATGATGAAAACGATATTCGGTTTGCGTGCAGGCTTCCGCTTTCCGTCTTTCCGGGACCGTTCCGTCCCCGCATCGGTTAGCAGAATCGGTGCTTCGCCGCTCTGTGAAGGTCTGGCAACAATTTCCGTCGGGTTCAATGCCGCCGGTGCATAGGGCTTAGCCGCATCGTCCGCTGCATTATTCGTTGCCTCAGCACGAACCTGGGGCGTTGCAACGTTGCTGACCGCCGCCAGGTATCCCGCAATCGCACCGGCTGAAATGAAAGCCATTGCGGTAAGAGTTTTGTACATCGCCAGCCGCCCTTTCGAGGAAATGTGGTGGACTCAGAATCACGACATTTCTATCAAGGATTGGCGTGATTCGTTTTCGATCATATGCGGGATGCAAAATAGCTTTGCTGAGTCGAGGAGTCAAACACATGGTTGCAAAATGCGTTTGTGCGACTGTTCGTGGAAAATCGGCGCGCGATTCCAGAAATTGATGTTGTCTTTTGTGCTATGTCGGCAGTTGTCAAATGAGATTGTGCGGCGACTCTGCTTTTTATGTGACGGTCGAAGTTGAAACGAGTGG
>CAXBSB010000335.1:0-5443 GCA_963977965.1 uncultured Schlesneria sp.
CAGCCGCTGGATCAGGCCTTCTTTTTCGTGGCTTTGTTGGCAGCCTTTTTGGTCGCCTTCTTGGCTGGTGCAGCAGCCGCGACCGGAGCCTTCTTTGCAGCCGTCTTCTTGCCAAAAATGTTGTCATAGTTTTCCCAGAACTTCGGGGTCGTTCCGGTTCGCACGATCGGTCCGCTCATCTCTTCTCCTCGTTATCAGTCACTCACAGAAATCGAAACGGGCGTTCGTCCCACTGACGTCGCCGCGATGATGGTTGATCATTGAACGTGATTTTCTGTCATCGTGTGGTGATTTTCGAAGGAAGCTCAGAGACTGTCAAGGTTGCCTGAGGGACTTCGTGCCAGCAGGTCATTCAAAGCCAATGGCGGGATCTATCGGTATCCCAACGGCGGATTTCTGATGGTGACGATCTGAATCGTACTTCACTTTTGTTAGTCTTCCCCGTGTGTGCTCGTGGAAACCGCGAAGAGGGTTCGTGATGTTAAGCAAATCCATGCAGGTGACGATTTCATTGTTCATGATGATCCTGGTTAGCGGTATCGCTGCCAGCGCCGAACCGACGAAAGTCGCTGATCTTCCCTATGCCACGGTTAACGGCATCGAACTGAAACTCGACCTGTATCGGCCGGGTGAAAACGCCAGGCCGGGGATCATTGTCTGGGTCCATGGCGGGGCATGGCGAGGTGGCTCCAAGAAAGACATGCCGCTGGGCAGTCTGGTCAGCGCCGGGTATGTCGTTGCCAGTGTTGACTACAGGCTTTCACCACAAGCTCCGTTTCCGGCTCAGGTCCACGACATCAAGGCGGCCATCCGCTTCTTGCGAGCAAAGCAGCGCGACTATGGAATCGATGCCAGTCGAGTTGTCATCGCTGGGGCATCCGCGGGCGGGCATCTGGCGGCACTGGTTGGGGTTACGAACAGTCATGCAGAACTGGAGGGGCGAGTAGGTGAGTACCTTGACCAGTCGTCTCGAGTGGATGCGATTGTCAGTTTCTTCGGGATGTCGAATCTGACCACGATTCTTTCGCAATCAACGCCGCATGGATTGAAAGTTCGAGTCCCTGCCCTGCAACTGCTACTTGAAGGGCAGCCCGAGGAGAAAGTGGAACTCGCACGACTGGCCAGTCCCGTGTTTCATGTCGATGTTCGTGATCCGCCGTTACTTTTGATTCATGGCGATCAGGATCCCCAAGCTCCGATCAATCAGTCGCACGAACTGCAGGGGCGGTATGAAGCTGTAAAGCGACCGTGTCAGTTTGTGGTCGTTCACGAAGGCAAGCACGGCGGTGCCGAGTTTTTTGATGATGAACGAATAAAGATCGTTCGAGAGTTTCTTGAGAAACGCTGACAGTTCCACAACAAAAGAAATCGGTGCCCGCTGATGCGTCCTACTGACACGGAAGCGCCATAGGCCCGGATTCTGCCGACCTCAGGAACAAGGTGTCTCGGCTGATTCAGCATCACCAACCAGTTGTGAGCGACGATACAGAACCCGCTCATTCAGCATGCGGCGAATATGACGGTGGCAGGACATGCAACCTGCTCCCGCTCCGCAGACCTGTGAAACAGCCCGAATCGACTGGGGATCGTGTTCGTCGATTGCGGCCCGGATTTCGTGCTCCGAGACGTTCAGACAATGACACACAGTCCGACAGGTATCGGCGTGGTTCTGATTTTCGACGAGAGTTTGCGGGTGACCGAAGTCCATGGCGAACACTCAACCGAACGAGTCACAGGGTTTGGATCGGAAGTTGAAGTTGAGATTCAGTCTCAACTCAGTCACATTTTTGTCATCAGATCGGCGAAAGTCAATCCGCAAAATGACTTTTTCCTGGCAGTTATTCTCTCGCAGGTTCGCAGTCTGGCAGGACGACTTCCGTCGTTTCCGGGCAAATCAGGCAGGGGCGTTCGCGATGAGGTTCGATACATCCGCCACCGGATGTCCCCAGCGGCGATTGCAAACGGAGAGTCTCGTGCAGGACTTCCTCCAGAGCTTTGGGAGTGCGGCACGTTTCATCGATGAGCTGGTCGACCTTATTTTCGTCGATCTGCAATTCTCCAGCGGCATCACGGATTAAGGCGTTTCGCCAGTGATAGATGCATGCCAGCTTGGTTTCCAGCGTGAAGACTCGGTCGCGCCGCCAGAAATCAGCGAACTTTCCGCTGCCGAGGTAAAATGTCCAACTCCCTTCGTACCCAGTGACTTCCGCCGACGCGGGGTCTATATTCCGGAACCATGTCCGGTCGCCAGGGATGAAATATCGAATCGGGAACGGTTCTGAGGAAGAACCGATGGTACGGACGAAAACCTGCTCGAATTCACGTCCTTTCAGTGCCCGTGTTTCCGCCTGCTGATGCAGAGCCCTGTAAAGCACGGCGTTGCTGTTTCGGGCTTCTCGTGCCAAACCCAACAGGACGAGATATTCGGATGCCCGCCGACACGAGAACGTGTACTGCTTGTTTGCGTCTCCCGAATTCGTCGCCTTTTCGAGGGCTGAAATCAGCGACTTTCCAGGCAACAGCACGAATCCGCGGTCCTCGTCGTAATGCCAGTAATCCGCAGGGCGTTCTGCTTCGTAGGTTGCGAACGCGAGGGATGTCCGTCGAGCGGCCTGAACAATGGCAGCACGGATTCGGATCGTGGAAATCAGTTCCTGCAGACTGGGAAACTCGATTACGACCGGACAAAGGAGGATTGCCAGCAGGATTTCCCGTTCGAGATCCTGGTCACAATTCTCCGGGTCGAGGTGCAGTTGCGCGGCGAGTTTCCCAGTGTCATTGTCAGGGGTCAAAATCGCAGAAAAATCGTCGCGGACATGAAAATGAACGTAACTTCCGTCAGACGAGTGCCCCGGTGACACCTCAAGTTGCGAAACCGGAAAGCTTTCTGGCAGTTGAGCAACGATCCATTTTGAAGCGGCTGATTCTTCTAAATCATTTCTTACCTTAACTTTGATTCCGGTCGTCCACAGAGAAACCAGGTCTTTGGCGGCGCGCATCGACTCACTTCCCGGCTGGAACAGCCTTGCGGCTGACGCATCATCGGTTGCTTGTCCGTTGATTCTAACTGCAACTTTCTCGCGCAGCCAGTCTATCGAACGGAGTCAAGCGTTCAGATCCGGGAAGTCTTCGCCAGCGTCGCGTCGGCCAGCTTGACGAACTGCCGAACTCGATCCGCCACGATATTCAGACTCTTGTTCCAGAAGTCTGGTTTACGCAGGTCGAAGCCCAGTGTCGATCGAACGGCGTCCTCGGCGTCTTTGCTTCCTGTCGCAATCAGCAGTTTGCGGTAGGTGTCTGCAAACTCGCCTCCAGAGTCCTGCCCAACGGCGTAGACCCCCATCGAGAGCAGGTAGCCGAAGGTGTACGGGAAGTTGTAGAACGGCAAACCAGTGATGTAGAAATGGAGCTTCGAAACCCAGAAGCGAGGGTTCCACCCGCCATCGGCCAGCGAATCCATGTACGCGGCCTTTTGAGCAGCCAGCATCAGCTCGCTCAGTTGGGCGGCCGTTAATTCTCCCTTGGCTCGTTCCCGATGGAAACTGTCTTCGAACAGGAACCGGGAGTGGATATTCATCAGGAACGCCACGGAATCGCCCAGGAGTCCGTCGAGCATCTGCAATCGTTCGTAATCTGATTTCGCTCGGCTGTAACGCTGTTCACCCAGAACCGCTTCGGCAAACGTCGACGCTGTTTCCGCAAGATTCATGGGATAATCCTGCAGAAACACAGGTTCGTTTCTCAGCACCCAACTGTGGTATGCATGTCCCAGTTCATGAGCGAGGGTGCTCATGCTGTCTGCGCTGTTGGTGTAAGTCATGAAGATGCGAGATTGTTTCGCGGTTGGAAAGCCGGTACAGAATCCCCCCTGATGCTTTCCTGCTCGGTTTTCGGCTTCAACCCATCCGTCCGACAATGCCATCTTCGCGAAATCGCCAAAGTCGGGGCTGAACTGGTGAAACGCCTCAATAATCTGAGTGCAGGCATCATCGTACGAGATTTCATCGCTGGTTCCTGCACCGGGTAACTGTGGCAGTGGTGCAGCCAGGTCATACCAGGCGAGTTGGTCGATCCCCATCAACTGGGCTTTCTTCGCCAGGTACTCTTTCAAAACCCCTTTCGCAGATGTGATCGTGGACCACATCGTGTCGAGTGTTTCGCGGGTCATTCGATTGAACCGCAAGGGGACTTCCAGATGATCGCGCAGTCCGACATGTCGATACGTCGTCAGCCGCGTTCCGGCAATATGATTAATCGCATCCGCGCAGGTGTCTTCGATCGAACCCCAGGCGGCGTCGGCCGCAAAGAAGTTGTTTTCTCGAACCTGGCGCTGAGGGGAATCGAACTGAACCTGCCCCGGTGAGCGGGTGACGACAGCTCCTTTTTCCTGGATCTGAATCTTCAGTGAGCCCGACAGGCGATCAAACAGCCTTCCCCACGCGTGGATTCCGTCGACGGCCAGATCCGCCGCGAGAACTTCCTGGTCGCGAGGCAATCTTAAGGACGAATTACGACGCCGGGTGACCAGAAAGAATTCATTGCGTCGCAATTCAGGTACAGCTCCGATGAATGCCGCGAATCCTTCATTCGTCGCGTCCTTGAAAGCGAATTCGACGTTTGTCGCAATTTGCTCTCGCAATGGCATCAGAGTGGAAAGTTCGGCCTGCAGTTGCTGGTAATTCTTGTTCTCTGCATCAGCCGCTGCATAGCACTCGACCAAAGCCTTCAGGTCTGTGATACCCGAATCGAGAAACTCGTACTCAGTGATGAGTTGAACCCACCGACTGACCTCTGCGGGGTCATCATTCACGGCAGGCAGAGCCGATGTCGAGCGAGCAAACTTCGTCAATCGTGATTTGAAGTCGTTCAGTCGCTGCCGAAACTCGGCCGTTGTCGGCTCGGGCGAGAGTGACTTCAGATCCCATGAAAGAGGAAATTGCGAACTGGTCATGAGGTTTCCTGCGGAAATAATTGATCGAGAGAATTGTCGCGGAAATTGTGTACGTTCGAGACTCGTTCGACTCTACGTTTCTTGCATGGTCATCAACTGGTCGAGCCTTGCAGGGTCAGGATCAATGAGCGGTTGCCACCGTGATTGCGGTGTTCACACAGATAGATCCCCTGCCATGTTCCCAGGCACAGTTTCCCTCGGCTGATGGGGATTGCGACGGAACTTCCGAGCATCGATGCCTTGACGTGTGCCGGCATGTCATCCGGTCCTTCACACGTATGGACGTATGGAAAATCTTCGGGAGCAATCGCGTTGAACGACGATTCGAGATCCCGAGGAACATCAGGGTCGGCGTTTTCATTGATTGTCAGTGATGCCGACGTATGTTGAATGAAAACATGCAGCAGCCCGATTTGAATGGACGCCAGTTCAGGCAGCGCATCCAACACGTGGCGCGTAATCAAATGAAATCCTCGTCGAAATGACGGGAGT
>CAXBSB010000336.1:0-5441 GCA_963977965.1 uncultured Schlesneria sp.
GCTCACTTGACCGGGGCGAGCGAGGTACTTATCGTTTCGTGTCTCCTGACTTCTTTCGGCAGCAAGCCTGAAACGTCATGAGACCCCGGACGATTAGCTCAGTTGGTTAGAGCGCCACGTTGACATCGTGGAGGTCACAAGTTCGAGTCTTGTATCGTCCATTTTGATTGTTGGTAACAACTTGCAATTCGTCGTAAGCCCCTGTAACGCAGGGGCTTCCTTGTTTTCCGGGTCGACCGGTTTCGGACCGTTTCCGTCCGTTTCAACGCCGTTCTGCATACAGGGACGCATACAATCCAGACTGACGGCGCGCAAGTGATGTTCTTCTGTCGTTTGGAGATAGAACTCACGGGCCACGGCTTCACTGTTTCCCAGCCAGGCACATACCGTGTGCGAAGGGAACTTGTCAGCCAATTCGGTCTGCCTGCTCTTTCGCATGGCGTGGAACGGTTGTAGCCACGATTTCAGACCAGCTTTTGCGACGATCCGATTAAACTGGGTTCGAATGTTTTGGGATGCGTCACGATAGCGGGTGATGGCGAATTCATCTTCAGGGTTGAAAGCTTCTTCGAGGTACGGGCGAAGTTCGCCGAAAATTGGAACGATCCGTTCGCCGTGTCCCGCGTGATGCGCCGTCTTTGGTGAAGTCACCCGAATTGTGTTCGCCTGCCAGTCAACATCGCTCCACCGCAACGCGAGAGTCTCGGAAGGAGTCCGCAGCCCGCCGAAGCGACTGAGGGCCACGATCAATCGCCATTGCGAGTCAGGACATGCTCCAATAATTTTCCCCGTGTCTTCCATGCTGATGAACTGGAATCCCTGTGCATCGCCCCGGACCGTGACTTTCAATTCCTTCACCTTGAACGGATTCTTGGTCAACAGTTCCGCTTCCACAGCATCATTGATGAACTGACGCGCAAATCCTGTCATCCGGCGGGCGGTGTTTTCCCCGAGCGGCTTTTTCTTCGTTTTCATCCAGCGGGCAAAATCCTTCGCCCCCGCAACCGTCAGTTCGTCGAGCGGCATGCTCTTGAAGTAACTGGCCAGCAGGTTCCTGCATCGACCGTAAACTTTCAGGGTTGCCGGTTTCGCATCCGTCCGCTTGGCGATGTATTGGTCGACAAACTCCACCAGCGTAGGCATCGCAATCCGGTCTGGAGGATCGATCAGTCCGACTTCTGCCAGACGGTCGGCCAGTTCCTTCGGCAACTTCGCGACCCATGCGGCAACATCCTGCGGTATCGAAAGTCCGAGTGAGTGAGACTTGACGAGTTCTTCGATCTTGTCGCGGACCCGTTCGGCATTTCGTTGGGAAGTTTCACCTAGCCAAATGGAGGACCGTCGTTTGCTGACAGTGACTTGAATGTACTTCGTGCCGTTCGGACGGGAGACGATGCTAGCCATGGGATCGAACCTTTCAAGAATCGACACGAGTGTTCGGGTCGAATTTGTAATGAGGATATCAGCAGTAAGCTGAGCGCGCAATTCGTAAATCACCGTAAACCGACGCAACAGGAGAAACAGTTTGCGTCCGGGCTGATACGAATGAACGAAAGAAACGAATTCAGGCAATCACTTCTGTAATTGGTTCGTTGATTTCGTTTGTTTCGTATTACTTCAGGAACCACATTTCCGTCGACCGGCCTGAGGTCTGGATGGTATCCCGCCGGGTACCGGCCTGACATGATGTCAAACAAATCCCTGCAATCAAATAGCGTCCGGGTACCTCGCGAAGCTGCGTTAACAACTACTTGTTAAAAATTGACCACAATGCATCACCTGCATTAAATTTTTTAACCCAAGCATTACCGCTTTCCTGTTGCTGTCGCAATTTCTGCTGCTGTTTTGCATATTCTGCTGTTTTGATTTTCCAAGCCTGAATCTCGTCTTTTAATCTGCGGATATCACCATCCGCAGATGAAGCCAAGCGGTCAACGTTCGACAAGGCATCCTGCTTTCGTCGCTCCCATAGCGCCTTGGCGTCTTCATGGGAACAATCATCGTACGAATGTCCTCGGGGACACAAATTGAAACGTGAATTGTCAAATTGCACTTCAATATCAGCCTTCCGACGATCGAGTTCCGATTTCCTACTCGCCTGAGCAACTTCTAGGTCATCCTGGATTCTGGAAATCTGTTCATTGCCGCGTTTGACAGTTGAGTTAAAATCTTCAGCGCCGTCCACGATTTCCGACTGCCTGCGGCGAAAATTCTCTGCAGCCTGAGCGACGCCATCATAAGTACGGACGACGGAATCTACGACATCGTCATCGGGTGGCCACGACGGTTTTCGCAAGGGCCTTATTCCAAGATCGGAATTCGGCACTCCGCCGTTGGTAAGAGTGGTTCTTGAATTCTCGCTCCTCCTTGAGCTTGCCGAATCGCTGGCTCCATCAGATGTGCCGCGTCCTCCAGCGGCGTTGTCGGACATACCTGCACGGAAGTCGGTCGCGAAATCGAAAGGATCACCAAAAGGACTCTTATAGTCATCCGGCAGGGCTGGCCCGCTGTAATGCCGCATTCCTGTGTATCCGGAATCGGCATCCGTAGAATCGCCATCGGCATCTGGCTGTTGTGAATCACTTTTAGTATTACCGACGGGTTCGTCTTGAGTAACTCCCTGTCGAGTACAGATGCCTATGGTCACGGAAGCGGACATCAGCGTCAGCACAACCAGCTTTCGAATCGGCATTCCCTTCCCTACTTTCTTCAGTCGAATGCGTATTTGTTCTTGCTTCCACGTCCAGCAGCCCGGCTGATACCGATCGCTAGTTGTCTTTAAGTGGTTTGATGTCGTCGTTATCGCTCGCTGGCTTCTGTTGACCAGAATCCCTCGCTTGAATTCTCTTTTCCGCCATTTTAATGAGTTCCTTTGCTTGATTCGCAGTGTAACCACGCTGCATCAGGGCACGCTTCATGACGACTTCCGGCGAATCCGGCCTGATCGATCTGATTTCGGCGATATCGACTTCTTCAAGCCGTACCTCCTCAATGAGTTCGCCAGTATATTTATCGAGATAAGGCCGTTGTTCGATGCGACGAATTCTCGTCTGTAGGAACTGTTTCACGGCAGAGGCCGCTGCGTGTGTTTCGGGTTTTCCCTTTGAAAACGTTTTAGTTGTCGCATTAAGTATTACAAGATCCCGCAGCAGACGAGTATGATCGCCGGACTCCATTACCCATCGTTGATGAACGTCAGCCTTGCTCTCTTTATCAGCGAACTGAATGGCAAATACGGACTGGACATCTGTCATTTTCCCCCTAGAATCAGCAACTTCGTGCAGGCCGGTGGAAGACAAGTCACCCAGCAGATATCGAATTATTGGATACGGCCACTGACGCTTGTCACAGCGCAACTGTATTTCTCGTAGTATCTGCTCTGGTCCCTGAGTCATGCCAGCTTTTGCGGCCAGATAACCCGCAATCGCCATGAGTTGACTGCCTTCGTCTGCTTTTCTTGTCCGAACGCAATCTAGCTTTGCCTCTTGCACGGCTTCGTTCCAGCGTCCAGCACCCATGAGAAGAATTACACGGGAAAGGTAGGGGCCGCTTTCTGCCGGCGCTTCATCGATTGCCAGTTCGTACTTTTCCATCGCGCGCTCAAATTCCAAATCGAAAGACAGTGCCCGCCCACTCGCAAGAAGTATCTCTTTTCTCTCATAACCCAATGATCCCGCTCGGAGGAAGTACGGAAGGGCTTCCGTGCCCTGCCCCTTTCGCAACCGAAGCTGCCCGACCATATAGGTACAGTAAGCGAGTGGCTCCTTTTCTGGATTCAACTGAACGGCGGTCTCGAAACTCCTCGCGGCCTTATCGTATTTTCCAAGTTCTGTTAGTATCCGTCCACGCTCCAACAACGTCCAGGCAAATTCATCCTCTGGCCGTCCCGACTTGATTTTCTGGTTCGCGCCGAGCGATGCTGCAATCTCGATGTAACGCTCCGCCGCAGCCATGTCACCTAACTTGCGGTAACACGTCGCGATTCTTTTGTATACTGTGCTGCAGGGGCACCGGCTGACATGCGATTCAGCAAATCGTATCGCTGCCTGATAATTTCCCTTGCGTTCTTCCGCGTAGGCAGAATCGCTGTCCGTATCGGCTCGTAGCTCAGCGGGTACAAATAAAGTAACCAGCACCAGCGTTGCAATTACATTGAGGAGCGAGCAAATGCGACCGAGCGGCATCAAGATGCACGCTAGATGCTTTTTGCAGCGGAAATCTGGTTGCCATGCGCATTCCTCGAATCGCACTGACGCATGACTTCGAGCTGCACTTAGTTCTGGAAGATTTACGCAGTTGTCTGCGGATAAGTGGCATAAAATGTCCACTCGACTCGGGTACACATCGCTAACGGATATAAAATTGCAGGCTATCGTAGTCATAGTACGTTCCTGTTAACCAAAGAACTCTTGGCATCTGCACCAGGCAGTAGTCGACGGGGCATCAAGTTTCGGTGACCGCGCAGATTGAAGCTTCGTTAAAAACCTGGGTTTGAGGCTGCTGTGAAGTTTTGCCATGTTTCTGGCCGCTGCCGCGACGTGGGTTCGTTTGCATTCCGGCATTCCTTAGATTGGCGCGTTACGTGAGCTTGCCAAATGTTCATCCTGATCTTCCATGCGGTACATTTAAACAGTTTCATCGGAGAAGTCCAATATATCCTTGCCATGCAACGGCATGCGGAAAGGCGCACGTGGCGGCGCGAATACGCAGTTTGATGCTTGTGTACATGGGCGGATCTGGACAGCGACGAGGTGAGCGCCCAGTACAAAATGAAATCCGATGATTGTGACGACAGGTGACATTAGAGATTAGCTCCTTCTGTTGCTGACCCAGCTTCTTGCCGAACCGGGGCAGATGCCGTTTTTCCTGGTCGGTCGCCACGAGCCATTCCGGCTGCCGGGAGCGGAAGATAGGCCATCTGGCGGGCCAAATCCTGATGGTAACCGAGTTCACAATCAGACGCCAGAAGCACATAGTCCCACCTCACGACCCCACCAAAATGTGCGAGGCTGCGGCATGGTATGAGGAAGTCGCGATCTACGAGAAAATGACCCGGCCCGATAACAGCAGCACTGGTTGGCTACTTTTTTTCCTGTTTGTCCTTGTGGTGAGTCCCTGTCAGAAATTACCTTTTTCTTGCGGGCTCCTTGAGCGCAGGTTCGGCGCTCGTCTAGGCCAGTCGTGGGATCTCCTTCGGCTGGCCTTAGTTTTTCCCGCTCGCTGATCGGACAAAGGGCTTCAGCTTGATGGCGATTCGGGGAAATAAAAACTGATGTTGGTGCTATCGCCTGTGCAATTGCATTCGAGCGCACCATCGAGAGGGACCCGTCGACCTGCCGCTCACACTTTGGATACCACCCCCTGTGAATTTTGCCAAAAAATGCGAGAGGCGACGTCGTGGTTTCACTTGGTAAGGGATGCGACATTCGCCCCGCCCCCCC
>CAXBSB010000337.1:0-5431 GCA_963977965.1 uncultured Schlesneria sp.
CTGGGCTATAAGACGCAACTCCGTTGGAGTTGAAGACATTGATAACAAGGATCAAGGCCAGATCTCGTCATCTGAAGTACTCCGATCAGTAAAGAACGTCGGCGTTGCCGTCGCCGTTCCACTTGTGGAAATCCCCTGCAAAAACGCCTCACAGCGTTGCCCACCCGACCGGTCGTTCGCCCCTGAGCCGCATTGTTCAGTTTGAATTGCCGGGCCGTTGGCCCTCAAGACGCATCAATGGGATGTGAACCTCGTACACCCAGTCCGAAGGGACTGGGCTGGGCGAATTGATGGACCTTTGGTCCGCAAGGCGAGCAACTCCGGCCACCTACTATGGTCACTTCGCTGGATTCCAGAGATTCTTCACAGGAACCACAGCTCCGTTTTGAGCTTTGCTTTCTTCAGCAGCCTGCATGACCGCGAATATCTCCAGTGTTTCTGCAGGTGTCACGGGAACTGGGCCCCCTTTGAAGAACTTGGCGATTTCTGTTGCCAGACCTTCGTACCCCACATACTTGTCATTCGTGGGAACGACGCCTTTGACAGGCACTCCGTGCCCGTAGATCCCGGCCGTTGAAACCCCTTTGTCCCCAAATACTGTGGCACTGTACTTGACGGCTCCTTCCTTGATCCCGCGATAGGTACCCACTCGTCCGTCCTTCCAGACGCACGTGATACATTCTGCAGTCGGGGTCGAGGCACACGTGACAGAGACCACTCCCGGGCTCCCCATGATCGTGTACAGAGTCTCGATACTGTGTAGCGGTCTTGTGAACTGATCAGCCTCGGGCGCGTTGACAGTCCAGCCTCCATAGACATCGCAGCCAATCACGCGACCAACTTCGGGATGGTCGCGCATTCCACTGAAGCCGCCACTGTAACGATGCTGTGAACTGCTCCAGCAAGGAGTCTTGGTCTCTTCGGCAAGCTTCAAAATGGCCACCGCATCCACTGGCGATGCCGCGAGCGGTCGGCTGATGAAGAGGCGTTTGCCGGCTCGCAACACCGCTTCCGCCTGCTTCAGATGCAGACGCCCATCCATGCTGAAAATCATGATCCCGTCGCACTTTTTTAGCAGTTCCTCAACGGAATTCACCATTTCAATCGGCGGGACGGCGTCCTTGGGATCTTTAGGACTTTGATACATCTTCAGTAACTGATCCTTCCAACTGGCAACAAGCTTGTCGCTGTCAGGATAGTCAGGACTGCCGATGGGATAGGCCGCGACGACTCGAACCCCTTCGAAGACACCCTCTGCATGAGGTCGATTCAGAAATTCTGTGTAGGCGACAGAACCAAAGTTGTCGATCCCCAGGATTCCGAGTTTCACTGGTTCAGCCGCATGAATAACCTGCGCTGTGACAGATGCCAGAATAGTCATTACGGTCAACAGTCGGCTTTGCATGGAATTCCTTTTGTGGGAGTTCTGAAAGACAGCCTTCATCGCTTCTGCAAGACAATACCGGATTCTGTATTCATCTTCGATGGCCCCTGAGTCGCAATGCAAAACGGAAAGGGGCATCCAACCGCAACGGACTTATTTCGACATCAAGCCAACTGTGTTGACCGTGATAACACGGTACCGGTGAACTTTGCCCTCTTCAGCTTTGGTGTCGACATATTTGAACTCAACCAGCGGTTGCGACGGGGTATCGCTGTACGAAAGGTTCTGGAAGATCGGGCGACCAAACGGGTTCTTTCCTTGCTCGGGAACCCTGGCAATGACCTGTCCGTCACGTTCAACGATAAAACTGGCCAGTCCACTTTCAAGATCTGCCTCTGCCGTCCACGTCAAAACCTGACCATCCACCTTCAGATTTGTTGGGGCAGGGGGTGGCGTTGTGTCTGTAACCACTGAATCTTTCGTGTACTGGGTCCAGGCGACGCTGACAGTCTCGTTCGGCAACCAGATCGACTTCTCGATCGCTCCGGCAAACTTGCTCGCAGGAACAGGTGCGACGATTTCTGGTTCGCCCGTGTTCAACGGAGCAATCCAGCTATCGCTTCTGGCAATCGGCTTCAGTGGTTCCCCCTGTTTCGCAGGAAGACGTGCTGTCAGGCACGCATCGAACCATGGCATTGCCAGATAGCGTTGATTGCCACAATCATGACTTGCCAAGGGATCGATCGACACACCAATCAGGCCTCCCTTGGCTCGCACAGCCAAAAAGAATTTTTCATTGCCTGGCCAGACACCTGCAAATCGACTGGCTTTGTCCGTGACACCTTCCTTTGTACCGAGATTACACATGATTGGAACCTGACAAGCGGCGTCAGAGATTTCATACGGCGCTGGCTTCCCTTCAACCGCTTCAATTGGCGGAACCCCCGATCGCAACCATGCCGCCGCGACTCGATCGGGATGAAGTAGAGTCATTCCACCAGCCCAATGTCCCCCACCGCTGTGCCCCCACAGCGCCCAGGGAATCGTGGACAATTCCGGATGACCCGTTAAGGCTCCCAGATCGACGAGGGATTTCTGGAATGCTACGTCTGAACCCTTGCGCGGATCACACCAGAGCTGGCAGTCCGCTTTTTCCGGCTGCTCATAAACGGGACTCAGCAGAGCACAATCGTGCTTTCTGGCCAGAGCCTGCCAATGCAGATCAAAGGCCCCTGTCTGCCCGGACTTGCACGAACCTTCTCCACACCCGTGTTGATGAACGACGACTCCGCGCAGAGTCTTCACCTGCGGCGAAATCCAGATCGTAAAGCTGACAGGGTATGCAAGCTCGCCCGCTTGAGTCGAACCTTCGTAGCGAACACGATAGTACGGCGGATCGGCTGGCAACTTGATCGCATACGGGGATTCCTGCGCTGAAACCGACGCGATTGAACCAGCGACAACAATAACCGACAGAACAAGCAGACGCATGAAACCACCCCGCGCAAAAGGCTCGAAAACTCAGATCTCTCGGAATCGCAGAAATCCATCAGTAACTTCGAATCTAGGGAAAGTTGGTACCGGATTCAATCCGCCAGACCTTCCAGATTGAATGAACCCGTAAGACAACACGCCCCGGAATCGCCAGCATCGCTTTTTGGTCTTTCTTCGCGATAGGATGTCGCCACGTTACGCAACAACTGGATGTCTCGTCCGAAAGAATGAACTGCGATGGCCGATCTGAATTGGAACAGTCGACAACTGACTCACGGATGGCAACGAGGAGTGACCGCGTTTTTCTACGGTCTTGACATGACGGAAGCCGATTTCGACAAGCCGCAAGTCGGGATTGGGATTCCACTCCTCGAAGGAAATCTGTGTAACGTTCACGCGTATGATCTTGGACGCTTGGTCGCCGAAGGGTGCCGCAACGCAGGAATGCTGGGCTTTCCATTCGGGACACCTGGGGTGAGTGACAATCTGACACAGGGACTGGAAGGGGGCAGCGCCAGCCTGGTCTCACGCAACCTGATCGCGAATTCCGCAGAATGTGTCGTGACCGCTCATTGCTATGACGCGATGATCGGTCTGCACCATTGCGATAAGAACGGTCCCGGATTCGCCATGGCGCTGGCCCGGATGAATTACCCCGGTTTGATTCTTTCGGGCGGAAGCATTCATCCGGGATGTTATCAGGGCCGTGATATTTCCATCCTCGATGTGTACGACGCTCAAGCGGCGGCGTCTGTCGGCGCGATCCCGCAATCAGAAGCGGACGATATCCGACGACTGGCGTGTCCGGGCCCGGGCGGGTGTGGCATCGCGGCCTCGTTCAATACCTGGGGGATGTGCCTGGAATCTATCGGCCTGATGCCTCCTCAAAGCAGTTCAACGCCAGCGATTGATGCCGCAAAAAAGGAAGAATGCCTGTCAGCAGGAGCACTCGTTCGTAATCTTCTGCAATTGGAAATCCGACCTCGCGACATCCTGACTCGTAAGGCATTCATCAATGCCGCGACCATGATCTCGGCGGTCGGAGGTTCAACGAACGGCGTGATCCATCTTCTGGCGCTGGCTCGCGAAGCAGAAGTTGATTTTGGCCTGAAAGACTTCCAGGAGATCTTCCGCCGCACTCCCGTGATGTGCAACTTTGCCCCGCGTGGTACGAAGACGATGGTCGACCTGCATAAGCTGGGCGGGACATCGGTCCTGCTGAAACATCTGGTACGAGCAGGATTGATTGACGGAAGTTGCCTGACGGTCACCGGACGTTCCATCGCCGAGAATGTTGCAAACGCGTCAGATCCACCAGCAGGCCAGGATCTGATCGCCCCCGCTGATGCTCCATTCAAACCGTTTGCCGATATGCAGGTCTGTTTCGGTAATCTTGCTCCAGACGGAATTGTCTTCAAGGTGTCCAGTCTCGCCGAACCCCGTTTTCGTGGCCCCGCGATCTGCTTCGAAAGCGGGCGAGCTGTTTCTGAGGCGGTCGAACAGCGGCGTATTCTGCCCGGCAGTGTGATCGTCTTAAGGAACCTGGGGCCTGTGGCACTGGGAATGCCCGAAGTCGTGCTGGCGGCTTCAGCGCTGTCGGTGCCTGAACTGAATGGCAAGGTGGCATTGATTTCCGATACGCGAATTTCGGGAATTTCGCACGGTGCGATCGGTGTCCATTGTGCTCCGGAAGCAGCCGTCGGAGGTCCGATCGGACTCGTTCACGATGGGGATGCGATCAGTTTCGACCTGCCAACCGGCTCGGTGACACTACACGTTGCGGAAGAAGAACTCGCCCGCCGAAAGTCCGAGTGGAAACCACAGCTCCGGACCTACTCTCGGGGTTACCTGGCAGACTTTGCCGCGACGGTCTCACAAGCAAATCATGGTTGTGTCAGTACGGCACTTTACAAACAGCTTTGAGCCGATCAGCGTCGAGTCAGTGATGTCGGACGAACTCTCAAATTCGAAGCCGCTGCGAACGGGATCACACTCATTTGTGACGACTCGCTGGAGTCTTGTCGTTGCTGCGTCGCATGACGATTCCGTGGAATCAGGCCAGGCCCTTGAAGCACTTTGCGCCGCCTACTGGATTCCCGTCTATGCCTATGTCTGCCGAGTGGCAAATCACGAAGATGCCCGTGATCTGACTCAAGGATTTTTCACGCACCTGCTGGAAAAGAAGGCGATTGGTAAAGCAGATCCTGAACGAGGACGGTTTCGAGCATTCTTGCTGACAGCCCTGAAGAATTTTCTCGCAAATGAACGCGACAAGCAGATGACTCAGAAGCGAGGGGGTGGCAAGGTCTTGTCTCTCGATTTCGAATGGGCGGATTCACAGCCGAGGCTTGAACCATCCACAAATCTGACGCCGGATAAACTGTTTGAACGACGCTGGGTGACGACGCTAATCAGCCTCGTGCTGGAAACACTGAAGGACGAGCTTTCTACCGATGGGAAACTGAAGCAATTTGACACGTTGAAACAGTCGTTGACGGGAGAGATGTCGAACGCCGATTATGACCGTGCTGCAGACTCACTGCGAATCTCACC
>CAXBSB010000338.1:0-5381 GCA_963977965.1 uncultured Schlesneria sp.
GGGAACGGTTTACTGGTCTGCCAAACAGCGCCGCCATCGTCGCTGTAGAGTGCGGTGCTGTAGTGATAGGGCCGCCATTCGACGGCGTTGGAACTTTTGGGTCCCATAATGCGAGCCGGCATGATCAGTCGCCCTTTGTGTTTGCCGAAGGCGAGTGTGATCCCGCACTGCATGGCCGAAACCCCTTCGGTCTTCGGGGCGTTGCCAAATCCATCCGGCCGGATCTGTACCGTTTCGCGAGTCCACGTTGCACCTGAATCGCGACTGCGGTAGAGCCAACCCATTGGGGGATTGACGTAGAGAATGTCTCCGTTCGTTTCATTCACGAGGGCGCGGCCTTCGCGGGCATCCGGCGCCAGCAGAATATCGGGGTCCCATGCCTTCCCCCCATCACGACTACGTCGACAATTGCCACCGCCCGGCGACTGAAACGCGATCACAGTACCATCTTTGGCTGTGAGTACCCCTCCCCACCCGCCTCGCTTTTCCCACAGTTGCTGCATCGATACGAATACCGGTTCGCCTGTGAACTCTTCCAGTCGAGATGCGCTCGCATACCCGAGGCCCGTTTCGTTCGGTGGAGTATCAGCACTCCGAGCGACTACTGGAATCAGAAAGAGTGTCAATAGGCAGGTAAGGATATGTTTCACGGTTGAGCTCCTGAGGCCGATGGTCGAATGCAGCGGAACTGCTCGCTCTGAACTATAACGAGCAATGCGTCCGACCAGCGACCGCCTCCGGCCATCGTCTTTGTCACTTCGTCGACGAGCTTGCGATCTGACGTCATTACGGCGCGACCCAGTGCATAGCCCGTCAGCTTTCGAGCGAGCGTTCGCAACAGGTCCTCGCGGCGAGGGCCAGCGAAGTAGTTTCGCAGGCCGGTAACGTCGTCAATCTCTGTTCCGTCGCGCAGAGTACCTTTGGTGTCGCCTGGCTTCAACTCGCTGGCCAATCGTAACCGTCCAATGGCATCAAACCGCTCCATGGCCATGCCGTAGGGATCGATACGAACGTGGCAACCAGAACATTTCACATCCTGGCGGTGTCGCTCCGTAATCTCACGGACGCTCAGTCCGGGTGGCGGAGTCTCTGGCAGCGGCGGCACATCAGGTGGCGTCTTGGGAAGCCTTTCGCCCAACACCTGGACCAGCCACGCGCCACGTTTGATCGGACTCGTCCGGGCCGCTGCCGATTGCTTGGCAATCACCGCACCGAAGCCAAGAAAACCACCTCGACCGTAAGCAGCAACTTTTTCGACGCGTCGCCACTCCGAGCCCGTCACACCGGGAATGCCATAATGCCGCGCGAGAACATCGTTGATGACCACTGCATCGGCAGCAATCACGTCGGCAACCGGTCTGTCGTTCATCAGCAGATCTTCGAAGTACTTCACAGGCTCCTCAGCCAGGGAATCACGTAGCGCGGGCGTGAATTCAGGGAAATGCTTCAGGCTGCGACCGTGATTGGCAACGAAATCCCGGACTCCGAGCCAGCGAGCACCAAACTCTTCGGCCATGCCGCGCATTCGGCCATCTTTCAGCATCCGACGCAACTGAGTCTCCATTTCGACAGGTTCATGGAGCTTGGCAGACTTTGCTCGTAATTCGTCGTCGGGGATTGAGTCCCAGAGGAGAAAGCTCAGACGCGTCGCCAGTTCGTTCGCAGAGACTGGTTGCCAGCGCGGCCCAGTGGCTGGCCGTTCAACACGGTAAATAAACCACGGCGATGACAGGACACGGGCGAGGGCCGCGCGGAAGGCTGGATCGTGTTTGACTCCATCGTTTCGATCGGCACGGTAAGACGCAAGAATTGCCTCGCGCTCGTTTGCTTCAAGGGGACGCCGCCACGCTCGGCCAGCGAATGAGAGCAGCGATTCGAGTTGCTTCGGTTCTGCAGCGGCCTGGGCTGCGATAAAGGCCGTTTCTTCGCGTTTGATCTGTTCTTCGAATTCCTGAATATAGAAGAACATGATCCGCGCACCGTCGTTCGGCTTGCGGTAGTACTGCACAAGCCCTGCATAGGCAGTCGGGGTCGCGAGAGCCTGCTCACTCACAAATTCCAGTTCGCTCCATAGCCGATTAATCTCTGCCCTCCCCGCATCGTCGAGCAACAGCCGACGCAATGGCTCGTCCTCGCGGCGATACAGGAAGACACTCCCCTGGGCGTCACGTGGAATGATCGGTTGAAAGAGTACCGCTGGGGGAAACAGAGCGCGAAACTGCTCAGCCGGTCGAGCCCGTACTGCTGCAACACGCGGGTGGACGATTTGAGCCGCGTGTGGATCTCCCGGCGTCGCTTTGGCGACAGGTTCGGCCAGGTTTCCCCCACCACCAGTCGCGGCGATCAGAAACGCTTTAACTGATGCCGTCTCGGGACTCGCTTCGTCAAGACTGACGTCAGCGCGAAGGAACCGAGGCAACGTGAGAGCCTTCGCGAGATCCGGGGGAAGTTTCGTCAAGTCGATGACGATCTCGGCACCAGCAACAGTGGTCAGGGCTGACTTGGGAACGGTCCGTCCCTGCGGATGCTGACCGAAGGCAAGACCAGATGCTTGCTCGATGATCTTTCGCAATTCTGGATGATCCGCAAACACCAACGGCGGGCCGTCGCCTCCTTCCAGTCGCAACCGGTCCCAAATCACAATTGTCTCTGGCTGAGCGGGAAGGGCGACCATTCGGAATAGTTGCTCACGAGCGGCACCCTGAACTCTTTCGCGAGCGACCACGCGCTGAAGATCCTCCCACGCCGGGAACCCGTTACCGACTGCAAGGGCTGCATTTCTTCGGTAGTTCCCCTGGAATAACTGATCCTGCATTGCCTTGATCTCTGCCAGAACAGGGGCGAGATCTGTCGTCGCAGCTCGCCACTTGGCTCGCACAATCGCGAGCATGTCAGGCGGCAGACCGGGATCAGGCAGACTTGCCGGGACGTTACCCAAGTCGGACAGTGCTTGACCCAGTTCCGGCGCTGCGAGATGCGACAACTCAAACGCGACCCCATCGAGGCCTGCGGGATGAGCATCAGCCACTCGCCCAGTGACAAGCAATTCACCTTTGATCGGGCTTGTCCAGGCCACTGCAACCGGGCGTTTCTGCCCCGGGTGCACGAAGAATGTTCGTGCTGGCAACGTAGTCCAGACGGGGACTGGTTCACTGCCAGAGTTCACAAACACGGAGGGTTCGGGACCAAGGCTCCACGATTTCAGTTCCGTCCGCCCTCCATTGCTATCTCGCCGTTCGGTAAGGAACGTCGGACCGGACGTTGTTTCGAGAAAGCTCCAACGCGCCTCGTGCTTGTCCGACCATGGGTTTCCTTTCAGCAGATTGGGTACCAGGTCGGCAAGACTCCAGGTTCGCTGTTCACCCGTGGTCTCACGGAGTGCCCATTCGACGAGCGTGCTGTCGGCTCCGTGGTTTTCGTTCGGAAGCACGGTCAGCAGCAGCAGTTCCCCACGCTGAACGGTGACTTTCTGTTCGAATGGAACAGACCCTCCTTCTGCCACTTTGGACTCTGCAAGGACACGTTTTGACGCTCCCCAACGAGAGTCAATCTTCTGCCGGGCAGATTGGACAGCGGCTTGTCGGCGCTGTTTTTCGGCTTCAATCTGAGCCGCTTTTTCCTGCCACTGCTTCGTCTGGGCCTCGATTTCAGCTTGTTCCGAGGCTTTGCCATTAAGACCCGTCCAAAGAGCCGCCAGGTACGTCGCATTGAGTTTCTCTTCGGCGGCAACAGCGGCAATACCCGCGGAACCATCACGAGTCAGCCTGTCACGATGCTTCAAGGTCGCGGCCAGATGTGCTGCCAGCGGTGGCTCACCGTTGGGCCCGGCATAACGAGCGTGGAAGCTGCGGAGCGATACGAGAGCTTCTTCGGCCCAATCCGGTCGCTCGGTCGATGGCGAAAATCGAATGCCAGTTGGTAACAGCACGACGCGTGCCGCGACATCGCGGGCGGTCTGGTGATAGCGTTCGACAAGTTCGGGGGTTACCGGCATCGCATCGCCGACGTTTGCAAACCCTTCGCCACCGACACTGTCCGTGGGAAACTCGCGAACGCGTGTCGGTCGCATATCGACACCAGTCAGATCGCGTATTGCGTTGTCGTATTCGGAATTCGTCAGCCGTCGTAGAGTCACGGGACCAGGGTCCCCAGCCCGCGCCGCCGCTTCTGCATCAAGCGCCGAATTGATCCAGCCCAGCAGCAATTCCCGCTCAGCTTCGCTGATCTGTGGCGCGTCTTTGGGAGGCATGTCGCCCAACCGCAAACGTTCGGCAACATCGCCCAGGACCTTGGGCTTGGCCAGGATCGTATGGGCATTGTCAAAACTGGTCAGATCAAGATCGTTATCCTTGGGTTCCTTCCCGTGACAGTTTCCGCAGGCTTTCGCCAGCAAAGGATTAATCTTTTTCTCAAATGACTCTCGCTGCTCCACGGTGAGTGGCGAGGCTCCTGCAGATTCCTCGGACTGAACGTTGAGAGTCAACGCGCCGCAGAAAAGTGCGAGACTGGCCATCAAGGCGATAAAACGACCGACCATCAGATTCGCTCCTTGTGGCTCTCAATATGCTTACGCAGTTCCGCTCTCGCTTTGTCGAGGTTGCCGACGGCGAGGTATTCGACGAGTCGGCGGTGGCTCTCCACTCCCGTCTTCCAGCCGGCTCGCTTGACGCTTTCGCGAAATCGCCGGAAGAATACATGCAGCAGTTCGCCAAAAGCGACGAGAGGTTGCAAACCGCTCGCTTCCAGCAGCGACCGGTGAAACTGAATGTCGAGTGCAATAAACGTCTTCAGGTCGCGAGCCGATTCAAACCGCCGCACGATCTCGCGAAGCCCCGCTTCAATCGTTGCGTCTTCCTTCATGCGGCGAATGACATGCGGCAACACCCCTGTTTCCAGGATCACGCGACTGTCAATCAGTTGTTGGGAATCGACATCGAGCAAGCCGGAATGAAAGCCGAGGTGTTCCGTGACGCGGCCCAAATCAATCCGTCCGACAGTGAGGCCAACCCCAGTTTTTGACTCAACGATCCCCAGAAACTCCAGGGCTTTTGTGGCTTCTCGCAGGCTGAGCCGACTGATCCCCAGCGTCTCGGCCAGTTGGGTTTCGGTAGGAAGTCGATCGCCCGGAGCGAGTTTTTGCTCGACGATAAACTGTTTGATTTGTTCAGTCGCCTGATCGCGGACCTTGGGACGACGAAGAGTCTGCATGACAAGGCCTCGCTGGCAATCGATAGAGTCAAAACCACGCCGACAGATTATCTGACAATCTGACGTTGGTCAATCGCCGACGTTCGCCAGGAACACCGCTGGGTGCAGTCGTTCCTTGGTGGTCACAGGAAGCCGTCCATGCGGGGTGCCACGGTTTTGGAGTCTGCGACGTC
>CAXBSB010000339.1:0-5376 GCA_963977965.1 uncultured Schlesneria sp.
CATTGAAGTGAATGCCAAGCCCGCCCCGCCGGTGATCGTCAAATCGGATCCGCCACGAACTAAGCCCACGCAACCTGTAACTCCAGCACGTCCGAAGCCGGTCGCACCCAGTGCGAACTGCTGCTGCCAGTCAGAATTCATGGTGTACGACCCGTGGTTCATCCCCTGAGATACGTTTTCCGGGATCGGTTTTGACAAGGTGACGCGGATGACGGTTCTTTATACGGATGACCGATTTCTCGACCACGAAACCGGGACCCACCGCGAGCGTCCAGAACGACTGAAAGCCATTTCTGCGGAACTGTTAAGGACCGGACTGGCGGCCAAGTGTGTTGCGGCGGAGACTCGTACTGCATCCGTGGAAGAGATTTCCCGCATTCATGGTGCGATGTACGTTGCTCGAGTCGCTGAGTTTGCAAACGCAGGGGGAGGCTGGATCGAACAGGATACGTTCCTGTCTCGCAAGTCGTACGAAGTTGCCCGGCGGGCTGCTGGGACAAGCCTGGCTGCTGTTGATGCAGTGATGAAAGGCCCGGAAAAGTCCGCACTCTGCTTGATCAGACCTCCCGGACACCATGCACTCGCCCACGATGCCATGGGGTTTTGTCTGTTCAACAACATTGCGCTCGCGGCAGATCATGCAGTTAAGCAGCACAAGCTTCAGCGAGTGTTGGTAATCGACTGGGATGTCCACCATGGCAACGGGACGCAGGACATCTTTTATGATCGGGACGATGTCTGGTTTCTGTCGGCACATCGTTCCCCGTTCTATCCGGGGACCGGGAAGAAGGAAGAAACCGGCACAGGCAAGGGGCTTGGAACAAAGTTCAATCTCCCTGTCGCATTTGGGACATCTCGCAAGGACTATCTGAATCAGTTCGAGTCCCTGCTGACCGACGCTGCGACAAAATGCAAACCCGAACTGATTCTGATCAGTGCTGGATTCGATGCTCATGCTGAGGACCCAATCGGGTCACTGGGACTGCAGACAGAAGATTTCGAAACCCTGACAAAACTCGTACGTCAGGTGGCACAGACCCATTGCAAAGGGCGCGTCGTCAGTTGCCTGGAGGGTGGATACAACACCCAGCGTCTGGCTGAATCCGTCGCATGTCATCTGCAGTCGTTACTGAGCTGACATTAAACAAATCTCAGTCCCCTCAGGGACGGAACTCGGCTGGTACCACGACTAAGATGATCGACTCCACCACAGGCTGGCGAAGTCGTGTCGATTGTGTATCGGTTTGCGTATGCCCGCGGGTATTCACAACGCACCTTCGTGTAGCTGCTGTGGCTTGCCGAAAGTCGCAAGGCAATCGTTTGACACCGGTCGAAATGCCGACTTAGATTCGTGGAGCGGGCAAAATCTCATCGTGATTCGCATTCGATCCTGACGTCCGACTTCGTAATCCTCCGGCCGAATGGAAAGACTCAAATGTCAGAACGAACTGTTCGTAAGAGCGGCTTTACATTGATCGAGTTGCTTGTTGTCATCGCAATCATTGCCGTCTTGATCGCGTTGCTTTTACCTGCAGTGCAGCAAGCGAGGGAAGCCGCACGAAGATCGCAGTGCAAGAATAACCTGAAGCAAATCGGCTTGGCGATTCACAATTACCATGATATCACGGGCCGCATTCCACCGTGTGGAATCGATACCAGCGGGGCTGGAATTACATGCGGATTTGACACTGTCTGGCCGTGGAGTGTCATGTTGCTTCCATCGCTTGACCAGGCTCCACTCTATAATTCGATCGCAGGGACAACTGGATCAAAAACGGTGGGTGGCGCAGCGTTAGTTGGATTCAGCGCGTATTCCGGTTCGTTTCCCAATCCGGGTATTCTTTCGACATCATTGGCGGTCTATCGATGCCCGTCCGACTCAGGAGGTCCAACGGTCAACACGACTGATATTTGTGGTTACGGAGCCAAAACCTATGGGCGGTCCAACTACTCAGCCGTCGAAGGATCGAATGTCAATCCACTCAATCCGCTTTTCGCTGACAATGGTGCCATTCCCGCGTACAACACAACGACCTACATCATCCACTGTCGTAAATTTGCTGAAATTACTGACGGATTGAGTAACACGTTTCTTGTCGGTGAAAAGAGATCTGCTGGTACAGTGAATGGATTGAATATTGGATTCGATGGCCATTGGGCGGCATTTAATGACTCGATCCGACGCGTGTCTAGTCAGTGTCAGCCGAATGATCCCCTCAATTTCAAAAGCTCCGGAGATGCATCCGAAGCATTCAGCAGCGTTCACGTTGGGGGAGCTCATTTCCTGATGGGAGACGGCGCCGTAAAGTTCATCAGCGAAAACATCAACATCACGACGTATGGAAATCTCGCAGCCATCTCTGATGGAAATGTCATCGGCGACTTCTGACCGAGCATGTTTCCACCGGAAGCGTAAACTTTGGAATCCGCTGATGGTGAGTTTTCTCGCCAGAAGAATTTGGCGGCTAACGCCTCACTCCAGTGGAACGACAACGGCTGTCTTGCGGTCGAGTTTCAAGCTGAAAACGTGACTGTTCTGGTCAACGAACCACACCAGTTTTCGATTGGGGTCATACATGATCCCCACGGAGTTGTGAAACGATCCTCCAGACGTCCCTTTTCCGATTGGATCATCGCCGGTCAAATCCAGGCCCAGCCAGGCGTTCTTCGCACAATCGTAGGCGAGCCACAGTGATCGTTCTCCGACACGCGTTCTTGCCGCCAGAAGAACGAGATCCTGTTCTGGCAGGTAGGCAGTTTCCCGTGACGGGACTGCTGCGTAGCTGCTTCCAGCAACATCGATCCAGCGTGACGTTCCAGACTTCATGTCGTATTCGAGCACGTTCCCTTTTTTCTTGTCGACATTGCTGAAGAAGAGCAGCCGGTTTCGCTTTGAGTCGAACGCCAGGCCGTGTTGGTCGGGGCTTTTCTGCGGCAACTTGTCGCCAGCCAGTGGAAGTTCGCGCCAGGTTCTTGTTGTCGCGTCCAATCGCCAGAGTCCATCGCCCCCTTGCCGTCGATCTGCCCAAACGACCGCTCCTTCAGGAGTGGAGCAAACGGTGACATTGTAGAAGTCGGCCCGGTACGGGTTCTTTTCAGGACTGCGTGACCATTTCCCCGCAGTCGGGTCGAAGAAGTACGTGTAATCATGCGGTGCAAAAACCAGTGATCGCAGATGCGAATCGTAGCCCGTCGACTTGTATGTGTGTCCAGTCATCCAGGGGTTTCCGCGGAAACTCCATTCACCACGCACCTGATCATTGCTGTAGACGTATTCCAGAGGATACTCGGGGGCAAACGGCAACGAATAACGGTCGGTTCTAATGTCGTAGATCTGAGGAGCGGTTCCGCTGTACGCCGAGTGCCCTCCCGAGAATCGCACGATTCGATCGAGTTCTGGCGCCAAAACAGCCCCTCCCCAATCCATATTGGGTCTGGGAATCTTTGGGGTCTTGTGCCTGACAAACTGATTCACGGGGAGGGCTTCGAGGCGTTTGGCGACTTCATCCGGGTTTGCTTGTGGCACATCTTCGAGAAACCATTTTGGATCATGCGGGCCGGTACGTCGCAGAGTTGTGCCTGGGCCGACACCATACATCTCTGTCCCTGCGGCATCCGGGCAACTGGCATCGATCCGAGTGATCCATGTTCCCTTGGACAGCACGACCAATCGATCATCGTCGCTGACGGCAGCAGGCAGCGCCGTCGGTGCCGTCGATTCGGGAGATGTCCCCTTTTCAAATCGAGAAAGCAATTGCCATTGCTTCGTTGAGACGTCAAACAACCAGCTCTCCAGCGGCAATGGCTGATAGAGTCGTTCCACATATCCCGTTGCCGAGGTGTAGGTGTATCCGCCCAGCAGCAAGATCTTCCTGGCCTTCGGCAACCAGGCGAGCAGGTGCCCTGCACGGGGCGAGGGTGAACGAGTAATGGAGAGTTGTTCCCACTTCTTGCCAGCCAGATCCAGAATCCAGGTATCTGCGAGTAACTGATCGAGTTGGTCTCCACCAAACATTACGATCTTCTGGTACTCAGCATCGTAGGCCAATTGCGAATTCGCGCGCTGCGGAGGCTGAACAGCAATGTCAAGTTGCGACCATTCATTCCTGGCCGGGCTATAAGTCCATGTGCCGGGATCACCTCGCTCTGTCTGGACATTGCCTCCGCCGAACAGGACAAATCTGCGTTCGGCTTGGTGATAACAGATCGAACTCCAGAGCAGGGTGCCCCCAAGAGTCGTTTCGGGATTGGTGGCAGGTTGCAGATCCGCCCAGATTCGGCTGATCGGGTCGTAGCGAAATGTTCGACCTGCGGTGAAGAAGTAAAACGCCTTCGTATCGGGATCGTAGTCATAGTTCTTCCCGAGGCTGAAGGTACCGTAGACTGTCCAGTTTGGTCGAACGGTGCCTTCGCGATCCTGGAAGTGAAAGTTTTCATCCTTCCATGCTGGTGCTGTGCAATCACCAAACTGAGGTCCCCAATCTTTCCCCTGCGGAAAATCATTCGCCCATTGTCCCGCATTCAGATCCAGCGATAGAACATCGTAGGGGCGCGGAGACTTGTATTTCCCCCAGGATGTCCGACCTCCCAGAACATGAAATCGTTTGGAAACAGGTGAATACCCGATCGGAATATCCCAGCGATCACCGCTGATCGTCGCCTGTTCGAGTCGAAGCCATGTGTTCGGTAAGGGCTCCTGACCACCAACTCTGCTGAACGAGAGAAGTGTCAGCGCGGCAAGACACAATGGGACGATCAACCTCGGACGCGATTTCATGTGATTGCCTGATCAAGAGGAGCAGTCTGTATTCGGCGAATTGAAATCAGAGATCACTACAAGCTAGATCGCTCGCAATCCGTTGGCAACCGAAGCAGGGCCGCGCGTCGGGCCATCGCGTTTTTCAAAGTAGGGTGGAGACCAGCACGATTCGAACGCCGGCCCACCATCAGGAAGCGTTAAGAAATACTGGTGCGCCCGCGCGGCGAAGCGCCACTTGTCCCACACTACTTTTGTGATGTGCTCACTTCGCGCCAAAGTTGACACCGTTTGCGACGATTCGCACCGTGGGCTAGCGCCCAGCGGCTGATGGCGCGACTCGAAATCGAGGTGTTTCCAAACAAATCACTTTCAACGACATGATTCCACAATCACCCCATCAGCCATTGCGCGCTAGCGTCTGGTTTCGTCTGTGTACCGCATTCGATGGTCCAGTGTTCAGCCCTATTTTGAAAATGCCGTTTACTCGGGAGGCAGTGGCACTTCGGCTTTCGAAGTGTGTCATTCCCTGCGAACTGAAAGGTCGCGAGACGCGACCGATCTGGGTTGATCGCTATGACTGAATTTCTCGCGACCCTACAGGTCGCATACCCTGCGCC
>CAXBSB010000340.1:0-5248 GCA_963977965.1 uncultured Schlesneria sp.
GCGTGCTGTGACGGAAGACGGCAGGACGGCTTCGCGATACTGAGGATGCTTGTGACAGTAGTGTTCGAAGATTTCGAACGATGGGAAGCTGACCACTCGAGCCTGAATTCCGTCGGCTTTCAGCTGCTCTTGAGCGTCCAGTGCCAGCGACACTTCACTGCCCGAGGCCAGCAGCAGGACATCCGGCTTGCCGTTCGGAGCGTCAGACAGCACATAGGCACCCTTGCGGAGGCCGTCCGCAGGAGCGTACTTCTGTCGATCAAGTGTCGGAATTGCCTGTCGGGTCAGGATCAGTGCGACCGGCTCGTGCTTTTGTTCAAGGGTGAACTTCCAGGCTTCCAGGACTTCGTTGGCATCTCCAGGTCGCAATGTGATCAGGCCCGGAATAGCTCGCAGTGCCGCCAGATGTTCGACCGGTTGATGTGTCGGACCATCTTCACCGACCCCGATGGAATCGTGAGTGAAGACGTAGATCACAGGGATTTCCATCAGAGCGGAAAGCCGGACGGCAGGACGAACATAATCGCTGAAGACGAGGAACGTTCCGCCGTAGGGTCGGACCTTCGAGACCGACATTCCGTTCAGAATCGCACCCATCGCATGTTCGCGAACACCGAAGTGCATGTTGCGACCGGCAAATGAGCTGGTCTGCATATCCCCTGCACCGGCGAAGGTCAGTCGAGTCTTGTTTGATGGAGCCAGGTCTGCCGACCCACCGATCAACCACGGAACGTTTTGAGCGATCGCATTCAAAACTTGTCCCGAGGTGTCTCGTGTGGCTTTGCCCTTCGCATCGGGAGCGAACACAGGGAGGTTCTTGTCCCAGCCTTCGGGCAGTTCACGTCGCTGCATCCGCTCAAGATTGTCAGCCAGAGCCGGGAATTCCTGCTTGTACTGTGCGAACCTGGCATTCCACGCCTGATGCTCTTCACGACCTCGCTTGCCGATTCCGTCTGCAAAATGCTCGTACACACCGTCAGGAACCAGGAACTTGGCATCTTCCGGCCAACCGTAGCTGCGCTTCGTCAGGCGGATTTCTTCTTCACCCAGTGGTTCACCGTGAGCTCCGCAGGTGTCCTGCTTATTGGGTGAACCGAAAGCAATGTGGCTTTTCACAATGATCAGCGTCGGACGTTCACTCGTCTTGTTCTGGAATTGCGTAAAGGCATCGTCCAGTTGGCTCAGATTATTGGCATCGGCAACGTGCAGCACATTCCAGCCGTAACCCGTGAAACGGGTCGCGACGTCTTCGGTGAATGCCAGATCTGTTCCCCCTTCGATCGTGATGCGGTTACTGTCGTAGACCCAGCACAGATTCGAAAGCTTCAAGTGGCCAGCCAGTGATGCTGCTTCTGTCGAGATCCCTTCCATCAGACATCCGTCACCGCAGATCGCGTAGACATCGTGATTGAACAGATCGAAACCGGGGCGATTGTAATTGGCAGCCGTCCACTTGGCGGCGATTGCCATTCCAACGCTATTCGCGATCCCCTGGCCAAGTGGGCCGGTCGTGGTTTCGACTCCACTGGTCCAGCGGTATTCGGGGTGTCCTGGACACTTGCTGTCGAGCTGACGGAATCTCTTGATGTCTTCCAGCGGAACGGCTGGTGTGTCAAGGATTTCATAGTTCGCGCCCACGGACTTGGTCTGAGTCACGTGGAGCACAGAGTACAGCAGCATTGAGGCATGGCCGGCAGACAGCACAAAACGATCGCGGTTGAACCACGTAGGATCGCTGGGATCGTAAGAAAGGAATCGCTGCCACAGGACATAGGCGATGGGAGCAATCCCCATAGGTGAACCGGGGTGGCCTGATTCAGCGGCCTGGACAGCGTCCATGCTCAAGGTACGGATGGTATTGATCGCCAGATTTTCGATCGGGGTCCCCGATGGATTCGACATTTCGCTTCTCTCTCTTCCTGACCGTTCTCAAGCCACACGGCACGGCCGTGCAGAAATTTATTTCTTTCCAATTTCAGGCCAACATCATTTCCGCCCGCCGCTTCTGCGTCTATCCACTAACACTTTCGAAGGCGAAATTTCGCGGGGAAATGGTTGGCCAATCCGTCCGCGGAACGGAGCGAAACTTCCAAAACAACCGTCAGCGTTCACCCATCAATTTCAATTGATTTCTGGATGAATCTTCGACGTTGGCGCAGAAACATCAAGATTAGGCACAATCTCTACGGCGCTCAAGCAACATGGGGTAGTTTGCCAGCAAAAGGAACCAGCTCGACGGTGATGGTCAGAATTTGTGCTATTTCTGGCAGTGACTGCCAGGGCAATCGGCTTTTTTAAAGTAGGGTGGGACCAGCTCGCTTCGAGCGCCGGCCCACCATCAGGCATCGTCGAGAATTGATGGTGGGTCGCCGTGTCGAAACGCCACTCCCTACATTCTGCCCAGCGTCAAATAGTGTCTTTCGATGTGTTTAGATTCTCGCGGGATTTGTTTCTAAGTGCCTTTGCTGAATTCGGTTGCGGTTCGCCCGTGTTTGATATCAGGCGATTCACTTCGTTCAAGCGACATTGATTTCAATAACCCATCAGCCGGAACGCGCTAGCGTCCGGTTTGCCTTTCTCTTGAGATCGTGCTCTCCCTGCCAATCGAACCGGACGCTAGCGCGTTCCGGCTGATGCGTCGTTTTGTTACTTCGGTTTTCGACGTTTCCGTCATTTGGGCAAACTGATCCTGATTTCGCGGATTCGCCACGTCACGCACCAGAAAAGGTTGAAAAACGATGATTCGAACGAGCGATATCCTGCGGCGGGTGGCTCATGGCGCACACTTGAAATGTCAGACAACGCTTCGCAGCCTCTCCTCAGGAATGCAACGTTCATGGCGTTCAAGGACGTTCCCTCGTGCTGGTCAGGCCTTTGAATTGGACCAGTGCGTGTTTGAGTGCAGGGCAATGCCGGAATCGTCACGATCTATGAGGTCGTGAGCATTCAGAAGCGTGGCTGAGTGTGGGCCAGGGACGAGAATTCGTAGTGGGGCGACTTTGTCGCCGGTCGAGCACGTTGGAAGCGTACTCCAAGTTTTTACCAGGGAAGACGAGATTCGATTTGCCGCGATTGTGACTGCCTACCGCCATGTGGCGGCCCAACCTGAAAGGAGAACTCGATGACTCCGAATCGGTCTGAGGATTTATGGCGCCCAGGATGGCACGAATGTCTGTACCTGCCTCACGGCCCGCCCTGCTGATGTTGATCTCGCGCGTCGTTGCAATTTCGCCCTCGCACTTGCGAAGTAACGGGCGATCACCTGAGATCTGAAATTCAAAACTGTTGTGGCCGGACTCAATACCCGGCCGTGTTGTCAAATGTGAGCACAAGGAGACCTGTGGTCTGACGTGGTGCCGATGTTGCAAGGCCTGCACCAGGGTCGCGTGATGTTCGGAATGCATTAATAACGCTCTGTTTTTCACTGCCAATCGAAAGAGCCCGTCCAACCCCTCTGGACGGGCTCTTTTTGTTGACTTCGGCCCGAAGGCTTTCGGGCCTGAAGCGCTGTAGGAGCCAGGTCAATGGACTGATTTCGGCTGACTTGTCGTCACAAATACTCCGCAGGAGTTACGTCATATAGCCCTGGGTTGCCGCGTTTCGCGGCTACCCAGGGAATCCGTGCAGGAGACTCATTTACCCAGAATGGGTTATGTCCAGAATGATGACAGAACCCCGTTGGGGTACACGGCTGGGATCGTACAGACCCAGGGTAGCTCACTTCGTGAGCAACCCTGGGCTTTAAGACGCAACTCCTATGGAGTTGAAGACATTTATAACAGCGAACAATGCCAGATCTCGTCATATCGAATCGCCCAGGTGCCCCCGGTTGGCTGCTCTGAGCCTACCGGGGTGACGAAGTCACAGGAAGTTGGAAAGTCTGAAAATGCGTAAACTTCTCGTCGCGTTGCGACCCAGGTAGGCCGAGGACGGCCAACCCAGGCCACCCAGTGCACACAATCAACCTGAATCCCGCCTACATATAAGTCACTTCACGAGTGCTATCGTCGACGAGATATAAATCAATGATGAAATCAACATCTATGTCGCATTCGTCATCATCGCAGGGTCCCAAATGCCAGTGCCGATCCACGTTGCCAAGATCATCGACGCTGACGCAGAACTTACAATACTCTAGCGGCCTTGCATCGAAGCCCTCCTGCTCGCAATACCTTCTGTACTCTTCTACGGCTTCGTCGCGAGTCATCTGCGGGGCAAATAGTGCGGGTCCGCGTTCATCTACCAATCTCTGCCACGCTGAAAGCAGATTCAGCACAGTCGCAGGAAATTCGATCGGACCACTGGCCGCTCCAATCGACGGCACCTCCTCTACCGGAGGAAACGACACGGCGACCCCAGTCTCACAATCAACCCTGACCCCAACCCACGGATCAAACGATTCATGACGGAAGTCATATCCAAGACAACCAAAGTTCACGTCCCAAAGCTGAACAATCCGGTCGGTGCCATATCTGATGCAAAACTCGATACTTTCTGCAGAATACCTGCCCCACTCCGATCGCTCACTCCGGAACGCCTTATATGCAGCGGTCATCGCCTCGCCAGCAGACATCGGCGGCCATCCTCTACTGTTGTTTGACTCCATAATTGCGATCAACCCTCCCGTACTGGATTCTTGAATTCACGCTGGGGCGATTTCAGTCCACAAACCCTAGTGCTTGAACGAGCCAGGTGATTCGCGGGGTCGGTCATACGTGCTTTCCAAATTCTGAACAACGAGAACGCCCGGATTCACTTAACGACAAATGTAACCAAAATGCGGATAAGAATCGTGAGATCGTTGCAAGATGGCATGGTAGATCTTGGGCATGCCTGTGACCGAACTGCTGTCTCACAAACAAAACGGGAGGGCGAGGCTCCCGCCGAGCCGCGATTGGGTGTTACGCTTCCCGATCCGAAGACGTCGCAATCATGTTCCCGACACCCGAGAAGAAGTAGAAACGCTGAGGACGCGGAGAGCGCTGAGAGAAGACAGGAGAAGGAATTGGGTTGGGGTTTCTCTCTTTCTTCCTCGGCGTCCTCAGCACTCTCTGCGTTTCAAACTCTGTGCATTACCAATTGACGCACCGTTCACGGAGACAACTATCTGGATCGCATCGCATCTTACTGCAGCGATGAGCTGGGACAGATAGTAAAGTCATGGAATCCATGAAACGACTTTAGACACTGTGGGTACCGCTACACTTCACTGAGATGCGCTCTAGAAAACTCACGACCAGTGCGTGAT
>CAXBSB010000341.1:0-5199 GCA_963977965.1 uncultured Schlesneria sp.
CATTTGCAAAAATGCCGCTTGTCTCGATGTTGATTGTCCGTAATCATGTTCGTCAATCCGATTGTGTAGGTCGCTTTTCGCGGCTTGAGCCTGAACCGTTGCGAGCGGTCAGGCTTCTTTTCTTTTCAGCAACCGAGCTTTTCGAGTGCCTCACCAGCCTCACGACCTCGTCTGGCCGTGTCGTCGTTATTCACGTCGCTGACTGATTTGCCGGGGTTGAGTGCGGCAAGGAAAGCCTCGGCAGAAGCCTGTGTGAGCACTCGCTGCCCACCCGCCCGCCATGTCTTGAGATACACGCGGTTACCATTGGGGTCTAACACTCCGCGGTCTGACCATCGTGATAGCACTGATGGGTGTGTCCAGTTTCCAGTTCGTGATTTTGGAAACCACATTCTTGCCGCTTGTGAAAGACAAACAGCGTTCCGCAGGTCGTCAATCAATGAGTGCTGATTGTGCTGATCCATGAAAAATCCCCATAACTTGAAGTTGAATCACTCGCGTTTGAGTGACGTGCTTCCAATTATGGGGATTGCAATCCGCTGATCAATTTGCAACTGTCTGCCCCGCAATGCTTTACGGGTTTTTACCGGTTGTTACGGGTTCGGTTTCTTACTCCTCTCCCATTCACTGATTAGGTCGTCAATGTTGGGGGGCAGACCATCGCGAAGGAAATAGATCTTTCCCTTACTGCTTGAATCGTGTTTTTTCCATATACCGTCTTTGATTCTGTTTTCCACCGTTTTTTCTGACACGTCACAGATTGTCGCCCAAACTCTTTCGGTATAAGGGCCGAACACTTCAGGCGGCTTCATTGCCGCTCCAACCAAGCGAGTAGATTCGCGGGACAAACGGCGTTCCAGATCGTCAAAGTCAATTGAGTCTGTCTCACTGATTATCTGATTCACCTCAGCGGAGATAACTTCGGGATGGACCGCAATCGACAGACTGTAATCTATCTCCTTGATGTGAATCTCAAGCGTTTCCATCAGTTGCCCAACGACAGCATGTGCTGTCATTGCGTTGATACCAAGAGTTGCAACGTCTAGCAGATGGTCGGAGTTAGCCTCAGCCATGTCTCGCAGCGAAATTGGCGGAACCGTTTCGCTCGACCGCTTTTTAAGAGTTGCTGAAGCAGAAACAATGTCACCGCGCCTTAGCGCAGGTATGACAGAGTTTCGAATGTCGAAGAGCGTGGTGACATGCCACTTCGTAAAATCACGAATTTCTTGCCGTGTAACCATATTGTCCGGCCCCTGAAAAGCCGTGTCCTGAATTTGGAAAACGCGGGGAAGGTGGTTTCAGGAGTCCACTTTGTCGAGTGCCCTCTATCCCCGCGCGTATTCACGATACCGCTATTGATACGGTGTGCAATGTCAACCTAATCGCTTAGCAGCCTCAATTGCCAGCTTTTCAGCAGCGCGGGAATAGTGCTGAGTCATCGCAGCGTCAGCATGACCGAGAAGCCGCTGAGCCGCTTCAGTGCCCATTTCATCGGCCAATCGAGTTGCAACGGTATGACGGAGCCAGTGCGGCGTGATGACGTGTTGCCGTCGCCACGCAATCGCCTGAGCCCGCTGTTCTGGTGTCAGATTTTTCTGACGCAGTTCGTCTGGCATTCCGAATGCAATTTCACAGGCCGATTTGACCGCATTTCCGAATGTCGCCCGGTTCACGTTGAAAAGTTTCGCTCCAGGATCTGCTTTCAGGTACTTCAAGAGGATCTTCTGAGCGGACTGATTAAAAAACAGCGTTCGCGACTTGCCGCGGTGCATGGTCTTGTGTTTAGCAAGATCGGCCCGCCAGACTTCGCCAGTTCGATCGATGTCACTCATTTTGAGTCCGACGAGTTCACCCGGTCGCGTACCGCACAAAAGCATTAGATCAAACAGGTCTTGATAGATCGGCTTGCAGAGTTTCGAGCGAACTGCCTGCAGGTCGGCTTCCGACACTGCCCGTCGCCCCCGAGACTCAGCCGCGCCAGTTTCGCCAGCCTGCAATGATTTCACTGAAGCAAGGGCATCGGCAACCGTCTGTGGAACCAGTTCCCACGAAACGCCCCAGCGTAGTATCAGCCGGAGCCGCTTGACTTGTTTGTTGATAAACGATCGTGACCATCCCTTCGCCACCATCTGGTCGCGAACCAACCGCAGCTTGAGCGGACCGAACTGGTCAACCGGACTCGCTCCCAATAGTTCCCGAGCAACGCGAATTGCAGATCGCAGACACCACTGCTCGTCGTTGCTGTATCGTGGCATTTCTTCGGTCGCGAACCGAAGCATCAGATCGTTGATTGTGAACTTGGTCGCGGTCGAGTTGTCTCGACGAACAGTTTTCACTGAATCGAGGGATTCCCCGCGGGCGAGTGATGCCAGAAGTCTTCCGTAGGCTTCCTGAGCCTCTGGAGTCCCGGCGGGTCCCAAAGAAACAAATTTCCCGCGAACCTTGCAAAAAGCACGGTTGCGGGATTTGTCTACGCAGAGTTTCGGTATCAGAGCTTTTGGTCGTGGCATTTGCAGCTTCCAAGGGTTTTGGTTCCAAATGGAACCGATTCCAGTGGTTTTCAAGCTGCACTGCTGACCATCAGCAGGTAACGTAACTCGTTTCAGCGTCTCAATTTGCCCAGGACAGGAATCGAACCTGCACGCCATTGCTGGCACTAGGCCCTCAACCTAGCGCGTCTGCCAGTTCCGCCACCTGGGCTGGAGAGCGGGAAAGGATAGTTCTTTGGCGAACTGCCAGCAAGGTCTCAACGAGGAATTTCTTGGCTTAACATTGATTTTCGTGATCTGCCGTCAGGTTCCCCCGAATATCAGATCTGGCATCATTGCAACATTCGACTCATCGCCCGGACAGACCGGGCAATCACTTTTTTCAAAGTTGTGCGGCAGATCGCTTCGAACGCCGGCCCACTGTCAGGAACCGTTCAGTGCAGGTCGCACTTCTCTGCCGCGTCGGAATATAGGACAGATGCCGCAGGTTGATGCCCGCGGGACGCCACACTTAAACGGAATGCGTTCCAGCGATTCTGGCGAGCCCGCGCGGCGAAGCGCCACTTGCCCCACCCTATGCCTCGCTCATTTCTGAAAAGGCATTGGCCCTGCCGGAAACTGCTGCATCCTTGGCGCAAGAGGTATTCCTGCATATCGTTACATACTTCCAACTGCGATGTTTGATCCGAAAGCGGGTATCGGTTTCTCAACCGCGAATGATTTACAGTTGGTCGTCCCTGAGTTTTGCACCGAGAGGTGGGCATGTGGCGTCATTTCTGTATGGTCGTTTTTTCAGCAGGGGCTTTGTTCACAATGGCTGATATCGGAGTGTCGGCTGAAGCTGCTCGGAAATATCGAGTGTACATCGGGACATACACCGGTCCCGGTAGTCGAGGGATCTATCAAACAACCCTCGATGTGGCCACCGGCCAATTGCTGCCAGCTCAACTCGCCGCCGAAATCGTCAGTCCATCATTTCTTGCAATTCATCCCAGCCAGAAATACCTGTATGCCGTCAATGAAGTGACGGAATTCGAAAACAAACCAACGGGCGCAGTGACTGCTTTTGCCATTGATGAAAACACGGGAGCACTTAGAGCATTAAATCAGCAGCCGTCCGAGGGAACTCACCCGTGTCACCTGATTGTTGATGCCGCCGGAAAGAATGTGCTGGTTGCCAACTACACCAGTGGCAGCGTTGCTGTACTTCCCATTGATCCTGCATCAGGCCGAATCGCGGCCGCCAGTTCCAAGGTTCAGCATGCTGGATCGAGTATCAACAAGCAACGTCAGGAAGGGCCCCATGCCCATTCCATCAATCTTGATGCAGCCAACCGTTTTGCCCTGGTCGCAGATCTGGGACTGGATGCCGTAAAAATCTATCGATTTGATTCTGCTGCGGCGGCGTTAGCTCCTCACACGGCGGAAGGGGTTGTCGCCAAAGGGGGCGGGCCGCGGCACCTTGCGTTTCATCCTTCCGGGAAGTTTGCATTCGTCAACAACGAATTGTCGTCTACCGTGACCGTATTCCGTTACGATTCGACAAATGGCTCTCTGGTGGAAACTCACACTCTGTCCACCTTGCCAACCGGATTCACTGGCGAAAACTCCACGGCAGAAACCGCAGTTCATCCAACGGGCAACGCAGTCTACGTCTCGAATCGTGGTCACGACAGTATCGCTGTTTTCTCGTTCGATTCGAATTCAGGGATGCTGACGGCGAAAGGTCATACGGCAACGGGCGGAAAGACGCCTCGCAACTTTGCGATTGAGCCCACAGGGGCTTTTCTTCTGGCGGCGAACCAGACAACAAATACCATTGTCGTATTTCGCATTGATCCGACGTCAGGCGGGCTGACGGATACGGGTGTGAAAATCGAAGTCGGCAGTCCTGTCTGCATTCGATTTCTGCCTCTGAAATCCTGACTTGATGGCGGATGTTGCGTAACGCGTTTCAAGGAAACGAATTGCAACAACTGGCTCAAGGGTTGCAGGCATGCTCAAGATATGTCACAATCTCGCTTTCCCACACTGGGTTAGCTGCTGTGGCGAGGGATCATCCCGCTCGTAGCCAACCTGACATCGGACTGGTGGATTGTTGTGGCTATGGACAGCCTCTGCGATTGTTTGCGGTTGCTGTGAACCGAGTTTGTTTCATTTTAGTTTAGAGAGATTCGTGGGCTATGCCTTTATCTCGCACAACGATTGAGCGTCAATTGCAAACGGCCAAGGAAGCCCTCGCTGTTTGGGTGAAGTCATTGACTGTAAAGGGGATTGAACGCCCTCAGTTTCGCAAGGATCCACGCTGGCGTCAGTTGAACGCTGACTGTAACGCCATCCGTCGAAGACTTGATCGAGTTGCTGAAATCGAAGCCAACAACGCGGAAGTTGCCCAGCGCAAATCCGAAAAGCTAGCAGCCGCCGAATAGTCTGGTTTGCGACGGACCCATTCGGGATAGTGCTGCTGCGATCATGAAATCCCGGATCAGTAATCCGTGATCAATCTGGTCCGATCGCCATCCGAATCTGATGGCTGGCGGCCAACAATGTTGGATCCCAGGGAGAGGTGACAGAGCGGCCGATTGTGCAGCACTGGAAATGCTGTGTCCGGGAAACTGGACCGGGGGTTCGAATCCCCCCCTCTCCGCTTGCAGGACAAGGTGCTATCTCGTCACCTTGTCCTGTTTCTGTTTGTGGAATCATGATTCTC
>CAXBSB010000342.1:0-5132 GCA_963977965.1 uncultured Schlesneria sp.
GAAGACCGATCTACCACGAAGCACACGAAGAGCACGAAGGAAGACTTCGACAATCGAGTAGTCGAATGTGCCATCGAGGTTCACTGCGCGCCCTGGTCAGAAGCTGCAATATAATACCCGCCGGGCGCCACACTTAAATGGGATGCGCTCTAATAACTCATGTTCCGATGCGACACGGACGTTCGACCCGAACGATTCGTCTCCAAAGGGCTGACGCCCTGGGCTTTGTTCTCGTGGGCCTTCAGCCCACAAACAGCAGATGACTGCAACGTCGCCACCCAACCGAGAGATAAAGATTTGGGTAACGACGACTCCACCCTGCTTTGAAAAATCGATTGCGATGGGATTTTGCGTCGGCTCGATTCTGAATTCTCACGAATTCAGCTACAACACTTTCCGCGTCGCACCACCGTTTGGTCGTGTCAAAGTCTGTTCGTTTTGTTTGCAGGTACCATCGATTCCATGCCAGCTAATCTCCCTCCGCAATATCAGAAGGCTGAAGAAGAATATCGCAAAGCTCAGACAGCCGCGGAACGGTTTGAAATCCTGGAACGCATGCTCGTTCTGATCCCCAAACATAAAGGGACAGAAAAGCTGCAGGCGGATCTGAAAACAAAGCTCAAGGAAACCAAAGGGGATATTCAAACCGAAAAGACCGCTCCAAAAGGGGGCAAGGTCTATCGGTTTCCCCGGCAGGGGGCCGCTCAGGTGATCCTGATCGGTGGGCCGAATGCTGGCAAAAGCCGCATTCTCAAGGAACTGACCAAAGCGGAGCCGGAAGTGGCGGACTATCCGTTCACCACCCGTGAACCGATGCCGGGAATGATGGCGTATGAAGATGTCAACGTTCAGTTGATTGATACGCCACCCGTCACGGACAGCCTGTTCGAGCCTTACCTGGTCAATTTCGTCCGGTCCGCCGATCTGGTCATTCTGGCATTCGATGGAACTTCGGATGACGCTCCCGAAGCCACTTCCATGGTGATGGATCAATTCCGTCAGCGAGCGACGATCCTTTCCACGGCGACGGGTTTCGATGAGGACGATTTTTCGAAGCTTTGTGTCAAGACACTGCTCGTCGTGACTCGCGGTGGTGATCCGGGAGTCCAGGATCGCCTCGATTTTCTCCGCGAAATGGTTCCGACACAGTTTGCGACAGTGAAGGTCGATCTGGACAAGACCGACGAGCGTGAGCAACTGCGGAAAGCCATCTTCGATTCACTGGGGTTGATCCGGCTGTACACGAAGGCGCCGGGCAAGCCAGCGGATTATTCATCGCCCTATACGATTCCTGTGGGGGGAACCGTCGAAGACCTGGCTGGCAAGGTCCATCGTGATCTGGCCGAGAAACTGAAATTTGCCAAGGTCTGGGGAACGAGTGCCGCTGACGGCCAGAGCGTCGGGCGGGACCATGTTCTGGCTGACAAGGATCTGGTCGAGTTACATTCGTGACGGGAACCATAGTCTTGACCGATTCGCCGCAACTTCGAAAGACACTCGGACCACTGACTCTCTGGGGCCTGGGAGTCGGGTACGTCATCTCGGGTGAGTACTTCGGCTGGAATCTGGGTCTGCCTGCAGGTGGTTCGCTGGGCTTGTTACTGGCGTTCTTGCTCGTAACGACGATGTATGTGACGTTTGTCTTCAGTTATGCCGAACTGGCGTGTGCCATCCCGCGCGCGGGTGGCGGTTTTGTGTATGGGATTCGAGGGCTGGGCCGGTTTGGTGGATACCTGACTGGCGTAGCTCAAGTGATGGAATTTGTGTTCGCTCCACCAGCCATTGCAATGGCCGTCGGGGCCAATCTGCAGATCTGGTTTCCAGGCGTGGCCCCTCGCTGGGTAGCGATCACCTGTTACCTGCTGTTCACACTCCTGAATATCTGGGGCGTCCAGCAGGCCGCAACGTTTGAACTGTTTGTCGCAATCCTGGCGGTCGGAGAGATCCTGCTGTTCGCGTGCCTGGTGGGGCCTCATTCCAGCTTCTCTCATTTCATGGCGAATCCATGGCCGCACGGCTGGCAAGGATGCTTCGCAGCCCTTCCGTTCGCGGTCTGGTTCTACCTGGCCATTGAAGGTGTGGCGAATGTCGCAGAGGAAGCTCGCAATCCCCAGCGTGATATCGCCATCGGATTCGGTTCCGCCATCTTCACTCTGGTTGTGCTATCGAGCACGGTGATGGTCTGTGCTGTCGGGGTCGGAGGCTGGGAGCGAGTCGTTTATTCGTCACGAGACTTAAGCCTGAATTCCACTGGTCAACTTGAGATCGCCCCCGGGGCCGTGATGTCAGACAGCCCGTTGCCGCTGGCGTTGACTCAGGTGCTGACGAAGGATCATGCCATGTCACATTTGTTGATTGGCATTGGCGGGCTGGGACTGATTGCATCGCTCAACGGAATCATCCTGATTGCAGGACGGGCCATATTTGAAATGGGACGCGTTGGATTTCTGCCCGGCTTTCTTGGTATCGCGTCAACGAAAACGAGAACTCCCGTTGGGGCTCTATTGGCCAACTTCGGAATCGGCGTTGCTGCGATCCTTCTCGCCGATACTGGCCGCCTGATCACTCTGGCGGCACTCGGTGCGGTCACGCTGTACCCGCTTTGCATGCAGACTGTCATCAACCTGCGAAAATCAGAACCCGACCTGCATCGCCCCTTCCGGACTCCCTGCTATCCCTTCTTCCCTCGCTGTGCACAAATTCTGTCGGTGTTCGTGCTGGGAACGATGCTGTGCGTCAACTTCGATATCAACGCACCGGCAACCTCTGTCACGGTCTGGTACGTCGTAGTGATGCTGGTTGCCGTCGTCTACTACGGAACCCGACTTGCCAGAGTTTCACCGGATGAGACTCACCGCTGACTTGCTGGTTTCCAGAACGGAGCTCGCGGTCGAGTCCGTGTCTGGTACGTTTTCAGATATCGAATGTATTCGGGATCTGTTTCGCGAGCCAAACCGTCTCGATGTGCATAAACGGTCATCGCCTGAAACGGCAATGGTTCTGACGTCTCACCGTAAACCGTGTTAGGATCGCAGTCCTTGTCCCACCCGACGCTGTAGATCACAAAGTCTCGCACCCAGCCGTCCGGGATCGGGTCCGAGGGGACGTTGAATGCCAGTTGGATTTCATCTCCGGGGTGCATGACAACCAGATGGTCATCTCGTGTCGTCAGCAGGGGCTGAATGTCTCCAAATCGAGTGAACGCACCTGAAATCGGGGGCCACATATCGCCGGGAATCAAACGGTCGTAGAAGAACTGGTCAGGTCCATTTCCTGAATCTGGCCATTGCCTGGACGACACCCCGCCGCGGTCTACCAGATCCGCCTTGGCCAGCGTCAGTTCTGTCTGGCGATATTCGACTGGTGAATCGTCAACCGTGAAGAATGCGGCGTCCCAATAGAACTCCATCGTCGAAACGATGCGCAAACGATGATCCGTCGAACCGGGGGCAAATACATCCGAAATATCGATAGCAATCGTTTTTGTCTTTCCACCAGGAAACCCCATAAACGGACGTACTTCTTTCCATTGTCCCTGCGCATCGACCGCATGAAGTGATGGCGGGCGCGGCTGAATCAGATCGGGGTTCTGTGAATGCTGAACTCGTAGCGACGTGCTGCCAGGATAGACCCAACCCGTCAGGTACAGCATCACACGTGGCGACGTCTTACCGTTGTCAGTTGATTCCCATGGACCGAGGTCGAGTTCCAGGTAATGTTCCTCAGTCAGTCCCTGTGCCAGCTTGTTTTCGAATGTTTTTGTGAACTGACCATCTCGCGATTTGACTTGATCGAGTAGATCGCGTCCCCGACTGTCTTTGGCCGCGACGGGCAACCGCGGGCGTGAAACCGTATGAATCTTGTGTTCTGCCAGGGAAGCTGGCCCAACCTTCTCGTTGGTAAAGACATCGGTCCCCTTGGGATGATCGACTGCGAACAGGCGGAATTCGTCGAAGTATTCGACTTCCCACAACTCAGCCGTCACTCGCAACTGATACTGCCCTTCTTTCGGACGCAGCAGATCTCCGTCAATCTTGAGGTATTCCCATTCGCGCCAGGGGGCGACGACATTCTCGGCAAACTTCAGTCCCAGCGGAGCATTCCAGAGCAAGTCCGTGCAGAACGCGAACTTTTCCCCATCCCACGTGTAAAGATAAGGACACGACCCCGCCAGCTTCTGCTCTTCGCAGACCAATTGATTTGGGTTTGGCGAGACGACGTTTTGTGGCATGCCATTCGTCCAGAGGACTCGAATAATGTCTGCTTTCTTTTGAGGGCCGAGTCCGAAATGCGTGATGGCTCCTTGAACGACCTGAGCCTGATAGCGATCACCGGTACGAACTTCGATCATGGAACCGATCGCATGATGATTGACACGGCGGCTGTAATTCTGCTCGTTCGGCTTGATCTGCACTGCAGACAATGCCACGTCGAGCCAGCCGTTTGCGTTGCCTCCGTCGTTCAATTGCCAGCGAACGCCATCAGCGCTGGCAAGAATCAGGTCTTCGTCACCATCGCGATCAGCATCTGCGACAGCCGTCGCCTGGATTCCGGAAAGATCTCCAGCAGATGCAGGCGCCAATAATGAAAGAGTTCCATCCGATTTGCCGCGGTAGATCCCTGCGAGTGGTTTCTCAAGCACCAGAAGATCCCGGATTCCGTCGTTGTCGTAGTCGAGAGATATCGCCCGATCCGATGGACTCTCGTTGACCTTGATAACCTTGGTGGCCGATATCAGCCCCTCAGCCGTGGTTTCGGTCACGACAACTTTCAAACCAGTTGGGCCACCAGCAAAAATACTCCAGCTCGGATTCCGACCAATCTGTTCGACGTGTAGCCACTGCGAATTCTTCAGTTCAGCGAAGCTTCCTTCAAAATTCCGCCAGCGAAACCGGCCATGTCGGACGTTTTCGAGTAATCCCAGGCCTTCCGTTCCTGAGACGAGCAAGTCCTGGTCACTATCACGGTCCCAGTCCACAACGATGGCGAACGTCGGACCAAATGACGCGGCCGGAAGTTTCGAACGATTCGTGATTTCTTCAAAACTCCAGTTGCCTCGATTGGACCAAAGCTGGATTCCGCCTGCAGAGATTGTGAGCAGATCGATGTCGCCATCCAGATCCAGATCGACC
>CAXBSB010000343.1:0-5064 GCA_963977965.1 uncultured Schlesneria sp.
GTATCCGTCGGCTGTGGCGTGGTCGAAAACATCGCCAGCGGTTCGCGGACCAGTAACTGCCGACGGTAGAGATTTCCATTTCGCAGGAAATAGGCCACTTCCGCGACGGTCGAAACTCCTGTGTCATTGGGCGTGGACTGTGCGTCGTCAGCATCCGGCTGATTGACTGTGACGGCAAAGGGGGCCAGGTTCATTGCCTTACCGTAGTAGGGAGTCTGATCCTTATTACGCGCCGTCATGGTGGCCAGGACCGTCAACTGAATATAGTCGTCATCACTGCGAGTCGGATCGTTTTCCGAAATGTACAGGTATCCCTGACGCTTGGTGACATACGATTCCGGTGCCGCAACGTCTTCACCCGCGGCGAACGGATGGACCCAGCGATTGGTTCGCTTATCCAGGTCGGCCTTGATGATGGTCTGCAGTGTTCGCGATCGCTGATCATTTTCAGCCAGCCCGCGCTGCTTGGAAATCGAGCCGCCCGCCATCTGAAAGATCTGGGCGAACATCGTCATCATCAGCAGGACCAGCGTGACCGAAACGAGCATTTCGACCAGCGTGAATGCGAGGCGATTTTGTGAGCGTGGCATCTGACTATTCCTCCCACGTCAAGTGCGTGCGAATCGGATAAACATCCACGACACCACGCATCATGATTGCAGCCCCCGTTGGAACACCCCCGGCGCCACCTGCAGGTTGTGGTCCCGATTGAACGATACTGTTTTCGACTCGCAACAAGACCGCTCGCGTAGTCGCACCATAGATGGCACTGTCTGCCGTCAGAATCCCGCCCGATGTGCTCGTCTTCAATCCTGCTTTATGCATGACCTCATCCGGGGTGTAACCCCAGAGCAATCCAGTGCTGATGTTCAGTCCGCCACCTTCGACGACATCCAGGATCCGGTACCAGCGCAGGTTATCCGCATCGGTGACGAATCCCCCCTTCTTGTAGAACGGCTTTTCGCCAGTTGAATCGTCGTATTGAACCACGACCCAGTTGCGCGGAGCATCATCCGAACCGGGCCAGCCCAGTTCCTTTGTATCTGCGACCCCGCCTGCGAAGTCGACATTCCCATCTCCATCGTCGTCAACGCCAGCGATTCCAGGAAGTCCGTCATAGCCGGGGTCCATCACCGCCGTGAATGTGGCCGGGTAAACCTGTTCGTCCTTTGCCGAGAATGGTCGGCGGAAGAAGACGACCACATCCATGAATGACGCCCCCGAGAAGCCACGGCGTACGGACAGCATCCAGGTGTATCGCTGCTCTTTCATTTCCACCCGGGCTTTGACAGGGGTAATCTTCAACGCGCCGCTGGAAGCAGGCCACGTAAAGGTCGCCGTCGAACCCGAAAGAGCGCTCACACCAGTCAGGTACCGAACTTCACTGTACTTTCCGGTTCCATCGAACAGCACCAGCCGCGACTGCGGGTACGAGGCACTCACAGGAAGCGATGACGAAACGTCAACCTGCAAGTCCGTGAGATCGATTGATGTTGATGTTGCATTCGCCACCGAATTGGATTCCGCCTGCAGCAGCCAGCTATCGGGAAGCGTGGCAACATCGGCAGCCAGGTTGATATCAGTACCACCCAGTCCTTCAAACGCGCGAATGTTCCAGGCCCCGGAACCGAGTTGAATCGCCCGTGGTGAACCACCAACATTACCGAAGAAATCGCCGTTGTTGGCCGTCGAACGGAATGTGCTTTCGACATTCCATTTGCCCAGCGGGTCAATCACATAGTTTTGCAACCGAAACGTAACCCATTGGACAGAACCGTCATTCGTAGTATTTCCATTGACCAGATCCCACGTAGGTTCATTCGTCCCCGAAGTGCCCGCCTGGGTACACATGAATACCACAGGAGGTGATTTCAGGCTGGTTAACTCGGTCGGGGTAATCATGGTTCCGGCCGCATACGCCAGACCAGCTTCCCAGGGGGCACCGATCGAATAGAGTTGCGGTCGAACGCTCAGCAAGGCTTCGACGTTGTAACGCAGGTTCGCGGCATTCGTCAGGTGCGTCGCCTGAACGGATCGCAACACCGAAATCGGAAACAGCGTTGCCAGTGACACCACACCGACACTCATCACGAGCAGCGAGATCAGAACTTCACTGAGGGTTGTCCCTCGTCGAGGTCCCTGATACTTGTGCTGTGTGGCTGCCGAGCGTCTTCGCAGATGGATTTGACGATTGAATGATTTCATTTCCCCGCCACCTCACCGGTTTCGGCAAACTTGAATGTATCGGTCGGATGAATGGGATGCGTCGAGACTGCTCCAGTCCGTGTGAACAGTGTCAGGATCAACTTGTCACCTCGCTCGTAACCGGGAGACATGGCATCGGTCCACGTCCCGTACTCAGGCGGCGAGAAGGTCGGAAATACTGATGTCGTACTCCAGTAGAGTCGGTCCATGTCGGCGTCTTTCTGATCTCCGATGTAGAAGTGGATCAATCCTGTCTGGGCTGCCGGGCCAATCACGACTCCGCGAGGAGAGAACATCACGTCCATCAGGCTGGTGTAATCAAATCCACTGGTATCCCCAGTGGTCGTCGGCTTCCGCCAACCGCTGGGGAGTTTATTTCCACGTCCGACGGCAGGAGTTCCCGATGCCGTTTGTTCCGGGGCGGTACTGCATCGATCCAGATGAATTACGCATCCCTTAGGCAGCAGCACGGGCTCCTGATTCGGCAGGACACTGGGGGGAAGTTCCAGTCGGTAGGTTGTCGGTCCCTGACCTGGCGGAAACGCTGCCAGGGTCGTGTTCGGATCAGTGGTCCCCGCACGCGCATAGCCTGTCGTCAGTCGCAGTCGCGGTGGGTTAGGACCATCGGATTGATCGGGACTGCAATTCGCCATCAATGACGTGTCGATCGTGTACCATTCGCCCGTGTTATCGTTCGGAATTCGAATTCTGAGGCCATCTTTCAATAGCCCCTGCTGATATAGGCCCAGCCAACCTGTAGGATGGATAATACCAGTGTTCTGTGAAACATTGTCAAAGCCACGCAGGATGCGTGCGACCGGGGGAGCGACCGTGGTATCCCATTCCAATTGGATGGTCCCCTGAACCCAGTCGTGAGTCGGAGCGATGTAGACCATGCTTGATACGGTGCGGTTATTGGTCGGGTCGAGCAGGAACCGAACACCGCGCGGTGACTTCGAATAGATCGCTCGGTCCCGAGCACCTGCCAGATACGATTGAACCTGCCGAGCCCCACCACGAACCTTGTCGCCACTGATCGACAGATTGATCGCACTGGCCGTCATCACGGCAATCAGCAGCACCAGCCCAACGACCATCATCAACTCGACCAGCGTGAAACCAAGACGGAGTTTCACCACGGAGCGTGTTGATGATCGATGTTGAAAGAATCTGTTCATGATCAATTCCTCAAACCGCGACTATCGTTTGCGGTTGGTGATGTTGTCCGTGATCGGGTTATCACCGACGGGCAGCCAGCTCGAAAGTGCACCAAGGCGTCCTTGAGGCGTTCCGATGGCTGGTGTGCTGATGTCAACACCAGAAAACGTCACAACCATAGGTGGACCGACGGTCACTGATTTCACCAATTCATTCGATGGATCCAGCATGCCGAGATTTTTGTCTGGCCCTGATGAAACGATCAGGAACGCGTGATAGGTGTTGGGTGTCCCGAAAAAGTTCTGGACCGCAGTCTTAGCTCCGGCTGGCGTCGTGGGCATATTGAGGAACTGAATGATCTGTCCGGTCGGATCATCGGGATCACGTGTCAAAGGGTCGAATTCTCCTGCAACCGTGGGGATCGAGGGAAGGCCCGACCACATCGCTGAAACATAGGTCCGATCAGGAGGGCTCAGTACGCCCGCAGCATTCATTCCAGGCGGTGTGGTACTGCCATCACCCGGCCGAATCAGATGGGTTGGCCAGCGGTAAAATCGCAGCGGGACTCCCCAGCCATCAACGAACTCTTTCAGACCATCTCCATCGGTATCCTGAACCTCATTGGAACTGAATTCACTCTCGTCAACCGGAGCGACTCCATAAACTTCCGAATCAGTCAGGATCCAATAGAGTAGTGCTGCACTTTGTGTCGTCATGTTATGCTTAACGGCATTCACCGTGACCCCGGTGGGGGGGGTCGACAACAAGTTGCGTTCCAGAAAGTTTTCCGGAAAGCGGGACTTCAGAATGTCTTTGCGAACCATGACATCAATCGCCCGGTCTGGCGGAATCATGCTGTAGGTCGAATACCAGTCTCGACGCATCTTGTCCTTGGCCTGCTGTAGATTCGTTTTATCGATACCTCGATAGAACGCGTCCATTCGCTGCTGCATCAGACCATGCACTTTCAGGATCGTCGCTTCAGTCTGCTTCTGGCGTGCAACACCGATCGCATTACGCAAGACCCCTACCGAAATCGTCATCAGCAGCAGAATGATGCCGACAACAACCAGTATTTCGACCATGGTAAAACCGCGACGGTCAACGAGCAGTCCTTTGGAGGGCAGTCGATTTGACTTGGAAATCGCCTGCCCGAAGAGGGTCAGACCCCTTGTGCCATGGGCTGCCAGGCTGTAGCGATGGTTCATGATTGAGCCTCGTTTCCACATGGGATCCAAATCACTTTCCGCCCAAAGTCCCTGGAGCGAAATTCGTGATATTGTCCGCTTCGATTTCACGTGAACCACTCAAATCGCTTGAGGCCGTATCGGTGCTGTAGCTTCCAAACGTGCCATATTTCTTGTCGTAACCCGGAGAAACGATCTGGAATCCCTTGGTTTTCCAAGGCAAAGCTCCGGCTCCGGAACCCTGCAGGTACGGCATGGTTGGAAAATACATCGGCGCTGTCGAAGAGGCGGCAAACTCAAACAATGGTGAACTGGAGTTATAGCGATATCCAGCCCCACCATAGCTGCTGGCATAAACATATGGAGCCGTCTGCCCAGGAAGCGGATCAACGAGTTCTGGAAAATTATCCCCGTCGACATCGACAAACCGGGACGTGTCGAATTCGAAAACTGCCGTGTCGCGGTTACCACCCGAAGCAAAGGGATTGAAAGGATTCTTGGAGAAGCCACTGCA
>CAXBSB010000344.1:0-5059 GCA_963977965.1 uncultured Schlesneria sp.
GGGGGATTCAATTCCTGCGGGCCTGTTGGTCGAAAACATCGAAGACTTGAAAACCGGGGCCGTGAATTTGCAGGCACATCTGGCGTGGCTGAGAAAATCCGGCCTCCCCGTCGTCGTCGCCTTGAATCGATTTCCAACGGATACTGATCGCGAAGTTGATCTGGTTCACCAATTGTCGATGGAATTTGGTGCCACCGGATTTGCCGTGGCTGAATCATTCAAGCGCGGCAGCAATGGAACGATGGAATTGGCTCTGGCCGTCAAGCAGGCCAGCCAGCAACCAGCCAGCTATTTCCCACTTTATCCTTTGGACATGCCCGTCGTTGAAAAGCTGGCGACGATCGTTCGTGAAGTGTATGGAGGGGAGGGCGTTGAATTGTTGCCCCTCGCCAGACGTCGGATTGAACATTTTGAACGATGGGGATTCAAAGACCTGCCGGTATGCATTGCGAAGACGCAGTATTCTCTTTCTCACGATCCGAAGCTTCTGGGCAGGCCGCGGGGATTCCGGTTGCCAATTCGTGATTGTCGGCTGGCTGCTGGAGCAGGTTATCTTTACGCACTGGCGGGGGACATCAGTACCATGCCCGGATTGCCGAAGGAACCTGCTGCTCTCAAAATTGACGTGGCAGACGATGGAACGATCACTGGACTCTGAGCGATTTCATGCCGTCTGCAATCCAGAAATCACCACTTCCATAAACTCACGAGCCCGACGAGCCAGGCCATCGATCTCTTCTGGCTTTGTCGGTCGGGAAACGAGTGGTGCAAAGATGTTTTCGTAGGCTAATGGCATCGTCAGTCCCGTGAAGGCGACCGGTTCGAGAAGTTTGTAATGATCGATTTCACCGAAACCAGGACCACAGTCCTGGTCCTTCGGCCAATTGCGATGATCCTTCACACAGAAGCTGCGAATTTCAGCGGCACACTTCTTGATGTCGGGGATCGGATCCAGATCCAGGTAATCCATTACATTGCCCGCATCGTAGTTCACCATGATGCCAGGATCATTTACTTCGCGGATAATCTCGGCACACGCTTCTCCTGTCCCTGTGGAACCTCCATGCTGCTTCACGACCAACGTCACATTGTTGTCACGAGCGATGGGGCCGAGTGCCTTGAATCGCTCAATCCAGACCGCTCGATTTCCTCCTTGAGTATGACCAAACGTCAGAACCTGTCCGATATTGGCTGCCGCAGCTTGCTTGATGCGACGCGTTAAGACGTCGAGTCCGCGGGCGTGTTCCGGGTAAATCGTCGAAAACATCATCACAGGTTCCAGGCCCATGCCGCGACATCGCTTAGCCAGTTCTTTGGCGACGTCGGGCGATGCATCTTCGGCGATGACCGGAACATTTTCACCGTTTGCTTCCCGATGCTTCACTCCCCACGCCACATGCTGATACCCGGCACTCTTGATACCCGTCAAAGCCCGCTCCAGTGGGAAGTTGCTATACGGTAAAGTCATGCAGGCGTGCTGAAACATCGTCGGCTTACGGGCCGTTTGCTTTTCGTCTGCAGCGGCACAGCGTGAAGTCTGGCCGAGTGACACCGCGAGTCCAGCGAACGCAGTGGTGGAAGCGATAAAGTGGCGGCGCGATATTTCGGGCGATGGTCTCAAAGACATCGGCGTACACTCCCGGATAAGCAGATTCTCTTGGTCAGGGCGATTACATGAATTTCGTTGAGCCCGGAATGGCAACGGGCGAGGAAGCGATTTCGCCCCATTCGTAGCGAGCGGGAGTCAAATCCTCTTTGGAATTCCAGGCCATGTCCCAGGTAATTTCCTGTCCCGTGTAGGTCGCCATGCGTCCCATAATGGCCAGCAGGCTGCTTTTCGCCATGTACTCTCCATTATTAATGGGTTTGCCCGTACGGATGCTGGCGAACAGTTCATCATGCTCGACCTGATACAGATTCTTGGCTTCGTCCCGGAAGACCCATTCGTCTTTTGATGTGATTTTCACTCCGTTCTTACGCTCTGTCAGAGTCGCTATACCGGCTGTGCCGAGCATATGAACGCTGATGTCGTTTTTGCACCCCTTCATCTGACGCGTATTGCTGATCAGTCTCGCGCCGGAGGCATACTCGTAGACGACGGCATGATGGTCGAAGATATTGCCGTATTCGGGACCTTTGCGAACTTCCCGTCCTCCCATGCCGATCGCCTTTTCGGGGTATTTGTCTCCCATGGCCCAGGCACAGACATCAAGATTGTGGACATGTTGTTCGACGTTAAAGTCGCCCGACAGCCATGTGAAGTAATACCAGTTGCGAGTCTGCCAGTGCATATCGGTCCAGTCGGGTTGCCGCGGCTTGATCCAGACACCACCCCGATAGTCATTGGCAATCATCGTTCTGACATCGCCAATCGCGCCATCATGAATGCGACGAACAGCTTCTACATACGGCTGGTGATAGCGCAGACAAAGCCCAGAGACGACGGCGAGACCTTTGCGACGAGCTTCTGCACAGCTTCGAAGAACGGAATGCACGCCCGGGGCGTCGACAGCACAAGGCTTTTCTGCGAATACGTGCTTGCCTGCCTGAATCGCTGCTTGCAGATGAAGCGGGCGGAAATGAGGCGGAGTCGTCAGCAGGACGACATCCACTCCACTGGCCAAAACCTGCTGATAAGCATCAAATCCCACAAACTGCCGCTCTTTCGGAACGTCGATTTTGGTGTCGAGATTTCGAGCCTCGTTCAACGTTTTCAGGCTCAATTGCAGTTGATCTTCGAAGAGATCGCCCATGGCAGTCAGTTTGACGCGTGTATCTGCCATCAGAGCCTGCGACGCGGCACCTGTTCCTCGACCACCGCAACCAATGAGACCGACTCGTAACGTATCATCTCCAGACGCATGGACAACAGGATTCAGGCTGGCAACTCCAGCGAGAGTCCCGCCAATCGTTGCCGCAGCCTTTAGGAAATCGCGCCGCGAGGCGTCGTTACGTATGAGCACTCGTTGCCGTTCCGGCACATCATGGGAAAGAGCATTCTGTGAAGAGCGATTCATGCAACGTTCCTGAGTCAGTGAATTCTACGGGGCATTTGTCTTGAGTTGCCGGATTTCCATATTTCTGAAAAAGACTTCGTGTCCTTCAGATTGCAAAAGGATTTTTCCAGATTCCGGGACTGCATCGAAACATTCGTTGACGGTCACGCCATTGACTTTAATCGTGATCCGGCCCTGCTGGCACAGGCATTCGACCTTCGTCCATTCACCCAGCGGGCTGGCAACGTCGTTGTCTCCACGGGTATCGATCAATTCCTTAAAACCCGGTTGGTGCTTTGACCACCAGAACTGGCGACCCGAATAAACCGTCTTGGTGCCGTTTTCATTCCAACGAGGCTTGCCATCAGGACCGTTTGTGACATGGCTCGTGATTGTTGCCGGAAACGGCTGGCCTTCCGCCGTCTTTCCACGAATCAGGATCAAGTCCCCCTCGCAGCCCTGAGCAAGCTGGCATTCGATCGAAGTCATCCAGACGCCGCTCTGTGAACCGTCGGGTCCAACTCCATTCAAAAGGATGCCCGAATTGCGAACGTACTTGTCCGTAGGATTCTTTCGTCCCCATTTATATTCGACGGCCAGATGATAATTGCGAAACGACTGCTTCGTTGCGACATATCCCATATCTTCGTCGCCGCATCGGAGGACACCATTTTCGAGTCGAAAGACTTTGTCTGGATCGTCATGTCCTGTTTTTTTCAGCCAAGTCGTAAACGAGCCCAGATTGGGATGTGACAGTGGGCGGACGATATCGCCCGGCGCTGTGTCGTCGCCAGCAATGACTCTCTGGCACAAAACAACGGCGAAAACAACAGCCGCGATGGCTCGAGAAACATGGTCAAAAAGCAATCTCATTGTGCTGACCCTGCAAGACACCGGTGACAGAAGTCAATCGAAACAATTCGTACTGCCGTTACCTCGAAGAGGGTAGCACACTGAACTGCGACATAAAAGTGCCCGCTTCCGGCGCCGTTCCCTTCACCTTGCTGTTCCATCTGATGCCGAGTATCAATGACTCACCCTGACGTCGAATTCAGGCCCACTGTTATCCCTTCGACTTATAAATGCGAGCGAGTTTTCGCCAACTGACGACTTCGAACCGGAAAGCCCTATGCGAAGTGTCATTCTCATCGTCGTGATGCTAGTGTCGCTGGTGGCCACCAACCAGCTTTGGTTTTCCAGATCATCCGGCTGGTCCGACGGAAAAGCGGAAGACACGGGGCACGTACCTTATCAACACCCCCAAAAAGCCATTGTTTGGGAGAAGTGGGGTTTGCTAGGTTACGTCGAGTGGCGGGGAACCAGCGCACCGCCAGGGCCTCCTCCTGGCCCATACAACCGGATCGAACTTGGAAGTATGGTGGTCGCACGTAGCACCCTGACCGTCACATGCGTTCTGACATCGCTTTTATGGCTGGTAACGGGCTGGCAGTTACACCTTTGGTGGATCGAGACACCGGCCGCTGTTCGCTTCTTACGGACATGGAGGTTCCGCCTGGCATTTTGCGGAGCTCTCGCAATTCCTGGCTTGTTCCTCGCAAGTATCTTGTCTTTCCCACCTGGGAATGGTCCGGGGTTTTCCGGAGCGTTCACCGGTGCAGCAATCGGCTTCGTACTTCAGATGTCCTACATAATCGTGCCGGTTTTCGCAGCGATCGGCTATTGCATCGGAAGTAAGATCGATTCGAGACTCAAGGCAGCGGGTTCCACAAGCAGGACGAAGCAAGCAGGTCGCACCGATCCAGAGAACCATGTCTGAAGATAGCAGGAGCTATCAGCATCAAATCGCGTTCATCGCTGCGACTGCGAACAGGATCGTTTTCCCGCGATTCTCCATGCCAGAAGCAAGATACCCAAGTGCAGAAGAATCGCAATTGGGACGAGTACCGGCCACGGGATAAATGCCCAGCCCATTTGTATCAGGACGACAAAAATCACGGTGACCGCCAGCGATGCTACGAGCGACCGGAATAAAGTGACGCCGGTAATACAACCGCCCGATTTCCATTTTTGAGCGGAGAGATCGGAAGAGCGTCGTGTAGGGA
>CAXBSB010000345.1:0-4957 GCA_963977965.1 uncultured Schlesneria sp.
ACGCTCGATTTTCCAGTCGTGTGGCACGCCCTGAGTTTTCGAAGGGCGTAGAGATTCACCAAGGACCACGCCCATCCCAAAGCGTCTGGGCGTGCCACCCGACCGCGGTACAGAATACCGTCAGTTCGCAGGCGAGTAGGTTCGGTATCATTCATGTGATGTACTTGAGGTAGAACGACAAAGGTAACCCGGCGGCGGCTAGGAAGCTATCGTTTCAAAGTTCGCCCGATCCGCCGCTCGGGTTCACCGCCTTGTTCGCACTCTTATGCTGTGGCGATTTGATTGTGAATCGCCCGAAGTAGTTCTGATTCATTTTCCGAGTTGGTCCCTATCATCAACGCCAAGTAGTCATGAAAATCGTGCGAGTCAAAGTTTGTGTTGTGGATTGCGAACCCAATGACGTCTTCAATTGTTTCGTTGTCGTGCCACGTTGTCATTACGTGGCGTTCTTCGGATGGGTTGAAATCGGGGTCGGTGCTTATGATCGCAAGGTCAACCGAATCATCCCATGAAGTCGCATTCCTACCCCAAGCCAACATGTATCGACAATCTCGCGCCACAAGTTCGGCACTGATGTCAGCTTGTTTCTTCGGAGTGATGGTGGGATCACATGCCAAGACGACGGCGACAAATGGCGCTGTAAAATGCGGGATCGGTGTTTCGTAGGGCGGTTCCAATCGCAGGAACCAGAATCGTCGATCGCCTTGTTGTGCAACGAGCTTCATCTTGAGTGCGAACGCCCAAGTTAACCCGCGTATGCCGCGCGAATGGACATTGATTTTGCAACAAACCCCAACGCGGCATACGTCGGGTTGAACCGCTTGTTAGGCGGCCATTATGGTGATTCAGGCAACGAACTGCGTGGCACTTTGGGAGATTTATACAACATCGCACAAAACTGACGAAAGGAACTTGCAACCGGAACTACAAAGTTGTCGTAAACTGGATCACTCTCCGAACCATCTCCTTCACCGTTTTCGGTGCTTAAGTGCCCCTGTGATCTCATGTACTCTCGAACGTGCAGGTCGGCGTTGCAATAGACAATTGACTGGGGGTTCGTTGAGCGGTCAAAGCAGAGCGAGTCGCTAGGGAACCAGTCATAACAGTAAAGGCGTAGCGATTTAGGTGATTCGTAGTTGGTGTACAGTGCCGCAAATGGAATCAGCCTTTCGGCGCCAAAAAAATGATCGATTTCATGATCTATCAACGATGGTAAAGAGCGGTCTTCGATCCGCGTGTCGTATTCCGGGTAGTATTGCGCTGGTTGCAGCGGGCCGGGGAGTAAACAGTTGTGGTCGAGCAGCGCAACGAACCAGCCAATTCGCCGTTCCTGGCCGTTACATGTGAAATAGGGTGTAATCGGGGTACCACCATGGAAAGTGGCGGCATGTCCTTCATAGTCGGGATCGAAGTCCAGCAGATATCGTGTCCTCAGCGTGGAGATGATCGCAGCGTTAAATGGTGCAATCGTATCGGAAGCGCATGCAATCATCGTTGCCGCCTAACGACCAAGGTAACTTGCCCGCGATAAAGGGCGGGCTTCCAATAAACACGCCAACACTTTGAACAACCAGCGACTGCGGGTCAAGTTGACCGCCTCGTTCGGCGCGAATGGAAATTCATAGAACGATTGCATCAAGGGCCGATTGGGCGCAGTCACGCACATCTTCAGATCCGTCCGAAAGCAACTCTGTCAGAATAGGCACCGCGCTCATAAGCGATGGCAACGCGGTTGGAACCCTATTGTGTACCGCGTACCCGATGTCGACCAATGCAAAAGCGCAATTTGCTCTTACCTGTTCATTGGCGTCGCGGCAGCCCGCAATTAATGCGGGGATTGCGTCCACAGCGTCCCAAGCAAGACCACGCAGAATGTCTGCGGCGTTGCACCGGATGGTGGGATCAGAATTTCGAAGCTCCTTGATGCACCAGGCACACGGATTTCGATGGTACTCGGCCCATTCCTCTGGCGTGTACTCTGGCGGGCAAGGCGGTAGGTCGTCGAGATTCTTTCCCATGAGCGACTTCTCTCATCAACGCTGCCGAACGACAAGGTAACTTGCCCACGATGAACGACGGGCTTCCAATAAACACGCCAACACTTTGAGCCACCAGCGACTGCGGGTCAAGTTGACCGCCTCGTTCGGCGCGAATCGTCACGGCACAGTTGAATCACATTTTGAAGTACTTCCACTCCGCTTGTGGGCTGCGTTTTAGGAGATAGAAGTTTGCACAACGAGAACAAAAAGACACCCATTCGATCTTCTGAACCCGACACTTTCGACGGCGAATCAAAAGCGGGATATCCGTTCCATCCCTTTGCTGTCACCGACTTGTTTTCATGTTCCAAATGAAGCTTCCAAGCTTCGCCGTCGCGACCTCCAGTCAAATCGTAATTCTCTTTCCACGACCAAACATCCAGAAATTCGACCGCATCCCAAAAACAGGACCATTCGTCTGCTGAGGGTGTCGCTTGGAATCGCGTACCACTGATAACAGCACCATGCTGATCCAACGACGACACGAGTAGGTTGCCACCACTCAGTTCGACACTGAGCGTTGGCGTGAATGCTGGAATGAGCTGAAAGGTAAAAGCCGAAGGGCGATCAGACACCATCGCACGTCGCTCCATCGAACGACAAAGGTAACCCGGCGGCGGCCAGAAACCTTGGCTACTTAAAAACGCCCGATCCGCCGCTCGGGTTGACCGCCTTGTTCGCTGCCTCATTCGGTTAGACGAGAACACAGAGTAGCAAGTACGTCGCTGATGTTGCTATCGACCGTTTGGAGTTCAAACGACTCGGCTACACACTCGAAGCTGGAGTCGTGAAACCACAGCACATAGTGATTCAGTGACTGCCAGTATTCGGGGCGATAGCAGTGGTGAACGCTATTTATCAATCGCAGCGATTCAATCCACGTTGAGTTGATGACCCGTTGTGCGGTGTAGGAATCAAGCCCGCAGCCATGAAGCGGGTGGCCGTGTAACACTTCGTCATTCGGCGAGCCCATCATCGTGGCAATGCATCGTTTGAATTCAACGATTCCAATGCCCTCCGCATTGTTATCCGACGGGGACTTGATGGTTACAGTTGCGCCATCCCAATTCGGGTCAACATCGCGCAAGAGAAAAAGCAAAAATGTCTTGTAATCGTTCCGGATCAAATGAGGTAACGGCGCGCCAATGTCCCATTGAACCGGGAAATCAATTGGAATGGCGTATTGAATTCGTTTTGCGGCAGCAACCTTCCGTTCGAGGTCGAGAACTTCCGCGTGTGCGGCCCAGTACTCCTGGATTTCACCGCCCTTGTGTTTCGGGGCAAGAGCTTTGGCGGCGGTATCGAGTCGCATCTGTGCTTGCGCGAGTGCTGCCTCAAGCTCTGGTACAGACATGATTACTGCCTTTGCAGCGAACTAATATTAGACGGAATCTTTCTTTTCTGGAAAACTGCCGATTCCGTCATTTCTGGCAAGCATTCCGTCTATCCTGACAACTCGTCCGCCTAATTCATTGGCATACGCAACGAACGAGAGTGGACGGTATGGCTGAACCTCTTGATCTGGCAGAAGTTTGGGTGAATGAACGTACGGTGTCAATGTCTGTGTCCCCCACAAATGCGGAAACAATCAAGCCACCAGATCGCGCCGCGGTAAGAAATTCTCCACGAAATACGGGTCGTGTGGCACGCCCTGAGTCTTCGAAGGGCGTGGAGATTCACAAAGGACCACGCCCATCCCAAAGCGTCTGGGCGTGCCACCCGACCGCAGCCCATTTGCTATCGATCTCGTTGCAGCATCGCGTCCACTCAGCCTCGAAGGCGGCATCGCTATCGCGGTCGTCGAGAATCGCGTCATGATCGAGCGCGGCAATAGTCGCAGGCGGCAACAGGGCACCATCTTTGATACGAGTCAAGATTTCAGCAGGTTCGAATCATGTGAGGCAAATAACGATTCGGTTAACCGGGCCGCGGCTAGTCGCCATCCGCACTTTGCCGAAACAACGCATGAATGTACGGCGGCAGTTGATCGCGAGGAACCCAACCAGCCGCCTGGACCTGTTCCAATTGCCCCTTTGCCATCATCGTAAGAAGGCCTGCTACTTCTTCCCGCGATACCGCCCTCTTGAACAACTCCGGCGCAATACCGCTGTCGATCTCACGCATGTCATCCAAGATCATCAGTCCATAAACAGTCACCGTCACGGCCCAGTCGCCATAGCCGATCGCTACCTGATAATGTTCGTCGTCCGGCTCGTCAAATTCCTCGGTTTCGAGTTCACGAATCAATGACTCAACTACCGCCGGGATTTCCCGGTCGTCGGTGTAAGACTCCATTGCGCCATAACGGGTCTTGGTGCTGAAAGGCATGCGACACCTGGGCCAGCGAACGTTCAAGGTAACTTGCCCGCGATGAACGACGGGCTTCCAATCAACAAGCTAACACTTTGAACCACCAGCGACTGCGGGTCAAGTTGACCGACTGGTTCGCTGTGGCCATGCCGACAGGGGGACACCCCATTCCGACTTTGCCTTGGCCCGCACAGCTTTCGCATTGCCGCAATACGGTAAACGTCGCTGCGTGTTTGTGCCGTATACCTCTCCAAGGAAGAAGACATTTGATGGGCAGAATTGGCCTACGTAGAGTTTGTCTGGCAATGGTGGCGGCACGCGATTTCCGTTGCTGTCCATACAATAGAACTTCGGATTCAATTCAACAGGGTGTGCGACGGCAACTTCAATTTCGGTGCATCCACGGTATTCGTCGAGATACTGAAAAAACGCCTCGTAAGCGCCTTTGCTTCCCAATTCCCTGTAGAGCACTTCGAAGGGCATGTTCGTCGGCGTAGGTTGTACCGTAATCGGTGAGTACGTCGGTGGCGGTACGGATATTTCCACCGTCGGCATCGAGTCCGCCGACTGCACCGGTGTCGGTGTTGGTGAGATTCATCTGGTTGTTG
>CAXBSB010000346.1:0-4915 GCA_963977965.1 uncultured Schlesneria sp.
ATGTCGTGCACATCGCCCTTGACCGTCGCGAGGAGCACGCGGCCCGCGCTGCTCGTGGTCGACGTCTTCAGCGCCTCGATGTACGGCACCAGATGCGCGACCGCCTTTTTCATGACGCGGGCACTCTTGACGACCTGTGGAAGGAACATTTTTCCCTCCCCGAACAGGCCGCCGACGACGTTCATCCCGTCCATCAATGGCCCCTGGATCACTTCCAGCGGCTTACCGTACTTGAGACGAGCTTCTTCCGTATCCGTATCAATGAAGTCCGTGATCCCTTTCAGCAAAGCATGCTTCAGGCGATCTTCGACCGAGCCCAGACGCCATTCTTCAATCTTGGGGGCGTCGCCCGTATCACGTTCGCCCGCTTTGAATTTCTCAGAGAACGTAATCAATCGTTCGGTCGCATCGGGGCGACGATTCAACAGGACGTCTTCGATGTAAACCAGCAGTTCCTTGTCGACTTCATCGTAGACAGCCAGTTGGCCTGCGTTGACGATCCCCATATCGAGGCCCGCCTGAATCGCGTGATACAGGAACGCCGCATTCATCGCTTCGCGGACAACGTCGTTGCCGCGGAACGAGAACGAAACGTTGCTCACACCACCCGAAGTCTTGGCCCCCGGACATTCCTTCTTGATCTGACGGACAGCTTCGATGAATTCGACCGCATAGTTCGCATGCTCTTCCATTCCTGTCCCGACGGTCAGGATGTTGGCATCGAAAATGATGTCTTCAGCCGGGAAGCCCGCCTGCTCCGTCAACATCTGGTAGGCGCGCTTACAGATCCGGACTTTGTCGGCACATGTCGTCGCCTGTCCCTGTTCGTCAAATGCCATCACCACGACAGCGGCGCCGTAGCGTCGAATTCGTCGAGCTTGGGCCAGGAAGTTCGCTTCCCCTTCCTTCATACTGATCGAATTGACAACGCCCTTACCGTCGAGGCACTTTAAGCCCGACTCGATCACGCTGAACTTCGAACTGTCGACCATCACCGGGACTTTGTTGACGTCGGGATCGTCGGAGATCAGGTTGGCGAAATGAGTCATCTCCTTTTCGCTGTCCAGCAAGCCTTCGTCCATGTTGACGTCGATCATGTTCGCGCCACCTTCGACCTGCTGGCCTGCGATCGAAATGGCTTCGTCGTATTTTTCATCCTTAATCAGACGGGCAAACTTCCGCGATCCGGTAACGTTGGTCCGTTCACCAATCATCAGGAAGTTCGAATCGGGACGCAGTTCCACACGTTCCTTACCGCAATAGGCAGAAATTCGCGGAATATCGGGGATCTTGCGAGGCGGTACACCTTCCACAGCAGTGGAGATCGCCTTGATGAAATCTGGGTTCGTCCCGCAGCATCCACCGACGATATTCACCCAGCCATTTTGAGCAAATTCCCGCAGGTTGGCCGCGACGTCCGAGGGATTAGAGTCGAAGCCACCAAAACCGTCAGGCATCCCTGCGTTGGGATAGCAACTGATGTAGCGCGGAGCCAGTTTGGCCAGGCTCTCCATGTACGGGCGCATCTGTTTCGGGCCGAGTGCACAGTTCAAACCGATGGTGAGCATCGGTGCATGCGATACGGATGTCCAGAAGGCTTCGACGGATTGCCCTGTCAGCGTGCGGCCACCTTCGAAAATGGTCCCTGAGACCATCACGGGCAGGCGCACGCCCAGTTCGGCGAAAACATCTTCGATCGCGAAAAGGCAGGCCTTCATGTTCAGCGTGTCAAAGGATGTTTCAGGCAAGAGCAGGTCTACCCCTCCTTCGATCAGCCCCCGAATCTGTTCAGAGTACGATGCCACCATGCGATCGAAATCAACAGGGCGATAGCCTGGCTTGTCGGCGTTGAACGACAGCATCACCTTCGTTGGACCGATGCTTCCCGCGACGAAGCGTGGTTTGTTCGGCGTCGTCGAAGCAAATTCATCGCAGACGCTGCGAGCCAATCGGGCTGCAGTGACGTTGATCTCACGCGTGAACTCAGCCAGCCCGAACTCCTCCATCGAAATCAGGTTCGCATTAAACGAATCAGTCTCGATGATATCCGCACCCGCGGCGAGGTATTGACGATGAATCTCGGCAATCATCTTGGGCTGAGTCAGCACGAGCACATCGCCGGCATTTTTCAGATCGATGTGGTGCGAGCGAAAACGATCGCCTCGATAATCGGCCTCGGTCGGCTGATAACGCTGGATCATCGTTCCCATGGCCCCGTCCAGGACCAGGATACGTTCTGCAAGAAGTTGCTCGAAATAACCGTCAGGGCGAATTGGCATGGGAAAGTCGTAGATCAAGGATTGTGGGCAGAATGTTCCGCAGCAGCCGACGGAAAAGATCGTCGGCAAGTGTCAGTTTGATGCAATCGTTGTATCGGGTGGAACGACCAGGTTATTGGGTTCCGCCCAATCCCAACGCTTCCAGAATACGAGTGCAGGCGTGACTCTTGTTCAGGCAGTACAGGTGAATTCCGGCAACACCCTGGTCCAGCAGTTCGCGACACTGGGCGATGGCGAATTCGACTCCGATTTCGTACTGAGCCTCCTTGTCGTCTTTGACCTGTTGCAGTCGTTCAGCCAGCGATTGAGGGATAGCCGCTCCACACATGGCCGTAATGCGCTGGATGCGGGCGAACTCGGTAATTGGCATGATGCCGGGGATGACGGGCACATTCAGCCGTTCCCGTTCAATGAGATCGCGGAACCGCAAAAAGTTCGCATTGTCGTAAAACAACTGAGTGTAGATGGCATCTGCACCCGTTCGAACCTTGCGAACCAGGTTCTGGAAGTCGACATCAAAACTGGGGGCTGACGGGTGCTTTTCGGGATATCCAGCGACGCCGATCCCCATCTCGGGAAAATGCTCTCGAATCAGGGCAACCAGTTCGTTGGCATACTTCAGTCCCCCTTCCACCGGGGTGAATTCGGTCTGGCCAGCCGGAGCATCGCCTCGCAGAGCCATGATATTTCGAATCCCGGCATCCCAGGCAAACGTCAGCCATTCAATGAGTTTCGTTCGCGAACTTCCGACACACGTAAAGTGAGCCGTTGACGGAAGATGAAACGAATTCTGAATTTCCTGGCACCATTCGACGGTCCGCTTGCTGGTCGATCCACCAGCTCCGTAGGTGCAGGAAATAAACGCAGGATGGAACGGTGCGAGTTCTCGCAGCGTCTGACGCAGTGACTCATCACCTTCCGGGGATTTGGGCGGAAAAATCTCAATCGACAGGCCGAAACGTCGACCCTGGTAAATATCGCGAATACGCATCCATCAAGTCCTTGCAACGACATTGGTTGTGAGCGACAGAGAATACGCGATCCCAACCAGATTCGCCACATTGTAAGCCCCCTGGCAACCGATCATCGTTCGAAATAAGGTTTTCGGTCGATCTCACAGCAACGCCAAGCCGGTCGAATACTGTTTCTTTCGATTGAGCGTTAATCGTTATCCAGTGCGATCACAAGGCGTTTGCTTCATCTCTGCTGATCTTCAATTCGTTCGACATCACATTCCGAAAGTGCCTTTTGAGTGATTTGCCGATGTACGCCCCTTCGCATTTCCACATCAAGTGACAGTTGAATTGCGCCAGTCGGAATCGCGATGATGAGGTCGTGCAGTAAATCCCAGGTTTCAAACGGCCTTGAATCCACGATCCGGGAAATTGCGAATATGACGCTTCGCATACTTTCAACTCTCGTCTCCCTGATCGCCATACTTAGCGGCAGTCCAGCGATGTGTGTGGAGCCTCATTGGGCGTTCGTTCCTGTCTCCTCACGCATTCCACCGACGACCCGTTGTGTTGATCTTCGAAATGGGGTCGACGCATTTATTATTGACCGGTTGGGAAGCGAAAAAATCGTCGCTTCTCCCGAAGCGGATCGGACGACACTGGCTCGACGAGTCGCCCTGGATCTGACTGGCCTGCCGCCGACGGTCGACGAAGTCGACGAGTTCCTGCAGGATTCGCGGCCCGATGCTTATGAACGTCTTCTAGATCGCCTGCTCGCATCGCCCCGCTACGGTGAGCGATGGTGTCGGCCGTGGCTTGATCTTTGTCATTACGGCGACAGCGATGGGCATCTGACCGATCAGTTACGCCCAGTCGCGTGGCGCTATCGCGACTGGGTCGTCCGGATGTTGAACGAGAACCTGCCGTTCGATGAATTCACAATTCGGCAACTCGCCGGCGACTTGCTCCCGGGCAGTAACTCGACAGAAGACATGGATCGAGTTCTCGGGACGGGATTCCTGCGACAGACACTCAGCAATCGTGAAGGGGGAGCGGATCTGGAAGAGTTTCGGGTCGCCCAGATTGTCGACCGAACCTCAATGGTCGGAACGATCTGGCTGGGCCTGACCGCGGGATGTGCGCGTTGCCACGATCATAAATACGATCCACTTTCCCAGACCGAATTCTTTGAGCTGTATGCGTATTTCGACAACGCTGACGAGGTCAATATTGATGCCCCTCTGGCAGCCGAAAAGACCGATTACCTTCAGGCATACTCCCGGTATTCTCAGCGACGACAGGAGATCATCGAGCCGTTTCGCGAGGGGCTGAACGGACTACAGCAACAGTGGGAATCGAAATGTCTTCATGCAGCGGCACATCCCGCAGAAGACCATATCTGGGATCGGCAATGGGAATTGCTGGGATTGATCTGGGGTGGAAATCTCGGTGAAGGCCAGCTCGAAGGATGTGAAATCGTTCGCCGACCCTGGAATAAACGGTCACCTCGCCAGCAGGACGATCTTCTCGACTATTTCCTGACGCGAGGTTCGATCGTCAATGAAAAGCGATTTGCCGAGTTGAAGCTGGCCGACCTGCAGAAACAACTCAATGAGTTGAAAAAGGAATATCCCAAGGCCTTCGTGACTCGCGCGGCCGTGATGCAAACAGCCCTTACGCCTC
>CAXBSB010000347.1:0-4883 GCA_963977965.1 uncultured Schlesneria sp.
AGGGCACGACCCGTCGCAGTGCCATGGGTCAAGACGATGCGTACTGCAGGATATTCAGCACGCAAAGCGTGTAGTAAGACTTCTGCCGCTCGCGTTTCTCCTAAAGAAACCGCATGCACCCACACACATATCTTGGATGCGGAAGGTTCTTGGGTTTGCTTTTTGATATGAGTTGTGTAGACACCAAATCGCTCTTCTATATGCTCTAAATAGCCTGGCTCTTTCAAGCCACGCCGACGCAACTTGCTTCGCAAAAGCGGTTGTATGGCCCACATCAGCCAAGAATACAAAGTCAGCGTCACGCGATGCACTCCTGCCACAAAGACCAAACCGCGTCCACCGAAGGCGTCGGAAAATCCACCACACTGCGTTGGCGAGTTTTGTCATGGTCACTGCTAATAGGCCCTGTGCGCCATGCAGTATCAAAGTTATATATTTGCACATGCGGCAAATTCAAAGCTACCGCAATATGACTCACACCACTATCGACACCAATCACACCGGCCGTGCTTGCCATGAATTGCATCAATTCATTGATGTGCATCCACTGCTGATCGAGCGTTGGTGATACCCCTGCAATCGTTTTTCCAAAGTTGGTTGAAGCCAGTTCAATTCGATCGCCGACCCACCATCTGGAGAAATGCTGGTGACTTGAGCAGCAGCCGTGAGCGTTCGGTAGCCGGACTCGTCAGAGTTCGGAAAAATCAGATTCAATGATCCACACGACCGGGTGACAAAGCTTCGCCCTTCCTGCCCAGCTTCAATGAAGGACAATGGTCCCTGGTGGAATCAGAATCTTGGCGAGTGGGACAGTCGAAACATTTCTGCTATAGTCTGATCGGTTCTTTTTACAAGTATTCTTCCCGGAGAGTTTGGATGTCCCCCCAAGGCACTGGATTGCAGGAAATCCACGAATTGCGGCTGAAGCTGCAAGAGGTGATTGAAGAGATTGAACGGGGGCCGCGACAGATTGCCGCTCGACAGAATCTGTTAGACAAGAAAAAGGGTGAACTGGAAGCACGACGAGCCAATCTCAAGCAGTTGAGAATGGCGGCCGACCAGAAGAACCTTCAACTGAAAACCAACGAATCCAAGATTCGTGATCTGCAGGGTAAGCTCAACGCCGCTGCCAGCAACCGGGAATTCGATGCTCTGCGCTCCCAGATTGCTGCCGACACCATGGCCAATAGCGTTCTGGAAGATGAGATCCTCGAATCGCTCGAAGGTTGCGACTCGGCTCAGAAAGACATCAAGGACTACGAACAGGAAATCGCTGCCAGCGAAGCCGAAGTTGCCAAGTTCATCGCTGGAGTCAAAGAGCGGGAACCTGGTCTGAAGGCTCAGGCGGCTGAACTGGAAGCGAAACTCGCTGATGTCGAAAAGATCCTGCCGGCTGATATCGTTCCTCAGTACCGCCGTCTGGTTCAATCGTACGGTGCTCGAGCACTGTCTCCTGTCCACGGAACGGCCTGCGGCGAATGCTATGTTGGACAGCGGCAGCAGACGATCGTCGAACTTCGGGCTGGCAAGTTTGTGTTTTGCACCTGTGGTCGGCTGATGTACCTGCCTCATTCCGAGTGATCGGCTGTTTCGCGGTTCCGACGTCCGGGAGAACCTGCTGGTGAAAGCGTTCCTGCGTTTTTCGATCGTGCTGATTCTCGGCGGGAGTGTCGTCATGACGATGGAAGCGGAACACGTTGTTGCCGCAGAATATGACCGCCCTGCTCAATACGCTCACCAGAGTCGTTCGGTGGTCGTGGCGAAACATGGCCTCGTTGCAACCAGCCATCCTCTGGCCGCTCAGACTGGCCTGGATATCTTGAAGGCTGGTGGAAACGCCATCGATGCCGCAATCGCGACCAACGCTATGCTGGGCGTTGTGGAACCAATGAGCTGCGGAATCGGTGGTGATCTGTTTGTCATCTACTGGGACAACAAATCGCAAAAGCTGTATGGCTTGAATGCGTCAGGCCGAAGCCCCTACAGCCTGACACGTGAGGTGTTCCAGAAGAAAGGTCTGAAGCAGATCCCCGAAAACGGGCCGCTGTCATGGTCTGTTCCCGGCTGTGTCGACGGCTGGGAAGTCTTGCGATCCCGGTTTGGGACGAAGCCACTTTCTCAACTGCTGCAACCCAGCATCGATGCCGCCGAAAAGGGCTTTCCGGTGAGCGAGATTATCGCTGGGGGCTGGCGGGCATCGGTCAAGAATCTTTCTGCCTGGCCTGATTCGCGGCGAGTCTACTTGAAAGAGGGTCGTGCTCCCGAACATGGCGAGATCATGACGTTGCCGGACCTGGCAGCGACCTATCGTGAAATTGCTTCCGGCGGCCGTGATGCGTTCTACAAGGGCCGCATTGCTCGCGAGATCGCTGCGTTCAGCGAAGCCAATGGAGGTTTCCTGACGGAGCGAGATTTCGCTGAGCACACCAGTGACTGGCTCGATCCCGTCTCGACAACCTATCGCGGATACACGGTGTGGGAATTGCCTCCCAACGGCCAGGGAATCGCCGCCCTGCAGATGCTGAATCTGCTCGAAGGCTTCGACATCAAATCGATGAACCCCAAGAGTGCGGGGTTTGTCCATCTGTTCGTTGAAGCCAAGAAGCTGGCATTTGCTGATCGAGCGAAATTCTATGCCGATCCCGCTCACGAGCGACTTCCAACAGCGGAACTCATTTCCAAGGCCTATGCCGACCGCCAGCGGCCTCGCATCAATCCCGCGAAAGTGGCTGTCAATGTTCAGGCTGGCGATCCGAAGCTGCAGCATGGTGACACCGTCTATCTGACGGTCGTCGATCAGGATCGAAACTGCTGTTCGATGATTCAAAGCCTGTATTTTGGATTCGGATCACAAGTCGTTCCGGGCAAGGTCGGGTTCGCCATGCAGAATCGCGGCTGCCTGTTTGCTCTTGATGAGACTCATCTGAACCGACTGGAACCTCACAAACGCCCGTTCCACACGATCATCCCTGCCATGGTGACCAAAGATGGACGACCATGGTTCAGTTTTGGTGTGATGGGGGGTGACATGCAGCCTCAAGGACACGTCGAAGTCCTGGTGAACATGATCGACTTTGGCATGAATCCACAGATGGCCGGGGACGCAAGCCGCATTCGGCATGGCGGTTCAACCACACCGACCGGAATCCCCGAAGAAGCGGATGGCGGTACCGTGTACCTGGAAAGCGGATTCCCAGCCGAAGCTGTCAAGAAGCTGATGGAAATGGGGCACAAAGTTGGTAAGTCGACTGGCTCGTTCGGCGGCTATCAGGGAATCCTGATTGACCACGAGCACGGCACAATCCACGGCGCAACCGACCCCAGAAAAGATGGCGCGGTTGTCGGCTACTGAAATGGGATGTTGTTCCAACAGCAGAGTCAACGCGAATCCGAAGTCGTCAGACTTCGGATTTGTGTGCTTCACCCACGCGGACGGATAAACGCGATACGGATGTGCGACCCGCACTCAGTTCCCCGCAAGCAGTCTGGCAACCTTTTTCCAGCCCAGAGTCTTGGCGAGTTGTCTGGGAGTAACGCCATCAGTGGTTTCAGCGTTTGGATCGGCTCCATGCTTCAGGAGGATCAAAACGGCAGTCTCGGACCCGGCGACGGCCATGGAGTGCAACATCGTCCAGCCTCGCTCATCCCCTTCGGTCGCAGCCTCTGGGTTTTGCTTGAGATGCTTCTTGAGGGAATCTCCCATATTGATTGCCATGGGATGATCGCACGAATCGGGATCAATCGGTTCCAGTTTGGGAGCGGTCCCGAAGATTCGAGCGAAAAAACCGGGCTTAGGAAGTGTCTTGCCGGACCAGTCAGCCGGCACGACGTGAATGACATCAGGATCGCCGAAGTCCAGCCCCCACGCATTGTCATGAGCTTTCCGTTCGCCTCGACTCATTTTTCGGCGAAGGTAGTTCACGGTATAGGCCCCGTAGACTCGATCGTTTACAGAGTACATCCAGTCCGAAATACCACTGATTGGCACTTCGACATCGTCCCCCTCTTTAACACTCTTCAGCCAGTGAGGTGAGTTGATCAGGATCCCCTTGACGAGTTTCCCATCGAAGCTGACTTCATTCACCCACATCTGCTCCACAGCCGGCCCCTCTTGCGAGCGTTTCCTGGCAGAAGGAGGATCACAGAACGGAACCTTGACGCAGGCGAGTCCCAGCCCGGGGACAATCCGTCGATTTTCCCACTCCAGTTCCCTGAGGAAAAACCGAAAGGTCGAGTGAGCCCGCTCAATCTCTTTCTGAAGTTCCGGATCGCTGTCAGGATCAGGAGAAAAATAGATTTCCGCCATCAGGAACCTCCAGAGAAATTCGCCAAACAGCCATCAAGAACACGTCTCCACCACCAACGCGGCGTCCGATGCGGGGGCTGATCATAATCGCATACTTTCATTCGATGCCAGCAGGAAGCGGAAAGATTCGTGGGCGATGAATGGAGCGATCGAGGAGCTCTCTACACATGTTTATCCGATGCGAACCATTGGCCCGCCGGGGCTGTCCAGTTGACCTGAGTCAAAAAGTCAGTAGACTCACCACCGCAATTCGCGCGAGGCAGGCAGTTTTAGGTGGCCGTTACAGCCATCAGCACAGCCAAGCCCAATCAGTAATTACTCAAATCGGTCGTAAGCACTGACGTGAAAAGCACTTGGAGAGGTGGCAGAGCGGCCGATTGCACCGGTCTTGAAAACCGGCATGGATGCAAGTCCATCCAGGGTTCGAATCCCTGCCTCTCCGCTTATCAGCCGTCATCAACGGCACGCAAACGCCCTGTTTTTCAGGGCGTTTCGCATTTCCGGCATGCTCCGATTCTTCGGCTTCAGTTTCATCAGCCGTCATCACCGATTTCCCCGTTTTCTCAACAGGTCGTGC
>CAXBSB010000348.1:0-4877 GCA_963977965.1 uncultured Schlesneria sp.
CCGTAGATCAGGCGGCCGATGGAATGCTGGGTGCCATCAAGTCGATTCGAGCCAGTGCCAATGAACTGAATCGGGCAGCGGATCGGCAGACAGATGTCAGCAGCCAGATGTCGGCGACTGCAGAACAAACGTCACAGCAGGCTCAGCGAGCTTCAGCCGTCGCCGAGCAGGTCAGTCAGAATACGCAGGCGGTATCCCTGGCTGTCAGTGAATTGAGTACTGCGATTCGCGAAATCGCGAACAATACGCAACAGGCTGCTCGCGTGGCGACGGATGCCGTGCAGCTTGCTGCGACGACGAACACAACGGTGACGAAACTTGGGCAAAGCAGTGCCGAGATTGGTGAAGTCATCAAGGTGATTACTTCGATCGCAGAACAGACTAACCTGCTGTCGCTGAATGCCACCATTGAAGCAGCTCGAGCTGGCGAAGCTGGCAAAGGGTTCGCTGTTGTTGCCAATGCGGTGAAAGAACTGGCCAAGCAGACCGCGACGGCAACGGAAACGATTCGGCGCAAGATCGACGTGACTCAGGGCGACATCCGTGATTCCGTGGCTGCGATCAACCGGATCGGCCATACCATTCAGCAGATCAATGATTTCCAGAATTCAATTGCAGGGGCGGTTGAAGAGCAGACCGTTGTCACCCGTGACATCAGCCGCAACGTCGCCGACGCAGCCAAGGGAACGTCCGAGATTGCTGGCAACATTACTCTTGTCGCACGCGCGGCCGAAGGAACCGCGGCAGGTGCCAGTGCCACGCGAATGGCCGCACAGGACGCCACTCGACTGGCCGCTCAATTGAACGAACTCGTCACACAGTTTCGTAGTGAGTCCTGAGGCAGAGCCGAAGTAGTCGCGTTGACGCCGGAGAAAAGCAGGCAATGTCGGACATTGAAACCATCTGCACGTTTACACTGGAAGATATGTTCCTGGGTATCAACGTCAACGAAGTTCATGAAGTGCTGCTGTCTCAGTCACTGACACCAGTGCCGTTGGCTCATCCCGTCGTTGCAGGCCTGATCAACATGCGCGGACAGATTGTTCCAGCGATCGATCTGCGTCGACTCTTGCACCTTCCATCGCGAAGTGATCTGATTACACCGCCTGTCAATGTGGTTGTTCGCAATGGTGAAGAACTGATGAGCCTGCTTGTTGACGATGTTGGTGATGTACTGAGCCAGGAGGCGCGATTTCTGACCGCGCCACCGGACTCAACACGCGCCGACTCACGCAAGCTGTTTCGTGGTGCTTATCAACTACCTCAACGACTTCTGCTCGTATTTGACACCAACCGCGCGATCGAAGCGATCGTGTCCCAAGCCAAATCCAGACATGCGCGGCGGATGGCATGAATCTGATTCGCGTGCTGATCGTCGAAGATTCGTCATTGATCCGACGGAAGTTGACAGATGTCCTGACGAATCAGCCTGAATTGAGAATCGTTGCGGCGGTCGCGTCAGGCCGACTCGCATTAGCAAATTTGCATGATCATGCTCCAGATATCGTTCTGGTTGGCATTTCTCTCCCTGAAAAAGAAGGATTGAAAACACTCGCATCACTGCGAAATGCCAGTCCGACACTTCCGATCATCGTGTTCAGCCGCCTTGTGGAACGTGGTTCGCAAACGACCGTTGACGCAATGTTACTCGGTGCCACAGACTACGTAACCCAGCCCGAATCACCCACGGAATTCGATCGGTGCGTGCAGATTGAATTGATGTCGAAGATCAGGTCTCTGGCGATTCCAGGACAGGCGACAACTGTTCGGACGATGGCAAGTGCTGTTGTAATTCATCAGACAACGTCATCAACGATACCCGCGAACGATCGAATCACAATGCCCGTTCGTACGGAGGCAAGTCCTCCTGCCGCAGACATCGTAGCAATCGCCACTTCGACAGGTGGTCCCAACGCGCTGGCAACGCTTCTGTCGGCTCTTCCCGCTTCATTCCGCACTCCGATTGTCATCGTCCAGCATATGCCGGCTGGGTTTACTTCGACACTAGCAGAGAGTTTGCGTCGTCAGACTGGTCGTAGTATTCAGGAAGCCAATTCCATTCAGCCACTGAATGCCGGAACCGTCTGGCTTGCGCCGGGTGGGCGCCACATGATCGTCGGCCGCGATGGCCTGCAAATGCAAGTGGAACCGTTCGATGGCCCTCCGGAAAACGGATGCGTCCCGTCAGCCGACGTGCTATTCCGATCCGTTGCAGAGCAGTTTGGTTCGCGATCTCTGGCAATCATTTTGACCGGCATGGGCTGCGATGGCCTGGCAGGCAGCCGCAGCATTCGACAATCAGGAGGGCAGATTCTTGCGCAAGACGAGGCGACCAGTGTCGCCTGGGGAATGCCGGGGCAGGTTGCGAACGCAGGTCTGGCAGATGACGTTTTGCCGCTGACGGACTTGCCGCGCGAAATTCAACTGCGCACCAATCATTCCCGCCAGAATCAGCAGCGATACTGAAGATAATTCGCGTTTTCGGATGTCGGACAATGCACCTGACTGCAGATCAGTTTGAATACCTGAAAGTCTGGCTTGAAGCCGAAATCGGTCTGGTGATTGAATCCGATCAGGCCTTTTTTGTTGCCAGTCGGTTGTATCCGCTGATCACCAGATACGGATGGAACGACTACGCCCCGTTGATCGCCAGGTTGAAGGATCGCACCGAGTATTCGTTGGCACAGGACGTGATTGAGTCGCTGTTGACTCACGAAACATCCTTCTTCCGTGATGCTCACTACTTCGATGAACTTGTCTCTCGAACGCTGCCACGCATCATCGAGCGGCGAGCTTCGGAACGACGACTCGCAATCTGGTGCGCCGCCTGTTCCACAGGACAAGAAGCCTACAGCATCGCGATGGTGCTGCGTGAACGATTTGCGGACCAACTTCGCGGGTGGCAAGTTGAAATCCTCGCGACTGATCTTTCGAATCGTGCGATCCAGCAGGCTCGAGCGGGAATGTACACGGAGGTGGAAGTTCGGCGTGGTCTCTCTGACGCGAGAGTTGTTCTACACTTCCGCCAGGACGGGATTCACTGGAAAATCGACGACCGCCTGAAGCAGATGATTCAGTTCCAGCAAGTCAATTTAAAGGGGAACTGGCCACCGATCCCAATGATGGACTTGATCCTCGTGCGAAATGTCCTGGTTTACATGCATCCTTCGACGAGGGAACGCATCCTGAAGCGAATGCAGCAAGCTCTGCACAGTGCCGGTCATCTGATGCTCGGGTGCAGTGAATCGATGCCAGTTTCAGGCATTTCTACGGTCAGCGCCCGATCCGTCATCAATTGACGGCAGATATCAGCCGATTTCAAATCCCTTGCGCTGTTCCCGTTTCAGGAGCTTTGACGCAGCCGGTGAATCTGCAAACTGTTCCGTCTCGGGATTCCAGGTCAGCTTTGTCCCTACTTTCATGGCGATGTTACCGAGGTGGCACAGGCTGACTGAGCGATGCTGGCTGACAACGTCAGAAATGGGCGTTTTGCGACTGACAGTACAGTCGAAGAAGTTGCCCATGTGATTCTTGATGGCGTCGATCTTTCCCATTCGTTCGACGCGATCACGATTATCGTTGGAATAGACGCGGAAATCCTCGCGTTTCAGTGGCCGACTCGCCAGTTCCTCGACCGGTTTTCCCGCCAGAGTTCCCCGATTGACGAAGATGCGTCCTTCATCACCTTCGAACATGATCCCGTCGCGGTTGTAGTCACCTCGCGGAGAATCCAGAACCTCCAGCTCGACTCCATTCGCATATCGGTACCTGGCGTGATAGTCGATGGCGACATTGAAGCTGTTTTGGACGGTCGGGAAACGCGCAGCCCCTTCGATTTCCACAGGCCCTATGTGCTGCAATCCTGCGCCCCATTGAGCGATGTCGAGGTGGTGTGCCCCGGTATCTGTCATCTCACCCCCCGAGTATTCGTACCACCAGCGAAATGTGTAGTGACTTCGTTCAGCAAGGTAAGGAACATCAGGGGTTTGCCCCTGCCAGAGATCCCAGTTGAAGTGACGCGGTACCGGTAAAGGAGTGAACGGGCCGCCCTGAGTGTTCTTTCCCATGACCACCACCATACGTCGCAACGTTCCGATCCGTCCGGCATGAACCATTTCAACCGCCCGCCGAAACCGCGCATCGCTTCGTTGCCAGGTCCCAACCTGAACGACTCGACCAGTTTCGCGAACGACATCGCAAATCCTTTGACCTTCGGCAACCGTCAGAGTTAATGGCTTTTCACAATAAACGTCTTTTCCGGCGCGGCAGGCATCAATCAGCATTTTGGCGTGCCAGTGGTCTGGCGTTCCGATCAGGACGACGTCAATTCCTTTTTTGGCGAGCAAGTCCTGGTAATTCTCGAAGATCTGAGCCATACTGCCAAAACTCGCGCGAGCCTGTTCGCGAACATGCTTGTCGACATCACAGATTGCCACGATGTCGCCATAAGGCAGGGCTTCGCGGGCAATCACGGATCCCTGATACCGCATCCCGACGCAGCCAATCCTCCATCGATCGTTCGGGGACCGAGGTACAGTTTTTTCATCGGCACCTGATGACCAAGAATAGGGTGTGAATGCGCAGGCACCAGCAGTGGCGGTCAGAAATTGACGTCGAGTCACAGACATGTTGGAACCTCAAGGATGCGACAGATCGTACCTCGTTATTGGACCGTACAAGGCCGTTGATTTCAAATCGATAGATGGCAGGCGGCGTTGGAAAACCGGCCATTCTTGATCGGTCGTTGAGTTGGCCAGACGTCTGGTTTCAGCCAGACTGCAAATATGCGGGAACCCCAAGGCAAGGCCTTCGCCTAATTCACCATGCCGAGGATAGCGAAGAGTCGTCGAGGTTGCCGAGTGAAACTGCGTATTGTA
>CAXBSB010000349.1:0-4840 GCA_963977965.1 uncultured Schlesneria sp.
ATCCACGCTCTTTGGCTATTTTCGAATACTGAATCGACCTGGATTGTCGCAAACCTGCCGCAGGATCGTCCAACAGCGACGAGTCCTTCGCGTGATGCTGACGATCTTGCTGGTGACGGGCGTCCTGGCTTCTGGGACTCGCGGCCTGCAGGCGGCCGATCTGTCGGGGGCAGCGATCAAAGACTCGATTGAGCGGGGATGCAAGTTCCTGATCAGCCAGCAGGCTGCTGGAGGTTACTGGGAAATCGGTAGTGAATCTGATCGCGTTGGAGTCTCCAGCCTTGCTGTGATGGCTTTGCTGAATTCGGGGATGTCTCCTCAGGATGAACGAGTCAAACGCGGATTGAATTATTTGCGCAGCGTTTCTCGCGAACCTGGGGCATTAGGGAATCACGAAACCTATCAAGTCTCGCTGCTGATCATGGCTTTGGCGGCGGCGAAAGAAACGTCTGTCGATGCGGTGCGAATCGCACAGCACGCGCAACGCATTGAAAATGGTCAGAATAAGGCAGGGGATGGTGTCGGCGGCTGGGGTTATAGCCTCAGCACCGGGAGTGGGCGGGTCGATCCAAGTAACTCCCAGTTTGCCGTCCTGGCGCTGCGCGAGGCCGTTGATGCTGGGGCGAATGTCAGCCCGGAAACGTGGGATCGAATTCGTAAGTATTGGGAGCGAGCCCAGAATGGTGATGGTGGATGGGGCTACGAAAACAAGAAAGATTCCATGCCCAGCAAAGGAAGCATGACCGTTGCGGGAATTGCGTCACTAGTGATCTGCGAGCAGATGTTACGGACAGACGACGGCGTTGCTGCCGACGGAACTCCCCCTTGTTGCCAGGGGACGGAACCGAATCAACCACTGGCAAAAGGGATCTCGTGGCTCAGCCGAAACTTCGCTGTTGGACACAATCCGGGTGATAACAGTTGGCTGCTGTATTACATCTACGGGGTTGAGCGGGCAGGTCGGTTGAGCGGGCTTCGCTTTTTTGGTGACCACGACTGGTATCGAGAAGGTGCTGCCTATCTGTTGGCGATGCAGAATAATGTCAGCGGATTCTGGCAGGGGAGCGGCAGCTACGAAGGACATCCCATTGTCGGAACCAGTATGGCATTGCTATTTCTTTCCAAGGGACTGGCTCCGGTTCTGATCAACAAGCTGAAGTACGGCCCACGTGATCCCCAACGGCCACTGGAAGTCGTTGGAAATGACTGGAATCGTCATCGACGCGATGTCAGAAATCTCGTCGACATGATCAGCGGTCTCCCCAAGTGGCCCAAACTTCTGACGACTCAAGATCTCGATCTGTCGCGCGCCGTCGAATCAGGAGGGGTCAACTCGCTGCTGCAGGCTCCCGTACTGTTCATGACGGGCGAAGAAGCCCCCAGGCTTTCTCCAGCAGAAATCAAACTTCTTAAGGATTATCTGGCAGAGGGAGGTTTTATCTTCGCTGCTCCCACCTGCACTTCAAATAAGTTTGAAGCAGGTTTCCGCGCGATCGTTGAACAAATCATGCCCCCCGGTGAAGGGGAGTTGAAACGACTGACGGCCGAGCATCCCGTGTTTCGCAGCGAATACCCGTTGCAGGCCGATGCTTCTCCCTTGTTCGGTGTCGACTTTGGTTGCCGGACATCGATCATGTATTCTCCCGAGGACCTGGGGTGTCTGTGGGATTACTGGTCGCGAGTTGACCCTCCGAAACGGAACGTCAACTTGAAGGGCCGCATCATTCGTGCAAACCAGATTGGCGTGAATGTCATGGCCTATGCAACGGGCCGGGAACCTCCCGCCAAGTCAGACGTCCCGCAGGTCGTCAAAGAGAATACGGACTTCGACAATATCGAACGAGGGTTACTGCAGATCGCTCAGATTCGTCACGACGGATCATGGAACGCGGCCCCCCGAGCATTACGCCGACTACTGCTGGCTCTGAATGAGACAGCCGCAATGTCGGCCTCAACCAAGGCAAACGAGCTGGCGTTTGCGGATGCCGAGATTTTTCAATATCCGATCATTTACATGCACGGCCGGAACAAGTTTTCAGCAAGTGAAGCGGATCGCCAGCAATTGCGGAAGTACCTGCAACGGGGTGGAGTCTTGTTCGCAGACTCCTGCTGCGGTGCCAAACCATTCGACAAGGGCTTTCGAGAGTTTGTAGCCACGTTGTATCCCGGCGAAAAGCTCCAGCGAATTCCTGTTGATCACGAATTGTTCTCGCAAAAGCATGGTCGAGACATTCGGAAATTAAAGCGCCGAATGAGCGAAGGCGCCGAAGGGGGCAATGCATTGGGATTCGTTGTTCGCGACGCTGAACCATTTCTGGAAGGACTGACTGTCGACGGTCGATTGGCGATCATTTACAGCAAATACGACATCAGTTGCGCCCTGGAGCGACAGGCGGCAGGAAACTGCGAAGGGTACCTACCCGAGGAGGCTGTCAAACTGGCAATTAACGTCATCCTCTATTCCATGATGGAAGATGTCAGGCTGACTGCGCCTGAAAAGTAACTTCACTGAGGTCAGTGCCACGGCGTGAAAGTAGCCGAACTCATCACGGTAAGTAGATCTCTGCACAAAATGAAGCTCGGCGCACTACGAAAGTTCGACACCGAGGCAATCACGCAAATCCCGCGTGATCAAGTGCGACTTTTGTGGTCGGATGATTGGTATGATGGGCCAATCAGCGGAATGGCCCAAGTCCAGGGTGCCAGGTATCTCTTCGAGATGATTGACAGGGATGTACTTGGGGCAGAAGAGGAACACCGAAAATACTGGCTCATTGAATTGAATGCGGATCAACTCAATGAAGAAGAACAATGGTACGAACTATTCTGCCGCAAGGTTGGCACTCACTTTGACTTTACCGCGAGGCCAGCCTTGCCCAATGAGCAGGTTGACCTTGCTGCATTTTACGAGCCTTATCGCGAATGGAAGACGCCTGACTATGGCAACAATACCGTCGTCGGGTGGTTTGAACTAAAGGCGCGGGGAGGGCCAACGACGGCCAATGTGTGCCACACTGTGGCGTCAGTCTTGATATTTCCCTTGGCTCTGCCGACAGGTGAGCGTCGTCGTACACCGCCAGGATGACACACGATCATGTCGCACAATATCCCTGAGATCGTTGCCGCGTTTGATGCGTTTGTTGTCGCAGCGGAACCGTACACGATGGGCTTTGAGCCGCCGCTTGATCTTCGCGCAGTCGCAGGTGAATTGGGATTGCTGCCCGCATTGCTTGACATGGGAGGTTGTCTCGGTCTGCTCAAGAATGGTGAGGTCGCGTCGTTCCTTTGGGACGAGCCTGCCACGCTTCGGCTAGAAGGTGATCCTCGTATCCGCAATCTTGCGTATTTTCAGGCGAGCCTCAGATATCCCGCGCTGACTCCGCTTGTTCCGCAACGACTGATCGATGCCTTGACCTGCTCGCATTGTTCGGGATCGGGTAAGTGGCCTGGGCTTAATGCAAAGTGGGCTGATCGAATCGTTTGTTACTGCGGCGGCCTCGGGTGGTTGCCCGGTTTGTCATTGAATTAGTCCCACAAGTTGCCAATTCTGCTCGTTTGCGGCGAACGATCTTGCCACGTATCCCGGTCGCAGATATAGTCCCCAGAGTTCCAAGGTGGGGTCGATCCGTCCGCGTTCTGCGGTCATGCTGGTTCATGGTAGAACCGGTCCGGCTCCGTCGTTACGAATGGATTCGAATGGAGCCGACAATGCGAGTTGTTATTCTCGCGGGTGGAATGGGCACACGCCTGCAAGAGGAAACCACGGCTCGACCAAAGCCTATGGTCGAGATTGGTGGCAAACCGATCTTGTGGCATATCATGAAGCACTACGCCCATCATCGGTTCGATGATTTCTACATCGCTCTTGGTTACATGGGCGATTTCATCAAGAGCTATTTCCTGGATCGCGTCAATCTCAGCGGAAATCTGTCCATCGACTTCGCCACGGGCGATATTCATCGAACAGAAGCTGAAACCGAGCGATGGAACGTCAATCTGATTGATACAGGTCTGAAGACACTGACCGGCGGTCGCTTGCTGCGTATGCAGCGCTGGCTTTGCGATTCAACGTTCATGCTCACTTATGGCGACGGCGTCAGTAATGTCGATCTGACTGAACTACTCAAATATCATCGTCAGCAGGGGAAGCTTGCGACCGTCACTGCGGTTCGTCCCCCGGCACGGTTTGGCGGACTCGTTATCGAAGACGGGGTTGTTAATCGATTCACGGAAAAGCCTGTTGCTGGCGAAGGCTGGATTAATGGTGGGTTTCTGGTGTTTGAGCCAGGAGTCTTCGACTTCCTGACCGACGACGAAACCAGCCTGGAAGCGGATGCGCTGGAGCGAATCGCTGCGGCCGGTGAACTGGCAGCGTATTGCCATCCCGATTTCTGGCAATGCATGGACACTCTGCGAGACAAGCACTATCTCGAACGAATGTGGACTGATGGATCTGCTCCCTGGAAAACCTGGGACGATACACCGCCACTTCGCGTCTCGTGGCCTGCCGTCAAAGCGGCCTGAGAATCTCGTTTTATTGCATCTGTTTCGTACGCGGTCGACTCACTTCGTTACTCATCGCCGAAGGATCATCACTGTGAATGCTGACACCGCAAACTGGCGGCGTGACTTCTGGCGGGATCGCAAAGTTTTTGTCACCGGTGGCAGTGGACTGGTCGGTGGCTGGTTGATTCGTCGTCTGCTCGAAGCCGAGGCCGATGTGGTCTGCCTCGTTCGTGACTGGGTTCCACAATCGGAACTCATTCAGAGTCGGCTGATTGACAAGGTGACCGTTGTCCGTGGCGAACTGAACGACCAGGCTCTTCTGGAGCGAGCGATC
>CAXBSB010000350.1:0-4789 GCA_963977965.1 uncultured Schlesneria sp.
GGGGGGCGAAGCTTCGCTCCGACCCCCGGCTACGATCTGCGACGCCTTCAGCGTCGTATGATAGCCATTCTCGTGGAGTGTAATTCTGGCGACCGCAAATCAGACGCTGCCAAAAATCGTTACCTGAATTGCGTGGCACCCCGCATGGACAGCTTCCTGTGACCACCAAGGTACGACCCAGTTCAGAGAATTGTGTGCGACGACCAGTTCGATCGGAGGTCACGGGTCAATGAAGACGACAACGCCAGTGATGTTGTCTTTTGAACCACCATCGGTGGCTGCTTGCACGATTGCTTCGGCAGTCTTCTGAGGATCTGTCCCTTCCGACATGATCCTGGCAAGGACCTCATCGTCGGCTCCGCCAGTGACGCCGTCAGAACAGAGCAGGAATTTGTCTCCAACGCGAGGCTGAACCTGCGTCGGAGTTGTCCCCTGCCCCCCTTCTTTACAGCCCAGGAATCGATAGAGGACGTTCTTGAATCGGTGATTGGCAGCTTCTTCCGGAGTCAATGTGCCGGCATCCAGCAGCGCCTGAGTCAGCGAGTGATCGGTCGTCAACTGTTCGAGTTTGCCGTCACGCAGCAGATAGACCCGGCTGTCTCCCACGCCACCCGCGTACATGGTTCCAGCAACCTGAATCAGGAACACGATTGTCGTGCCCATGTTTTTCAGTTTGGCATCCAGTTCGCCGAGTGCCATGATCTCGTAGTTGGCCTGGTTCACTGAGTCGTCGATCGCCTTGATCGCCTGGTCAGCGGTCGCGCGATTGAAGTCCATCAGTTGCAGTTTCTGCGGGACAATTTCCATCGCCAGACTGCTGGCGCGTTCACCGGCCGACTGTCCCCCCATGCCATCTGCGACAAGGAAGAAACGCTTCTGAGGGTCCACGTAACACGCGTCCTCGTTGTTGTCGCGTTTGCCGACGATGCTGAGATGTCCGACTCGCAACTTCATGATGCGTTACCGAAGCCGATCAAGATCCGATTGGTGCTCAAGTCCCCGTGGCGGAAAACATTTCCACACTGGAAGAGGACTCGGGAGCGATTTGAACTACGTTAAGTTTACGGAGAGACGGTGGAAATGAAAATCTGACAGGGCTGAAAACTTACGTCCCGTCAGATAGTCGGACACAAGGCCTCTACCAAGTTTGTGACTCCTAGCGTTTTCGCCGAAATTAACAGTTCTCCGGCCTCAAATCCCGCACTTTGCCCCGTCAACACAGCTTGAGCTTCAACCCAACTGAAGACTCGCTGCTTGCCCACAGGAAACTGCGTCCGGTAGGCACGGATCGCCTCCAGTTTCATCGGCAAGGTTGCGGAGATGTCTGTCACGAATCGGCTACTCCCGGGTAAAACATCAAGATTCGTTAATCCGAGCGGGTACCAGAGTTGCGATTGAATCGTATGTGCCGGTAATCCCGAAAATTCGTCATCCCACTTGGTCAAGCGGCTGTAAAAGACTGCGGCATCTGTGATCTGCATCGCCTGCCAGTGATCGGGGGAGGCCATCGGGGTCTTGTCGGCGATTCCCAGCACAATCCGGGGTCGCCAGAGCCGAAAGATCCGCGCAAGTGCAACCCGGGCAGCAAACGAATCGAACAGGCATCGGTTTGGCAAAGTCAGAGTCTGGCGTTCGTGGACACCTAGAATTCTGGCCGCTTCGCGCGATTCCGCCAGTCGGATATCGATGCCGGGGCTTCCTGGGGTGGGCTCGCCATTCGTCAGGTCGACGATTCCGACGCGGTATCCCTGCTGAGACAGACGTGCGAGGGTCCCACCGACAGCGATTTCGACATCGTCAGGATGAGCCCCCACAGCCACTACATCAAATGCTGGAGGAAATTCTACTGGCACTGGAATCCTGCGAGTTCGAAGGGTTGAAGAATGGCCCGACCCTTCCGAACCCTGTCGCAATCACGGGTCCAGCAATGTCGGATCAATTTCGGCCGCGCGTTCACGCCACCACGCTCCTGCCTTTTCATAGTCCCATTGGCCAGCGTGTTCGCATGCTGACAGGGCCTCGGCCATTTCACGAGGTGAACTGTATCGATCGCTCGGTTCCTTTGACAAGCATTTCAGCACAACCGCTTCGAGGTCCTCAGGAATCGATGGATTCCACTTCCGCGGAGGTGTCACCGGTTCTTTCGCATGGGCAACCATCACTCGCCAGGCGGAATCCCCTTCGAAGGGAGGACGACCGGTTAGAAGATAGTAGGCGACGCCCCCCAGCGAATAGATGTCGGATCGAGCATCGAGCTTCATACCGACTGCTTGTTCTGGCGACATGTACAGCGGAGAACCCGCAAATGGAGTTGTTGCTCCAGGGCCCAGCATGCTGAGGAAATTATCCCCTTCGCCGCGCAACAGGACGAGTCCGAAGTCGAACAGTTTTGTCACATCAAACACGCCGCCGCGTTTGGCCGCGAAGATATTGGCAGGTTTCAAGTCTCGATGAATCAGCCCGTGGTTATGAGCTTCCTGCAACGCCCAGCAGGTTTGAGCCAGGAAATGGATTGTGCGAGCGGGCGATTGAGGGCCGTAGCGCTTGACCAGATCTGCCAGGCTCAACCCACGCATGTATTCCATGACGTAATAGAACGTCCCATCTTCGGTATGCCCATAGTCGAAGATTTCGATGGTATTCCAGTGCGACAGGCGAGCCGTCGTCTGCACTTCGCGTTCGAATCGTGCCAGTGCCGCCCGGTCAGCAATCTGGCCAGGGCGAATAACCTTGATGGCACAGGGACGCTTCAAGAGCTGGTGTTCACCCAGGTGAACCTGCCCCATCCCCCCCTGACCGAGTTCTCGTTTCAAGTGATAACGACCAAGCTGTTTCGCTCGATTGGCTTCGCGTCGCAAGGTCGAAATTGTGTACGAGCCGTATGTCGCGATGACTCCCGTCAAGATTAACGCAAAGCCTGCTTCGGCAGCTCGAATCGCGTCGATGGTCTCGGCAACCGTTGGAAACCGGCTGCGTGAATACAGCAGAACTCCCACAGACGCGACGATCGGCGGCAGCATCATGACGGCAGTCCGTCGCCAGCCATTCGGCATCAGCATCCCATACGTCAACATCATCACGGCCAGGCCGAGTGTTCCTGAAAAGACAACAGCGACTTGTTGGGCGGCGTCTTCTGCCGCCGCTGCCTGGTGTAGAAAATAGATCTCCAGGAAGACGACGAGTGCGCAGAGTGGCCCGAATAGAGATAACTCCAGCCGACGGAGTTCTTGCGTCGTCAGGCGATGAGGAGTGACCAGCAGTCCGAGGACACCGACTGTAATGATTAATGCGACGGAACGCACTATCAGTACGACAGGCTCATCGCTGAAAAGAGACCGCAGAAAAAATGCGGTCATACAGATCAGGCTGATGATCGAAGCGGTTTGTAAGCGAGCTCGCAACAACGCCTGTTCGGCATCCTGCTGCATGGCGACCCCGTCGTCGATCGATCGAATCGGGGCAGCTTCGCTGGGTTTGTGAGGAACTTTTTCTCCGTTCCCATCCAGGACGGATGATGCGTCGGAGGGGTTCGGCGTCAACCCGCTGGCGGATGATTCCGGTTTCGGATCGACTTTGGTGACGATCACTGTCGCGTCGAGCGACTCGGGTTCGGGCGGCGTTAATATATTCGTCAACATGACGTTCTCTGCCGACCTGAAATGCGAAACCACACACGGGAAGAAACTCGTGATGGCTGAACTGACCGGGGCCGTTTCCTGGCAGTCGTCTGCAGAGAAACTTTGGGCCGGTCAGATAAGTCACCAAAAGATATCTAGCATCGGTTTTGGTGAGGTGCGTGAATTTCGCGTAGCGTCGTGGATTGCCACGGCAATCGAATTCCCATACGTCGCAGCTACGGAAAGTCCGGAACGGCACGCTTAGTCCGCGCAGCACCGAGTTCCCGCCCATCCGGTCTCGGTTGAGGACATTGGCGAAGAAAAACAAATTGCCGAAAACAAAGTCTGCAAGTTTTCTGGCAATCCTTCGACGCGCGTCACATCCCCGCAGCGCTGCATACTTAACAAGTGGTGATTGCAATCCAGACATCAGCCGGAACGCGCTAGCGTCCGGTTCTCTTCTCTGCGGATTTCGCACCTTCTGTTTCTTGTTTGGTTCGGGCCGTTCACTTTCCAGGCTCTTTCGGTTCGCGTTCATCGAGTATCGACAATCGAAACCGGACGCTAGCGCGTACCGGCTGATTTCCCGTGTCAATCAGACCGTGTGTGTCGAGGTTACGTTCGATCGTTCGGCAGATACGTGAAGTGGACTCGTGAATCGGCGCATTCCATCAACGTCCGGACTTTTCAACGTTCTGCGATCGATCAGGAGATCCCGGGGACGGGGAATGTCTTGCAGAATTCGCGGATTTCGCCCTGAACGCGAGCGGCCACCGATTCGTCGTCAGGAGCTCGCAGGATCGTCAGAATCCACTGTCCGACCTTCTTCATTTCGTCCTGTTTCATTCCTCGCGTTGTCAGAGCTGCTGTCCCGACGCGGATTCCGCTAGGGTCCATCGCCTTGCGCTGGTCAAACGGAATCATGTTCTTGTTGACAGTGATTCCTGCATGATCCAAGGCCTTTTCTGCGATTTTCCCAGTCAATCCGATCGGAGTGACGTCGCACAACATTAGATGATTATCCGTGCCTCCGCTGGCCAGTTTTATGCCACCAGCCATGAGTGTGTCGGCCAGTGTTTTGGCGTTGGCGACGATCTGCTTGGCGTAGTCCTTATAGGCAGGTTGCATCGCTTCCAGGAAGCAGACGGCCTTTCCTGCAATGACATGAACCA
>CAXBSB010000351.1:0-4752 GCA_963977965.1 uncultured Schlesneria sp.
AATGTCCGGCCGGGTTTGTATTCCATCACCAGATACGGAATCGGCTCCTCTTCGACCGAATGAATTCCGACAACGTTCTCGTGCCGAATGGCCGCCGAAGTGCGCGCTTCCCTTAGGAATCGCTTGCGAGCCGGTGACGTCGCCGCCATTTCCGGCGCAAGCACCTTAATCGCGACAACACGCTGCAACTTCTCGTCAAACGCTCGCAGCACGGTACCAAACGCCCCGCGGCCGACGACTTCCAGAACCTCGTAATGCCCCAAACGCCCCAATGAATTCGGGTTCGAGGGTGGATGCAGATAGCCTATGGGAATCTCATCGCCTGATTCGTCGGGAAGTTTAGTTAAAGGCACGGGACCATCGGAGTTGATTGCCGCCGTCGCATCGTGTTCGTCGTCTTCAGTCGAGCCATTCCCAGCAAGTATCGTGGCAGCAGTCTTCGCGTCCGAGATATCTACCATTTGCTCAACGACCGGCGTTGCGAGAAACTGGCTTTGATTTTCGTGCGACGCCAGCAAAGCTTCGACCCGAAGCAGCAACTCCGGTTTGTGCTCGCATTGAGATTGCAAGAACAGCTTCCGAGATTTCGGGTCTTCGATATTCAGAGCGGATTGAAAGAGGTCGAATTCGTTCATGGCGTGGAATCCTCAGCCCAAGCACAGAAATGGTGATCCTCTTTCAATGCGACGTTCCAGTAAAAGCTGGCCACGGAATTCACATTTTTCTGACAACTTCCTCTTGTCCTGCGATTTCCTGGTGCAACCACGCCCTGGCATACGCCCAGAGTCGTCCTGCGGTGCGCGGTGAGACAGCAAGAAGATCCGCAGCATTTTCCAGCGACAGCCCAGCAAAATATCGCAAATGAACGAGTTCTACTGCCTGTGGATTGATCGTTTTCAACCGGTCCAAGGCTGCATCCAGCGCGACCAGGTCTTCACGGATATCCGGTACGGCCACGGGGAGATCTGAAAGTTCTTCGCGATTCAACTCGCCGCCATGTTTCGTCCGCGCTTTGCGACGAGCGTTCTCCACCAGAATCCGCCGCATCGATTCGGCCGCGGCGGCAAAAAAGTGCCCCCGGCCATCCCAGTGTTTGGCATCGTTACTGCCAACGAGCCGCAAATACGCCTCATGCACGAGCGCTGTGGCCTGCAATGTCTGCCCCGGACTCTCATGACGCATCTTTGCAGCAGCGAGCCTGCGAAGTTCGTCATAAACAAGTGGCAACAACTCGTGCGCGGCGGCCGGATCGCCCTGTTCCAATCGTACGAGGATCTGAGTGACGTCTGCCATGGATGCGATGATACTGCCGGGATCATCTGCCTACAACCGGCAAAGTACCGAAGCATAAGGAGCGACACTTTTCGGCTAGTGACCTGCCCCAGTGTCCCCGCGCGAATCCCAATACCGCTTTGGTCATCGTGGATCAGTCGAACGAAGACTTCAAGCACCCGGGCGATGGCCTGTAAAGTTTGCTTCGGATTTTCGTAAAGCATCTTCGTGGTGGCGAGTTCGCGCAGCTTATCGTCGACGATGAAGATTGATGCCCGGAATGCCACATTTAAACGGAATGCGATCTAAAGAACGATCACTGCAACTCGGAAGTCGATTTAGATGCCGCCGTCTGCTTGTAGATTTTAAGACCTGACTGACCTGACTCGCTGTTTGACAAACTCTTCCGATTCTTGCGGGATCATTTTTCCGCCACAGCGTGCCTGGCGACCTTATTCGTTGAATTCGCCCTTGTCGTAACGTTCCCAGAACTCGGCTGACGGCCACACGTCTTTGACCTCATGAAAATACGCTCTGATCCCAATCTTTTTGAGGCTCTTGATTTCGCGAATGATCTCAATGCCGTTGGTGATGTTCCTTGGTGTGAATCGAATTTCCTCGAGTTCTAAACCTTTTAATGGCGTCAGATCGGTCACAGCAGTGTCCACGATTGACAAGAACTTCAGCGGTACGCCGCTCAGCGCGTTCAGATGGCTGATTCGAGTGTTCGAAAGGTTGGCGTGTCCGATCGATTTCCAATTATTGAATTCGGTCAATCCCGCATCTGTCACACGTGTATTTTGCAAATTAAGTTGGCGTAGATCCTTACAATTTTTGAAGTACCTGATCCCGGCGTCGGTAATCGAAGTATCGCTCAGATAAACCGAAGTCATGATCGTGCTGTCCTTGAACTGCGCCAACCCATCGTCGGTTATCGCCGCGCGCTGAAGGTGCAGTTGAGTCATATTCCGGCATCCCGCGAAGTTCGCCAGGCCAGCATCCGTGAGCGTTTTACAGAAGAAGAGATAAAGGATCGTCACGTTACTGCAATCCTTGAAGATCGCTAATCCTGTATCAGTCACCCGCGTGTTTCGCTGTAAATCAACAACAGTGAGCTTGAACGGTTCCATGGGTAAATCGGCAATCGTGGTGATCTCCCGTCCGACGGACCCGCCCCAAATTGCGGCACTCTTTGGGACCCCGCCAATCCAGATTTTTCCGCCGATCGACAGGACGTACTCAGCCGCACGGCGGTCAGGATCCTTCGACGGCGCGATGGAAGGTGTCGGTGCGTCGTTCAGACGCTGTTTGATCGTATCGACCGGAAGTGCCACTCGAAAACCGAGGTGGCCACCCCTAACTCCTGGTTCGTAAATGCTGCGACGCGACGCCCCAAATTGATTCGCGTAAAAAAAGATCGAACCACCCCGATACACTCGAAACGGACTCTCTGCAAATGGTCTGATGGGATTGACTGCTGGTACCTCCCGGAACTGGTCATACCAACTCGCGTCCCAACCGTCGTGTACCCATTCCGACACATTGCCGAGGGTGTCATACAGACCGAACGGATTCGCTGCCAATTCGCCAACAGCGTGTGTCCGTAGCGTTGGACTTCGGAACCAGTCCACCTGTTTCAAATCTTCATCCCGTTCACCAACCCAGCACCTCGTGGTTGTTCCTGCACGGCACGCGTATTCCCATTCCGCTTCACTCGGAAGTCGATAACCAGTTCCATTCAGTGTTGTGACAGTTGCACCCGAGCGTAAGTAGAACGGCGTCTGCTTCTCACGCTGGCTTAACTTCTGACAGAACTCCGTCGCGTCCTGCCACGTCACCGTCTCCACGGGATGTTCACCGGTCTCAATCTTTGCGACTGCATCCTTTAATTTCCCGGTAGCTGAGAAGTTCGATGGATTGGTTCCCATCACCTTCTCGAACTGCGACTGTGTCACTTCGGTGCTACCAAGATAGAGAGGTTGTGTGAGGATCACCTTGTGTCGCGGGGCTTCGCTACGAATGCAGTTCTTCCATTGTTTCGACCAATCCGAGTCGCCGATCAGCGCGACGGTCGATTCGATTTCTTCAAGCGTGCTGCCCATCATGAACTCGCCCGGTGGAATAAGGCGAAACTTCATGCCGACGGAGTTCGTGTACTCGACCGGCACGCTGAGGTACTTCGCCCATTCTTCCTGATGAGCCTTCGCCTGCGCGGCATCGAATGGGGCGATCGCTGGCGGCGGGGCATCGGCGGGCCATTGAGGTGACTTGGATGCTGTAACAGACGCCGGCGCATCGCTGGACGGAGCGATTGGCGGCAATTCCATGATCTCGATCTTGCGAAATCTCACAGTTCCAGCGTTGGATCTTTGCAATGCAAGATGCCCTCTGGCGGCACGATTCGGGTTTGCAGTGCTATCGACCACCAATTGGTTGTCGATGGAGACCGTAACCCGGTTCCCTACTGCGACCACATCGAGAGTGAACCATCGATTACGCTCGACGAGCCTTGTGTGGACGGTCTCTGTAATTACTGACTCGCCGATGTGCCACAAGGTGCCAGCCTGGAAATCTTGCGAGGCCCTTACTGGCAGCAAATCCACTTCGATGCCCGGCATCGAAGTGACACCATTGTGGAGCGAAATCGGGTTGTCGCCGCACCGCAGTACCAGCCCACTGTCGTCGTCGTTCTCGACGAGAACCTCTGCCCGGATTCGAAAGTTCGTGAAATCACTCCGCTCGGTCAGCAAATAACTCGGCCCGACGGTCCCGGTGCCAACGAGTGCTTCATTCTCGACTCGCCAGTCACCCGGCAATTCGCGATGCGGTCTCCAGCCCGTCAGATCCTTGCCATTGAAGAGTGGCACCCAACGCGATGTATTCGCCACGGTCGCTGCAACGCCCTCTTCAAACGGATTCGCGATCGGCTGCCGGTCAGTCATGACTGGCGGTTGCGGTCGGAACAGGTGCGTCACTCCCGCGAACTCGGTCACTCCCAGACCAATCACAGCAAGAATGCACACGACAATCGCAGTAATGCGAGCCCGCGGCCGTGAGCGTCGTGGCGTCTCGTGAGAGCTGTTGGCTGTTGTCGGTCGAATCTCCGTGGACGCGGTACCGGTCGATGGACTTCGCAGGTTCGGCACGCTGCCTGCCTTGAGGTCGTCCAGACATTGACCGAGCAGCTCGCTCACTTCTTTCGCGGATTGATAGCGATCTTCAGGATTCTTCGCGTGCAGATGGCTGACCACCTCGCACACCCACGTCGGCACTTCGGGAATGATTTCCTGAATGGGACGCGGTGCGTCATCGACAACTCGTTTCAGGACCGCGACCGTGTTCGCCGCTCGAAATGGCGGACGTCCGCTCAGCATCTGATAGAGCACGCTTCCAAAACTGAACAGGTCCGCTCGCTGATCGAGTTTATGCCCCATCGCCTGTTCCGGAGCCATGTACATCGGCGTGCCGGCAATCAAGCCA
>CAXBSB010000352.1:0-4738 GCA_963977965.1 uncultured Schlesneria sp.
GGACTTCCACCTTCCCGATTTAGCACACTTGCAATCGCACGCACTGGCGATCCAAGGCAATCGCCAGTGGCACCCAAAACCGACCTTTTGACGTCGACTGTTTTCCGTTGATCGTCGCTCTCGCCAGTGCCAACCAGCCGTTGGGTGGCACTGGAGGCCTTGAGCCGCCAGTGTCTTCATCTGGTTACTGGCATTTTCTTGAAATTGAACGTTGCAATCTGGGGCCTTCTTGACAGGCAATTCGGCCATGCGGACAGCAGTACCCATCCGGGATACGTCGCAATGCGACAGTTGCAAGGAGGCAAGATTGGCTGAGGTCCCTCGCTGAACTCGTCCCACGATCGTCAGAATTGTGCAGACTGCCTGATTTCCCAACAACTTCGGCGTGTTGCCTGATCGGTGTAACGGGCTGGCGTATATTACCATGGCGAGAGGAATCGGAGTCGATTGGTAGGTTATTTTATGGACGCAACATGACTCGCAGCAATCCGGCGGAACTGGGAATGCAATTGCGGGCGGGGGACCAGCACGCTCTCGAACGGATTCTGCGAACTCATGGCCCACCCGTTCTCGCTCTGCTCCAGCAGAGATTTTCGGGGAAGCTGACAACTCACGATTTTGAAGATGTATTGGCTGCTGCACTGTTTCGAGTGTGGCAGCATCGGACTCGCTTTGACCCTGCCAGGGCCTCGCTGAAAGTCTGGTTGTTTCGAATTGCCGAGAATATTGCCCGCGATGTCCTGAAGTATGGATGGCAGAAGGCGAAGCAACTGGAATCGAATCTGGAACCTGCTCATTTGGCCATGTCGATCGATCCACGCTCAAATGATCACAACCGGCCGGATGCCGAAGAGCCTGCCGTCACAGAATTGCGAATTGCACCCGAATTGCTGCGGGAACTGCTCGCACTGCTGCCCGAGAGCCAGCGGAGAATTGTCCTGGCGGATGCGGAATCACCCGAGGGACTGGTGGCAAGTCAACTTCTATCGACTGAACTTGGCATCCCGGCGTCCACAGTTCGGGTCTACCGACGCAGGGCACTGGAACGTCTCAGGCGCGAGATCGAACAGCGCGAATTAATGAACGTGAATGACGTTGAAGTGGCAACTTGAAGTGGTTGGCCGGACAGGCCAGTGATCCATCAAGCCGCTGCTCGCAAATCGAATGAGATTAATACCCGGTACGACCGGTCAAAGTTTTTGGAAAGGGATCATGCCATGAACGATCCAATTCGCGATTCCCTGAATCATCGCTCACAGCCGGACGACGTGTTTCACACTCGAATTGAGGCTGCGCTGCGTCAGCTTGACCAGGCTGAATCCGATGACGATATCGCGGCAGCTCTGGATGCGATCGAGTGTCAGCCGATGGCAGAATCGGCCATTCAGCGGATTCTTCATCAGACACGCTTTCGCATCGCCGCGAGTCAGGACATGGTGCCGCCTGAAAGTTCGGATCCAGAGTCGTTCAGTGGCGGTACTGGACTTCGGAAACGATCAGAGGCCAGCCACATTTCGATTGTGGTGGCGTGCCTTGGACTGGTGATAGCGGTCGGTGCTCTGACCCAGATGGGAAGCTCATTGCGCATCGCAACGAATCGCGACAATGAATCTGTCCTCTTGGGGGCTTCCTATGGATTAATTGGCAATGGAGATATCCCTTCCCCGAGAACTCCGGCGGATGCGTTGCTGGCGGATCAGCCAGAGACCGTATCGCAAGGGCAGATGCTGGCGACCGGTCCGCGTGAAAAGCGGCGAGTCACTCTTCCTGACGGATCTGTTCTGTCGATGAACGAACTCTCACGAGTCAACGTTGTCGGTCGGCGACGGATCAAGTTGCTGCAGGGTGAGGTGTTTGTCGAGGTTGTTCCTCAGGCGGCATCAGGGTCGCGGCCAAAGTCAGCCGAACGGTTCGTCGTGGAAACGGCTCGCCGTGAAGTGACGGCACTCGGTACGAAGTTTGTCGTGAAAGCTCAGGGTGAGGCCACGAATGTGGTTGTCACGCAGGGGAAAGTTGCCGTCAGTGGATTCGATCAAGTCATCCCGGCCGGACAGGAACTGGTTGCAGACCAGACGGAATCTCATCTAGCAGAACTGCGTCCGGCGAAGCGTTCCGCGTACGTCGTGGAATGGGTCAAGGACCTGATGGCTGCGAATTCCATGATCGTTCCGCCGAGCGAACATTCGGGCGGTACGATCACCGTCGTGGATCCTCAAGGCCAGGAAATGAAACTTTCTCTGCGGAAGTTTCATGTTGATGTTCACATCGAAGACGGGTTTGCCCGGACGACGATTGACCAGACGTACTTCAATCACACGTGGCAACAACTGGAGGGAACATTTCGCTTTCCGCTTCCCGCTGATGCGTCGCTTTCTCGCCTGGCGATGTATGTGAACGGGACGCTGATGGAAGGTGGAATGGTCGAACGGAATCACGGACGAAATGTGTTCGAACAGATCCGACATACTCGTCGTGACCCGGCATTGCTGGAGTGGGTTGACGGCAGCACATTCCAGATGCGCGTGTTCCCGCTGGAGCCGCGTCAGGAAAAGCGAATTATCCTCAGTTACACCCAGCGACTGCCCCGCGATTACGGGAAAAGTCTCTATCGTTTTCCTGCAGGGCATAGCCTGGATGGAGTTCGAGAATGGTCCACCAACATTCGAGTCAAGCAGGGGGCAGGCAGTAAGTGGTATTCGCCTTCGCATCTTTTGACCGCTCGCACTGACGATAGTGACCTGATCATCGAATGGCGTGAAGAGTACGCAAGCCTCGACCGAGACCTGGTTGTCGAGTTCCGTGATGAAGAACGGGCAACCGCTGATCGGCGTACTGCCTGGTCGCAATATGAACAGGATGGATTCCGTTACGTCATGCTACGGCACCGGCCTGAATTACTGTCGAAACAGGTCGCTCGCACGAAGCCGCGTCATTGGGTTTTTCTGGTAGAGAATTCCGCAGATCGAAATGCAATCCTGGCAGAGACTCAACGTCAGATTGTCAGAGTCCTGCTGGAAAACACGGAGCATACGGACACGTTTTCCATGTTGCGTGCGGGGACTCAACCCGATGTATTTGCAGCAAAAGGTGTCGAATGTTCACTCGACAATGTCGCGGCGTCGCTGCGATTCCTGAACGAGGTCGCACAGATCGGGGCACTGGATCTGGGTCAGGCCCTGCAAGGGGTACAGCAACAAACGGCATCCGGTCGTGAGACGTGGATTGTGCATCTCGGCACAGGAATCCCTGTTCTGGGAGAACGTGACCTGACAACACTTCAGCGAATGTTGCCTGCAGACGCTCGCTATGTCGGGGTCGCTGTCGGAAAGCGGTGGTCGAAGTCGTTTATGGAGACTGCAGCCCAGCGAACGGGTGGACATACGGTCCAGATCAATCCTGACGAAGCGGTGTCCTGGCGAGCTTTTGATCTGCTGAGCACCCTGAATGCACCGCGGATGACGGAAATCGCACTGACAACTGATGCGAAGTCAGACGGTAAGCATCCGCTATTTCAATCGTTGGTGGCCACCATGGCACATGGCCAGGAACTTGCTGCCATTGCGCGTTTCGCTGTGGATGAACCATTACCAGGGAAACTCGTCGTGACTGGAAAGGTCGACGGCCAGCCGTATTCCGAAACACTGACGATTCCGGGGATTCAAGGGGCTGAGAAAGGTTTCACGCCATCAGGGCATCTTCCTCGGACATGGGCTCGACAAGAGATTGATCGCTTGATCGCCCTTGGAGCGGATGAGCATAAAACAGAAATTACGGAGTTGAGTAAACGGATGTACGTCATATCGCCGTTTACATCGCTGCTCGTTCTGGAAACCGAGGCGATGTATGCGCAGTTCAACGTGGATCGAGGCCGGGCGGATCATTGGGCGATGTATCCCGCCCCGGCAAAGATCCCCGTCGTCGTGGACAACGGCCCCGCAAATCTGTCACCTCTCGATGCAGCGAAAGAGCGTCTCACGCAGGCGGAAGGACGTGCGAAGGTTGCGCAGTCCAGTTACGACAAGAGCGTTGCCGAGCAGCGGCCTGCGACGGATCTGCAGAGATTCAAACGGCTCGTAACTGCAGAGCAGGAGGAAGTGACGAGAATTGCGAATGAGATTCGCCGGATCGAAGCTGCAAATGCAGCCGCGGTGGACCCTGTTCGCGTGGCGTGGAATTCGGTCATTACACGTAATGAATATTGGCATCGTGACCCTCGCCGGTTTCGCAATTATTGGGGTTTTACGCGGAATCCCACAAAGTGGTATGAGGGCGTATCATCCAATGGGCGAGATTCGGAATTGCAGTACGACGCTCTTTTCGGGTCGCAACAGATCCAGGGGATTACAAATGGGGTTAAGTGGCTACCGATTATTGATGCATTTAGCGTTGCGCCAACTGCTGATACGGCAATCATCAATTTGTCAGGGTCTTTCGACTGGAACGGTGATACCGGGCACTCGCAATACTTGGACTCGGCCGTTGTTACCTACCCCCAACGGTATGGCATCAGTGACTTCCGCGTGCAGCACAATGATTTTGGGTTCATACGTGAACGTAATCCCCTGAGATATGGCGATTTTCTCGTGAATCTGTCGCAAGATGGAGAAGTCGAGGGCGGCGCATGGCCTCAGTCGGAACTCGATCGGTCCATCCGCGCTCGACTTGATCTATCACAACTGTCATTGGTTGGATCGGGCGACATACCTTCGTTGCGGCGGTTGGCGCTTGACTTGAACGT
>CAXBSB010000353.1:0-4680 GCA_963977965.1 uncultured Schlesneria sp.
CTGGGTGTCGATCAGAGCAATCAGATGCATCTCACTCCGTTGGCTCATGAGCACCTGATTCCAAACGGCGAATTCTACGTGGGTGACTACGTCAGACTGGCTGCAGAGAGCCCTGGCGTCATGGCGATGGTTGAGCGACTGAGATCAAATCAACTCGCACCCGCCGTTGAGGCGGATGCCGGGGCGGCGTTCATTTTTCGTGAGGGACTCGATTCGGCAATGGAATCGGAGCAGTCCGCGCGACGGTTGACGCTCGCATTAGCCGGTCGTGCCAAGAATGTCGCTCCCGTTCTGGCTCAAAAGCTTTCCTTCGGAAGCGAAACATTGCTGGATGTTGGGGGAGGAACCGGTATCTATGCGATTGCCTGCTTGCGCCAGCATCCGACCCTCAAAGCGATTATCTTTGATCGACCCGAAGTTTTGAAGGTCGCCGACGAGTTTGCACATCAGTACGGAGTTGCGGACCGTCTGACATGTCACCCTGGAGACATGTTTGCAGACCCTCTACCAGCCGCAGAGAATATCTTGCTGTCGAACATCCTGCATGATTGGGATGTGCCGGAATGCCAGCGATTGGTCAAGCGATGCGCCTCGGCTCTGAAACCGGGCGGACGGCTGATGATCCACGACGTCTTCTTGAACGATGATCTGGATGGCCCGCTTCCTGTTGCACTTTACTCGGCTGCACTCTTTTCGTTGACGGAAGGGCGAGCCTACAGCGGGCGTGAGTATCGCGAATGGTTGATTGAGGCGGGACTGAGTGCGGGTGAGATCATCCCGACACTGATCCACTGCGGCATCCTGGCTGGAACGAAATCTCGATGACCGTGCTGGAAAAAGCAACCGTCACAAATGCTCGAACGCCTTGATCGCGGCAGCGTCAAGGCGTTCAAGTAATCATTCGTTTCGAACGACGTCGATGCGTTGCTTACGGAACGTTCGTGTAGACACGATTCGTGACATTCGTCCCACTCAGAGTGACGACGTCGGTACCAAGGCCGCCATCGACTGTCAGCGACGTGATGTTGCACAGCGTCATTGTCAACGTATCGTTGCCGTTTCCGAGGTTGATCGTCGAAGTCGTTGATGAAACCCCCGTCACCGAGACGGTGTCACTGCCACCCGAGAAGTTGAAAGCAAGGTTGATGTTGCCAGTGACATTGTAACTGACGGAGGCTGCACTGCTGGCAGCGGTTCCGATTTTGGTTGGTCCGTTCCCCGTTACCGTCAATTTTCCCGACGACAATGTGACGGTGACAGAATTGTCACCCACATCGTCGGTTAAGGTCAACGTTCGTGTGGATGTGTTGAAATCAGAGTTGACGTAGAAATACCCAAGGGTGACAACACACGGCGAAATGTTGCTGAGATTCTTTCCATCGCTCACCTGAAACTCGACATTTCGCGGCGTCATATTTGGAGTGGAACTCGTGTTCGAGTACGCCACTGTCCTGAGTGCCGCCTGGAACTGTGCGACGGTGGCCGTAGCGTTTGCTGAGGTCAGCGTCATGACTCCGCTGCTGCTGTTATAGCTTGCGGTGATGTTGCCAGTCGTGGCCGTTGCCAGATTCGCCCGAAGCACATCCTGTGAAGCGATTACGTTGGTGATCTTCACTGTTGCACTCGCCAAGGTCGGGCTGTCTGAATCAGTGACCGTCAGTCCGACGTTAAGGTTCTTGGGAGACTGAGTCACACCGTAGAACTGATTATTTGTTCCGCCGAGAACAGGGGCAGAACCAGCCGTGGCATTAACGTACGATCCTGTCAACGCGTACTGCCCGAGGCTTCCGTAATCGGTGTAACCTGTCGTCAGGGCATTCCCCAGAGGAACGCCTTCAACCTTCAGGTAATACGTTCCTGCAGTCAGCGTCTGGGTTAAAGTCGCGATAATATCGTCTGATGGATTTGCTGTGGTGACTAACGTGCCTGACGAGTTGTACAGGCTGAGTTGAATATCCAACATGCTGTTTGCAGGACCGCCCACGGCATTGATCGTGAGCGAACCAGCGCCCGCTGTGATCTTGAACCAGTCTGAATCGGCCCCGGTTTCGATGACACCATTGACGTTGACGTTAAAGTTGCTGCCACTCACGGTTCCCGGAATGGCGGCTGCCAATGCCTGACTGTTTGCAAAATCATCAGGGCGATATCCGAATCCATTTTGAGTTGTGATGATTTGCAAGTCATCTTCAGTGTTGCTTGGGTTGGCGTATTCCCCTTTGCTCCATTGAACCAGCGGGACGTAGTAGCCAACACCGAGATGTGGAGCCCACGCGACTTTGCCAGTTCCTTGGCCTTCGTAGTATTCGACGTGTCGGGCGTCATTCGCAGGGTACAGTCCGTCGTGGCTGAGTCCCAAGGTATGTCCGACTTCGTGAACCGCAGCATCTGCGTTGTACTTAGCCTCGGTTCCCATTCCTTGCTGGAGAACAAAGCATGGGACGTCAGCGCTTGATGAATAATTCCATCCGAATCCACCTACGAAAGCAACGCCACCTGCACCCGGAGCAGGTGAAGGATTCGATGCGCCGAACAGGACGCGAATCCCCCACTTCGTATCGCTTCCACCTGTATTGATCAGATCGGCGACGGTGGGAGCTTCGGTTGTCACGTCGACGTCGAATGGCGAATAGCACTCGGCAACTCGCTGCCAGATTTCCGTGATCGTTGCCAGTTCCGCGGCAGAGAAAGTTGTGGGCGAGGAGTCCATGTCAAACGCCGTTGTCACAATCGGCGAACTGCTCCATGGAGTTCCCGTCGTAGTGTGACCGTCAAAGTCCAGATAGATCTTCTTGGTCGCATTTGGTCGACTGTGCAGTTGAAATGCTGTCGCGACCGGAATTGCTCCCGGGGCAACTCGCGGTGATGCAAATGCCTTTGTCGCAGCAGCACGCTTGAAGTCCAGCGGCAGAGACGCGCACGCGTACCTACCTTGAATCGATGGAATGACAACACGGCAAGCGCTCGTGCATTCGTGCTGTCGTGCTGCACATGCTCCCGTCGGTACATCGGGAGTCTGACGACACGTGCTGTCAAGAAGACACAACGCAACAAGACTGGTTGTGCAAATTGTTTTGAAGAATCGCGTTAGAGAAGTGTGAGGCCCGGCGAAGAGTTGGTTGATGCTCACGGTGAATACCTTTTCTGGGGAACCCCTTAAGACTACTAAAAATTATGGAATTGGTTCCCAAAAATTGCAAATCTCTTCCAGAATTCAAGTAACGATTTTTCAGGAAACTGATCAACAGAGTGCTCTAAATTTACAATTCAGTTCGGTTGAATCCCAAATGCATCAGTAGTGAGGCGGCCGCTCTTCTTTCGCATCTCGGATTTCAGGCGGTTCGGCAAGTTGTTGAAGTTTCTGCTCGAACCGAGCCATTTGATCCTTGTTCCCCTTCAACTCCAGATGCATGCTGACAAACGCCTGATGCATCTGTTCCAGATCATGCTGCAAGTGCGCGATGACCGTTTCGAGGTGGATGATACGGTCTCGCAGTTCCGAATTGCTCTCTGAACTCACGCAAGAATCTCTTTCAAAACATGTCCATGGACATCTGTCAGTCGCATGTCACGCCCGCTGAACCGATAAGTCAACTTCGTGTGATCCATCCCCAGCAGATGCAACATCGTTGCGTGCAGATCGTGGATTTCGACCTTGTTTTCAATCGCCCGGTACCCGAAATCGTCAGTCGCACCGTACGTCACGCCCCCCTTGATGCCGCCTCCCGCCATCCAGATCGTGAAACCAAACGGATTGTGATCCCGCCCGTCAGTCCCTTGGGCGAACGGAGTTCGACCAAATTCACCGCACCAGACAATCAGGGTTTCACCGAGCAGTCCGCGCGCCTTTAAATCCTTGATCAGCCCGGCTATAGGTTTATCAACAGACTTGGCGTTTTTCGTGTGACCATCCACCAGACCACCGTGCTGATCCCAGCGATCCCCATTTCCTCCCGGGCAGGTGAGTTCAATAAACCGTACGCCGCGTTCCACAAGTCTTCGTGCCACAAGGCAGTTACGTCCAAATTGACGAGTGTTTCCAAATTCGTCGTTCAAACCGTAAAGTTCTTGCGTCTCTTTGGTTTCACTCCGTAGATCCGTCAGTTGTGGGACGGCCGTCTGCATTCTTGCGGCAAGTTCATAGTTGGCGATCGCTGATTCCAGGGCATCCACATGCCCCAGTTTCTCAAGTCGGGACTGATCCAGTCGTCGCATCAGCGCGAGTTTTGCATCTTGAATTTCGCGTGATTTTTCGCTGGGACGAATATTGGCCACAGGTGCTTCGCCCGACGTGAAAACCGATCCCTGATAGGCGGCTGGCAAAAATCCACTGCCAAAACAATCCATGCCCCCCGGCGGAATTAACCCACCGTTCAAAACCACAAATGCGGGAAGGTCATCGCATTCCGAGCCGAGTCCATAACTCACCCAAGCTCCGTGACTCGGTCGTCCCTGCAATCCGCTTCCTGAGTGCAGAAAGTAGTTCGCGAACGTATGTTCAGAGAATTGTGAGACGACCGAACGAACGACGGCCAGATCGTCCGCACATGTCCCGACATGCGGGAACAGATCACTCACGGGCAGCCCACATTCTCCATAGTTTTTAAATGTCCAGGGCGACTTCAGCAATTTACCGATGTTCGCAAACTGCGTCGGTTCGACCTTGCCCAGGATTTCGTA
>CAXBSB010000354.1:0-4645 GCA_963977965.1 uncultured Schlesneria sp.
TTTTTTTTAATGATACGGCGACCACCGAGATCTACACTCTTTCCCTACACGACGCTCTTCCGATCTGGGAATCAAATCGCTCGAAGATCACTTAAAGCAGAACCCCAAGGATGACACGGCACGATTCGGACTGGCAACGGTGCAGTTTGTGGAATCCGTTCAATCGCTGGGGCGGAAACTGGTCGTGTATGGACCGCAAACCCGCGGAACGGCAGAACTGGACGCGATTTTTGGAAAGCCAACCAAGCCAGAAAAACTGCTGACATATCCTCGGTTGCGAGAGATCCTGAATGAGTGGCTGCTCGAACTGAATCGCATCGAAGCGACTCTCGCAAAGATCGAATCCAACGATGTCAAGTTACCGATTCACGTCGCACGAGTTCCATTGAACTTCGCACGGAACGGGGTTCAGGCACTCACCCTGGTACCGTTGCTGGACTCCGTCGGTCGCGAAGCTCCGGCGGATGTCGTAATTGCCTTTGATCGGGCTGATGTTGATTGGATGCGGGGCTATTGCCATTTGCTCGCAGCCTTCTGTGAAATCGGGCTGGCCTACGATGCTCAGGAATTGTTCGATGTCTTTGTACATCGTGTTTTTGCCTTCGCAGAGACACCTCACAAGTTCCTGAAAGAAGACCAACGACCGCAAAACGGATGGTTCAGCTTCGAGGAAATCGCAGACATCATCGGAGCGATCCATGTGATCCGATTTCCTTTGAAAGAGCCGAAGCGAATGACGGCGGCACTCGGGCATATCGAGCAGACGCTGACACTCAGTCGCTCAATGTGGAAATTGATCCTGGCAGAGAAAGACAATGACCGGGAATGGATACCCGGGCCTGGGCAGACCAGTGTTCTGAGGATCGGAGTGACGCAGGAAATGGTGGATCACTGGATCATTGCACTCGATGAAGCCGAATCGATTTTGAAAGGCAAGAAGCTGCTGCCGTTCTGGCGGGGCAAGCTGACGAATGGGGTCAACCTGCGAAAAGTCTTTCTGGAGCCCCGAACACTCGATCTGGTGATGTGGGTTCATGGTGCTGCTGCAACACCGTATCTGGAAGAGGGAGAAATCACTCGTCCCGATACATGGGAACAGATCAACCGCGTCTATCGCGGTCAGTTCCTGATGTTTGGAATCTGGTTTAATTGAAAGTGTAGTTCATGTCGGTCTGTCCGGTTTGTCAAACCGAATTCGAATCTGTTCTGCCGGGGCGTCTCTGTGACACGTGTGCACAGAAGGTCATTGCGCAGGACGCTTATTCTTCCAGTGACTTGCGATTCGTCGGAATCCTCGCAGGCATCCTGGGTGCTGCCATCTTCTCGATGCCGGGAGCATTTGTCGGATTCTATGTTGGCAAGGCATTTGAACGTGCATCAACGGGGTGCCTGGCTGGTGTGATTCTGCTGTCGATCGTCGGGCTGTGCATCGGGTACAGAATCGGTCAGGTCGTCTGTCTGCGTGCGGAAGTGGCACGTCAGTCACGACAGGGAAATTAGTCGTCATGGACAACTCCACCCAATTCACATCACTCATGGAGAACTCGACGCTGGCGCGTGCCGAGCGGATGCGAATGCTGCCGATGCGTCGACGAACGAATCGAAGCCGCGGGGAACATTTGGCAGGCAAGGGTGGAACCAGCACAGAATTCAACGACTACCGTGACTACGTGGCCGGCGATGACATGCGGTATGTCGACTGGAACATTTTCTCACGCCTGAATCGTCCATATGTGAAGCAGTATCGCCACGAAGAAGAAATGCACGTCGTGATTCTGGTGGACGCTTCAGCCTCCATGCAATTCGGCGACAAGTTTACGCGAGCCCGTCAACTGGCGGCCTGTTTCGCGGTGATGGGCTTGATGAACATCGAAAAGGTCAGCGTCTTTGCCTGTCAGCATGCAACACAAACCCCATTGATTCTGGCTCCATGTACCGGCCGAATCAGTATGAAGCGAATCTTCAAGTTCCTGGAAGATATTCCGCCGGGTGGAGACTTTCCGATCGAAAAGGCCGTCGAATCCGTGTTGGTTCAACACCGGGGACGAGGGATCGCGGTTCTGTTGTCGGACTTCCTGACATTTGGTGCTCTTGAACGCCCGATGAACATGCTTTTCAGTGCCGGACTTGAAGTGTTTGCGATTCAGTTGCTCAGCGGCATTGAACTCAACCCAGACCTGACAGGCGATCTGCGATTCGTCGATGCCGAAACAGGACACACTCTGGACGTCTCATCTGTCGGCGATCTGCTCGGGTTTTACCACGAGCACTTGAATGGGTTGCAGGAACATCTGTCGACGCTGTGCCGCCAGAGAAGCGGTCGGTTCATCTGCCTCGATTCATCCCAGCCGCTGGAAGAAATTCTGTTTGATGTGCTGAAGCGAAAGGGATGGGTGCAATGACTCTTCCCGGATTCTCGGCACTGATCAATGCCTGGTGGTTTCTGTTGTTGATTCCACTGGTGATCTTCTACTTCCTGAAACTTCGCAGACCACGTGTCGAGATTCCGTCGCTGGCGCTTTGGCGACAGGTGATTACCGATCAACGCGTCAATTCTCCATTCCAGAAGTTTCGCCGGAATCTGTTGCTTCTGCTGCAGATCCTTTTGCTCTGTGCCCTGGTCATCGGAGCCATGCAGCCCTACCTGTACAGCAATGCCCGACACGTGCAGAACCTGCCTGTGATGATCGATACTTCCGCCAGCATGGCGGCTCTGGATGAACCGGGTGGACGTTCTCGACTGGCGGAGGCGAAGGAAAAGATCGGCCGACTGATCGATGACCTGTTGCCCGATCAGCAGATCTGTCTGATCTCGGTCAATTCAACAGCTCGTCGGCTGACCGACTTTACGAACAACAAGCGATTGCTGCGAGAAACTCTGGCCGGGCTGCAACCGACTCATGTTCCCAGTCGCCTCGTCGATGGCTTCCGGCTGACTCAGGCCTTGTCCCGAGGAAATTCGATCGAAACAGCCATCCTGATGTCGGATGGCAATGTTCCACAGGACATTGAATTCGAACTTCCATTCAAATTGAATTTCCAGAAGCTGAAACCGGGCGGCACCAACGTCGGCATCGTCGACTTTAACGCACGACGATCACGAAACGGATGGGAAGTGTTTGCTCGGATCGAAGGGGCTCCGGGCACAAAAATGCAGGCAGAATATGAGCTTCTGCAGAATGGTCAAAAGATCAAAACTGAGTTGATCTCAATCGAAGGCCCCCGTGTCGCTGCAGAGAAGGCGGTCGAAGTCGAAAACGAAAAGAAGGTGGATCATCCAGCGGGCGAGCGGCTGATGTTCAAGATTTCGACGGACACAGCAGCGATGCTGGAACTGAGACTGAAACCGGACGGCTTTGATGCTCTCGATGTCGACAACTACGCCTACCTCAGTTTGCCTCGTCCACGACAGCTTGAAGTCTATTGCCCGGAAGAGATGAAGAGTTTTCGGAACGCACTGGCGATTGTCCCCGGACTGAATCTTTATCCAGGCCCAGACGCGACTCCTTCGGCCGTCGATTTGAAGTTTGCTGAAGGTCCGGTTTCAACGGGGCCGGAAGCTCGAGTCAATTTGAATGTGGGGTTTGTCCCCGACGATCTGTCGGCACTGGTTGAACTGGAATCCGGGTTGGCCGAGATCGTCGATTGGCAACGGACCGCACCGCTCTTGCAGCATGTTCAGCTTCTGGATGTTCAGATTGGTGATCAACCCAAACTGGCAGCGGGGATTTCGGAACGTGATTTTGAAGCGGCTGGTTATGAAATTCTGGCCGAGTCACGTACAGGGCCGTTGATTCTGGAACGTCCCGGCGATGGGCGGTTGGATCTGTGTATGCTCTTTCACCCTGACCGGTCGTCACTCGTCTTTCGAGTCGGATTTCCGATCCTCGTTCAAAATGTGACTCAGATAGCGCTCTCACGCGCGCGGTTATTGGATGCCAAGGCAATTCCGACAGGCGAAATCCCTGCTCGAAAGCTGGAACCTGAAAAGGAATATCAGATCTCTGGCCCGAGCGGTTATACGGAAACAGGGACAAGTGACAAGAACGGATATCTAATGGGGATGAATGCGCCGTACGTCGGTCAGTACGAGATCAATTCACCTGATACAGAACGGATCGGAGCCAGTCTCGTTTCAACGCAAGAAACGTCACTGGTGAGCGTAGATAAACTGAACTTTCCCGAAAACGTCTCCGTTTCGGCGGGTGATGCCGAAGTAAAAGGGGATCAGCCTCTTTGGGGTTGGTTCGCCGCGATCGGCCTTGGACTGCTCGTCGTCGAATGGTGGTTTTTCCAGAAAAAGCCAGCAGGGGTTCCAGGATGAATACGATCAGCAGCCGAACGTTCATCAAGGATCACAAGCGGCGCTGTTGCTGTTGGCAAAAGTACGCCATGATGCTCGTCGTGTTGCTCGTGAATATGGCGAATGCGGCGGACAAACCGTTGGAGATCGAGCAGTCCAACATGCAGCCCCCCATTCAAGTTGGTCGGCCGATTCCTTCATGGTGGGATGTCAAGGTTCGTGGAACAGGCTTGCTGGAAGGTCACTTTGAATTCCAGTTGAAAAATGACATCCAGCTTCTTTCGACACTGGTGACCGACGAGATGGCATTGAGTGGCCCGCAGCAGCGAATACGCGTTATGC
>CAXBSB010000355.1:0-4643 GCA_963977965.1 uncultured Schlesneria sp.
AATTGGCTTTGGGAGAAGGTGGGGCGGAAGTCGGATAGAACAAGTGGCGCATCGCCGCGCGGGCCCGCCAGTACTTCGCGACTATTCCTTAAGGGAGCCCCATACGGTGAGCTGCACACGGTCATTCCCGCGAAGGCGGGAATCCAGCGAGTGCAATGTGAGACCATGGGCAACTTGCAAAAGGGACTGGATTCCCGCCTTCGTGGGAATGACGAACCACCTATTTCCTGCCCAGCTTCAAAAAGGCAATACCCCAGCGGACTTGGCAAGTAAGCAGTGGAATTCGCCTCAGGTTCGCGTATCATTTCTCTCCGTGTCGTTTCTCTTTTCATCTCTTCGGGCTAAAGCGATGAGCGATCCTGGCTTGTCTCGACGCAAGCAGCAGTTGCTGGACAAATTTCTGGCGGGTGAGATCGACAAGGCGACCTATGACAGCCTGCTGGCCGATCTTCACGAACTCGATTCGAACTCCAAACCTCAAACCGCGTTCGACAACTCGGGTGAGTTCGTGTCGTCTCCGTCGTTTCAGGTGACCGAATCTCAGACAGGGGCGGAACGCGCTGCGTTGTCACAACCCGTTGTGTTGCTCGAACCCGGGATGGAACTCGGAGGTTTTCAGCTAAAGCGTCGTTTGCGACGAGGTGGAATGGGAGAAGTCTGGCAAGCGTACGATACGACGGGAGAACGAACCGTTGTCATCAAGGTGCTGCCACCGGAACTGCAACGCAGTCCCGATGAGATGGCGCGAGTCAAGCAGACGTTCAATCGAGTTCACAATCTGCAGCATCAGCATATCTGCCCGGTCTACCTGCTCGGCCAGGACCCTCGATTTGGATACTTCATCGTCATGAAGTATCTGGACGGTGATACCCTGTCGGCATATCGCAAGGCGTATGGCCAGCGTAATCCCGGTGAAGGTCGCGAAGACGAGTCGAAGTCTCCAAAGGCGTCGCTGGCTCAAGGAGCCTTGCCATTTGATGAAGTGATTCGATTGTTGATGCCGGTCGCTCAGGCTCTGGACTACGCACACGGGCGACAGATCATTCACCGGGATATCAAGCCGCAGAACATCATGCTGACGGCTGATGGAACGGATGTGCAACTGGTTGATTTTGGACTGGCAGCCGAAGTTCGCACAAGTGTCATGCGAGTCAGCCAGGTTCAGATGGAAACCTGTGGGACTTATCCGTACATGGCTCCCGAGCAGTGGCGCGGTGAGTTGCAGGATGCCCGCACCGATCAATACGCACTCGCGGTTGTCGCGTTCGAATTACTGTCGGGCCATCTGCCATTTGAAGCGGCTGACCCGACGGTCCTGCGAATGTGTGTCCTCAACGACCCTGTTCCCGTGATCGATCAATTGTCATCTGCCATCAATGATGTGATTGCCACCGGGATGGCAAAGCTGCGCACGGATCGCTTTGAATCTTGCGTCGCGTTCGTCCAGGCTCTGGCAAAGTGTCGTCCGGCAGAGACAAAAGCAAAGCCGAAGAATCTTCGCGACTCAACCCTCGATTTTCCGGAACCACCATCCACACCTTCGACGTCCGCTCCAATACCGTTGCCTTCATCATCGGGAACAGGAAATCGCGCAGCCAGAAGCGGGGTGGGGAGTCGTCCCGGTCAGGGCGGCGAACGGAGTTCACGATCCACGCAACCTTTGTCGAATCGTTCCGGAAGCAGCCGCGATTCAACTCGGAAACTCGATGACGAGGATCTCGACGATCTGGAAATGCTGGAACGCGATGATGACGATCTGATGGAATCAGAAGACGACGGTGAACCTCGACGATCCGGGCGGCGTCAACCCTCTGTTCGCAGGGTCCGGCATGAAGCGGCGATGGAACAGGTGAACCGCCGTGCCATGATCTGGATTGCCCTGATCGGCGGAACTGTCTGCGCGTCGTTCATCGGAATGTTCGGCTGGTTCTTGATGTATGGAATGAACAAGTTCTTTGGACCGAGCGATCCTGACAAGCAGAATTCGTCGAATCAAATCGCCAGTGTTCAGCCGAATAACACTCAGCCGAACGGCGGACAGGGAGCAGCAGCCAATGGTGGACAAAACGTTGTTCCTCCTGTGCCCGTTCGTCCCGATGACAAAACTGCATTGCGGTATCGCTGGGAGCAGGGGAAGCAGTACGTCTACTCGGTGAATGTCGATCTGGAACACGAGAACGATGTGATCGTGTCTTTGAACGGCAATACGACATATTCCCTCGGTCAACCCGTGGCAGGTAAAAAGGGGGATCCTGATGCCGGTAAGGGCACAGGGACTGGATTTGTCGTTCAAGCGAACGGGTACCTCGTGACCTGCCAGCACGTTGTCGATGATGCATCAGAAATCGAAGTTGCGATTGGTGGAAAGACTTATGCAGCTAGGATTGTCATCGAAGATGTGGAGCATGATCTGGCCGTCATCCGGATTGATGCCAACGGGCTTCCCACTTTGCCACTTGCGGATTCGGACTCGGTACAACTCGGCGAAGATGTGCGAGCGATCGGGTTCCCGTTTTCCAGCATCCTGGGGGCCAACGTCAAGGCGACTCGCGGAACGATCTCGGGTGTGAATCAGGAGGAAGGTCGTAAGGTCTTTCAGGTCGATGCCGGTATCAACCCCGGCAACAGCGGTGGGCCGCTGGTGAATGATCGCGGCGAAGTTATCGGTGTGAACTTCGCCAAGTTGCGTGAAGAAGTCGCGACGAACGTTGGATTCGCCGTGCCCATCAACGATGCCATCCAGTTGTTGAAAAGCGAAGGAGTCACATACGCCCGCGGCGACGGCAAATCGCCAAAGCTCGAAGGTCCTGAACTGGTCAAGAAGGTCTCCGCAGCAACGGCATTGATCACCGTGAATACCGGCGGAGGCCCTGCGGTCGGGCTGAACCATTTTGAACTGCGATGTCAGGGCGGAATGTCGTCCAGCGTCCGATCGAAATCAGGAGGGCCGCTGCATCACACGGCCAATCAGCTCCAAAGTCAGCATTCTCGATCAGTAACGGGCCGGTTCACTCAGCCAGACGTTCTTGAAACAGATCCGCTGGGACGTGTCCATGAACTGACGGGCGAGCGAACGCCCCTGCCAGCATTCATGGGTCCGCTGTCACTGCTGGTCATGGAACAGCTTCCATCGACCCGGCGTCCGACCTGGACCAATTCATTTGCGATAACAGTGGTCATCAGTGAAGAGAGTGGCGACGCCTTGAATCCACCAGGCCGGTTTCGTCCGCGAATCCGACCGCCAGGATTTCCCGGCTTCCCACCAATGCCAGGATTTCCGGGAGGGGCAGCCAAGACCACACGGATTCCGGGGAAAATTCGCATTGTTTACACGACGCAGGAATCTGTCGGAGATCTGGTCAAGATCAAGAAGGAATTCGATCTGGAAGCAACGGAACCGGGGGCTCGTCAACCACGCGTGAAGTTGACCGGAAATGGCGTCTTCACGTTCGACACAAAGCTGGGGATTCCCAACCGCATGGAGTACACCGCGACGCTGGTGGAGAACGAACAGAACAAGACCACCAAGTTGCCGATCAAGCTGACCTACCAGTTAGCAAACGGCCAGGGCGGTCCATTGGTCGCGGGGGCTGGCCAGGGTCAGGTTCCCGCGGCAGCTATGGAACCAGGCAAACCCGTGGAAGCGAATACTGCCATCGCAGTTGGAACACGGTTGCTGGCCGAATGGGCTGGCAAGTGGCTGCCGGTTGATGTCACAGCAGTTCGAGCGGATGGCAAGGTTCGTATTCACTGGGTCGGCTGGGGCGAGCAATTCGATGAAGAGTTGCCGCGAACTCGATTGAGATTCCCACCCGGCGTCGACCCCGCCCAAGCCAATGCAAACCCACCAGTGGTACCGCAACCTGTTGTGAAGGTGGTTCCGCACCAGTTCAGCGTCAAGTTGTCGGTTGAGGACATCGACAAGTTGCTGGAGGATCTGAAGAGTGATAATGCTGGCAAGATTCTGCTGGCGGCGACAAAACTGCAGCATGCCGAACCGATTGAAGAACGTCGTGACGAAGTCTTGAAAGCTCTGGAACTCTTGCTGAAGGACAAAGACCAGTTCCGACGTAAGCAGGCTGTCGACAGCTTGGCGACATGGGCGAAGTCAGAAACGGTTCCCTTGCTGATCAAGGTGCTGGATGAACCCGCCTTGCTGGTGAAGCTGGCCGCGATCGATGCACTTGGGAAGTTAAAAGACGAACGGGCCGCAGAGCCGTTAGCAAAGCTGGTCCAGGAACCAGGCCCTCGAGTTCAAGCGATCAATGCGCTGCGATCTCTGGGCAAGATTGCCGAGAAAGCGGTTGCGGGGTTATTGATGCATGCTGAGGCAGAAGTCCGTCGTGAAGGCTGCCGGTTACTCCAGGAAATCGGCACTGCAGCCAGCTTGCCAGCACTTCAAGGAGCCACCAACGACATGGATAAAGCGGTCGGTGCGGCGGCCAAGATGGCGGTTGAGGCGATCGAAAAGCGGAAGAGCGTATAGAACTGGTGTCGTTGCGATTGCCCGACGGCGTCCAACCCATGTTCCTACGCGACACGGATGTGCGACCCGCACTATTAGATCGCATCACAGTTAAGTGTAGCGGTTCTCTCAGCGTTCCCCGCGTCCTCTGCGTTTCTACTTCTTCTCGGGTGTCGGG
>CAXBSB010000356.1:0-4529 GCA_963977965.1 uncultured Schlesneria sp.
GCACCACGCGTTTGTTTTTTCGCGCCGCCATCACCATCAACTCGCCTTCGCGAGCATTGTGGCTTCCTGGCTTTTCCACGTAGACATGCTTCCCCGCCGAGCAGGCCATGATCGTGGCAGGAGCATGCCAGTGATTGCACGTCGCGATGAAGACGACATCCAGTTTCGTATCGTCCAGCATCCGCCGAAAATCTGTGATCCCCTGAGCTTTGGCACCCCGACCCGTGACGGTCTTCATCGCCAGATCAAGGCGTTTTTGATCGACATCACAAACGTAGTTCAGCTTGATTCCCTGGGCGTTCAGGACGGCGTTGGCATGAGCCATCCCGCGTCCGGTCCCAATCACGCCCGCAGTCAATTCCTGACTCGGACTTTCTTGTGCCGAGACGTTATTGAAGAGAACCGGAGCCATCGCAGCCGCAGCTGCGAGAGTTGTCGATTGAAGGAATTCACGTCGACCAAGCGATCCCACTGTTTCAGTCATCGGGGTTCTCTTTCCGAAGAGGCGACAGGAACACATTCCACGAGGATCAATCACCGTGGATTTATCGGAAAGTATGGATATGACTGTCGCCTGTCAAGCACCGAATAAGGTACCGTAGATTGCCTGACGACACTGAGCTTGGCGCACACGGCAACTACAGATCGCAACTGCAGTGCAGATCGAATTCCTTCGAGAACCCCTGCCATATGAGCTAATGTTGCAGAACCCTGGATCGAGTCCAGCCTGACGCTGGCAAATCGACTTGCTGGTCAGTGAGTCACGTCGAGAGAGCTGGTTCCGGTTCGGCAATCGGTGCGTCGTCGAGTTCTCGTCGCCGTACTGTAATTCCGCCGGGAGCTTCGATTCCCAGTCGCACCCGGCCACCACGGATTTCCAGAACCGTCACTGTGACCAAGCCACCATCAATCATCACCTGTTGTTTGAGACCCCGAGTCAGTACTAACATGGCTGTTCCTCCTTGAAGCGTGAATCCTTCCGCCCGCCGCCCTGCCCGCGACGCAATTATTACACCGAGGGCAACCCCTGTTTTTGCGGTTGTGTCGCAAGTTGTTTTGCCGTTGTTTGTTGCGTAATAATTAATTTTTACAAAAGGGACTTGACACCCGCGAGATTCGTTCATTTTCGCGTGAAACGCTGCGATTTGCCGGTCAAAGTTTGCACAATTGGTCCATGCGTGACCAATGGCAAGGGAATTGCCATTTTCGGCAATCAGGAAGTGATACCCTGCTGGCAGGTCTGCCAATCGCGAATACGGATGTCGTCTGAAAGTAATCGACACCATCCGATGCGAGACAACTTCGTCGCGATCATTGGAAAACAGGGGTCCACGAATCCATGAGATGCGGCCTGCTGCAGATCCATACTGGCAGGGAGATCAATCGATTTCAGCATGATCAGTTGATCTGCTCCCCAATCGGCAGCAACCCACGCCGCAATTGAATCACTCGTCACATCCCAATTATGAGGCAACGGGTCTGGATGATTTCGTTCCGCCTCACGCAGGTACGCCTCAAGGTTCAGAAGTACCGGTCGCTCCGAAGTGCTCCGCGCTTCTAACGCTGCTGCTTGAGAATCGACTTCACAACATTCTGGCAACAGTTCTTTGACGAGCCCGCGGGTGACAGACAACGATCGAATCGCGAGCCAGTGCGCCGATTCCTCGGGAAGTGCAAATCGAACGCTCCAGTCTCTGACCACATCAGCCGCGTCACCCCCACCAACGACGATCAGGATTCGCCGACCTCGCAGAGTTTCAATCAGTGATCGCAACCGATCCGCCAGATCGGCGCATTCGAGCAGGCTTCCACCCAGTTTCAGAACGACAAGGGGCCGGGCCAACGGGCTTTTCGCGGAGCTCAGGATGTTGTCGTTTTCGTTCATCAGGTTGGCCGGAAATCTCTGGCGGGAAATCGTGTCTATTTGACGGACAGGTTGCTTCCAAATTCATCGTAACGTTAACGGATGAAAAATGTTCTGCCCAGTGATCGATCGGATACGTCGGTTACCACGCATTTCCACGTCGCCTTCTGGTAAAACAGCGATACCAAAAAAACTCAAAAACATTGTGGGAATTGCCTCACTCGGGACACTACCTCAGTGAGGGGAGAATCTTTTGGACCTGACGGACTTCATCAAAGCTTACCGCGGACCGCTCATCGGACTGATTGCCTCATGGGGTGCTCCCTGGAGTGACGCGACGGAAATTGCTGAGGACAGCTTTGCGGAAGCATGGCTGAACCGGCAGTCATGTCGTGGTGATTGGGATCAGCCGGAAGTCTTCGGGAAATGGCTACGCGGCGTGGCTCTGAATCTGTTTCGGAACTGGGCTCGAAAGCGGCAACGTCAGCGTGGAAGAACGGTGACTCTCGACATCGCCATCCAGGATTCGGTTGTGACACCAGCGCCATCACCCGAGATCGCCGAGCGAATCACGAATCTGCGCAAGGCAATCGACCGATTGTCGGAGTCGCATCGGCAGGTGATCTATATGCACTATCTCGAAGAAACCAGCGTGAAACAGGTGGCAACCCTGTTGTCTGTTTCTGTCAAGACGGTCGAAGGACGACTCTACCAGGCTCGTCGGACACTGAAACGATTGCTCGACGGTGAGACGTCCTCGTCGCAGATCGGAAGGATGTTGCTATGTCTGTGAATCTGGTTTCCGAGGAGGATTTGAGGAGTCTGCTGCGACCATTCCAGACCGATGCAGCGCAGTTTGAAGCAGATGTGATGGCGCGACTGCAGGTCGTCAGCCAGCGTCAAGTCGACGATCCTCTTGCTGGTGTCTCGCGACTATTTCGAAGTGCTGCTGCTTATTTACCGCTGGCCGTTCTTCCCGGCTGCAAAGCGACCAACGTACTTCCGCTTGGTTTCGCAGGCCAATGCCTGGGCATACTGGCATTTCCGGCGATCAGTCTGTTTGTCCTGATCGGTGCGACGGTCTTGAGCCTTTTGAAAATCAGCCAGGTTCGAACGTCGACGGATGAATCCATGAACGCGCCGTTGCCGGAACAGGAAGCAATTCGTCAATGGTGGTATGACAACAAGCGAGGTGCCGTCGCGGTGTTCCTTGTCAGTCTCGGTCTCGCATTCGTTGGTGCGACATGGATCCTGTTTCTGGCATACATCGTCTCGTTCGGCATCCTGTTGATAGTTTTAACTTCACTGGCAAAACGGGGGCTCGGGAACCGGCATGTTGTCGGAGTATCGTGCGGGATGGGGCTGATGTTCCTCGGCCAATTAGCAGCATTTCCGGAAATCGGCTCACGAGAGATTCATTTTCTTGACCAGTCGTTGATCACAGCCGTTCTGATGATCGGAGCGCTTCTGCTGATTATGATCGGACGACTGAATTGCACACTGAATGACTACGCCAGATCGTTACGATGGCCGCTGGGACTGTTAACCGCAGCTATTGTGGTGCCGATTGTGACGTGGATGTCGAGTTCCATCATCTGGCCAGTGTCTCAAGATCAAATCAGGAAATACGTCGAGGGATTTGACCACGCGCTCTATCAGGCGGTGAGTTGGGAGCGCTGGGAGATTGTCACCGAAAGGGCTCAGCAAACCCAAACGGATCTCGATCTGACTCGTCCTCGTCGATTGTTCGAACAGGAAATTGAGGGGGCTCAGAACCCGTTTGTCCTGGGAACAGGGATACGAACTGGCTTGATGTCGATCGATCAAAGCCATCGCTTGAAGGACTATCAGCGTAGGTTGAGATCACTTGTTGATGTGTCAGACGGACTTCCGCCGCTCCAGATAACCAGTGTCGAGCAGCTTGACTGGGTCATTCGAACGGCCATCGCACAGAAGGATTTGACACCGCGCGAACAAAATCTACTGGCACAGCGGCTGCGAGTGACACTGGAGAAGCAGCTTTCAGAGGATTCTTATGTCACCCTGAAGACGCTTCTCTGCGTGACGAGACTACTGGATCTCGTCGACCATCCATCGTCCTGCGATCCGTTCAAAGAACGAGTACACCAGTTACTGAAGAGATTCCACACGACTCATGGAGGAGGCTTTCAATTCGCTGGCGGTTTCAAGACCTATTTGAACTGGGAAGGCGGAGCATGGCTGCAGCAACCGGGTTCTTTGGAGTCGACCGCGTCTGCCATCGGGCTGATGGAAAGATACGGTGCCCCTGAAGGCCTCGACTGGAACTGGGTTCGTGCCTTTTTGCGGCCATCCAGTTACCGCCGGCCTGATGATAGATTGATTGCCGCCTCGCTTCTTGAGCGATTGGATCACGTCCCCGGTATCACTCGTCCGACGTGGATGGAATGGCTGTATTTCGAACGAACGCTTCTGGCGGCAGTGCTACTGGTAGGACTCAGTCTGTTCGCCACGCTGATTCAGCCAAACGGGCAGAGGTCCGCGCTGAAGCAGGCTTAAGCGACATCGCGTCTGTGATGTCGAATCAGCCACAGGATTACCTTTCAAAGAAGAGGAAGTTGGACACGGAGAACACGGAAGACACGGTCTTGATTTCATTCTGGCAGAGTCATTCTTGCCAGTCACT
>CAXBSB010000357.1:0-4521 GCA_963977965.1 uncultured Schlesneria sp.
CGTGAAGTCGAGTTTTCTGGCATCCCTTCAGGATGCTTTTACCAATTCGATTCCGTTCCGGGGGTTTCCGCTTCGCTCCAACCCCCGGCTACGATCTGTGATCGCTTCGCGATCAAGATGACAGGCCAAACCTCACAATTTCACCGATAAATGACGTTACCCACGTTGGGTCCCACGGTTTTGGTGGTCTTGGTGCCCGCGACGGTGTCCGCGACAAAGCCGTGCGTTTTTGATGTAATGTACCCCGCTGAACTGGCCGCGGAAAATCCGCATTGCTCGATCAGGGAACATTTACGAAACCTGAGCGAACGAACCGGGGTACTCTTTAGAGTAGCTGTGTTACCCATTGTTCGGTCATTCACCCATCCAGAGGGATCACTGTGAGCCTGCGACCCGTCGCACCGGCAATTTCGTCGCGAGGTTTGGAGCGTTCCCAACCTTACGAAATCGAATTTGCGGAATTCGCGCAGGGGCCAGATCAGGCAGATGACGGGACATCAGAGGAAAATGGCACGGCGGTTCGCACAGAAGAGACGTATTTCTCTTTCAATTCGCTTCCGCCGTTTCCGCATTTGCTGCGGCACCCGTTGAAAGCGGGCTACTGGATCTTCGAAGTCCTGTTTGGAATTGTCAGCCTTCTTGCCATGCTGGCCTTTCTGGCAGCAATTCCGGTCGTCAACTTTCTGGCGCTTGGGTACATGCTGGAAGCGGAAGGGCGAGTCGCTCGGACGGGTAAACTGCGGTATGCAATGCCGCTGCTCCCATTAGCGCCGAAGCTGGGTGGAATCGCGTTTGGAGTCTGGTTCTGGTGGTGGGTCGTCCGACTGGTTGCAGATGCGGCCGGCGACGCCGAATTGATTGCCCCCGGATCTCGTGTCGCTATCGGATGGCAGATTGCCCTGACGATCATCGCCACAGGAGTTGCCATCCATATCGTGCTGGCGATCGCGCGCGGCGGGAGACTGGGCCTATTCTTCTGGCCAACACCCCTGAACGCATTGTGGCTGATTCGACGACTGATGCACGGGGATTACACGGATCTGGCAGCAACGGCTGTGAGCGAATTTGTCGCCGCATTACGAATCAGACACCACTTCTGGCTGGGAGTTCGAGGATTCTTCGGCGCGTTTGCATGGCTATTCATCCCCACGGTCCTATTCGGGGCACTCCAAGACACTTCAAAACCAGGTCAGGCGATCGCCACCATATTAGGCGGTGCGATGCTCGTCTGCGCTCTAAGCTGGGTTCCGTTTCTTCAGGCCCACTTTGCCGCAGAACAGCGTATCGGTGCGATGTTTCAGTTGTCGGACATTCGTGCACTCTATCGACGAACACCAATCTTGTTTCTGCTGTCCGTGGTCGTCATGTATGCGCTGGCGTTGCCCCTGTATCTCTTCAAGCTGTTTGAAACTCCTCAAGACATGCGGTGGCTGCTGACGCCATTGTTCATCATCAGCATCTATCCCGCCCGGATTTTCGTCGGCTGGGCCTACTCACGAGCCTGCCTGAAAGAGCGGAAGACATGGCTGATCTTCAGGATGTTTTCCAATATCGTGATCTGGCCGTTGCTGGGGTTCTACGTCTTCCTGCTGTTCTTCACACCCGCAGTCGGCGCAGCGGGACGAGCGGTGCTGTTTCAACATCACGCCCTGCTGCTTCCCTGGCCGTTTTAGTAGTGCGGGTCGAACCTTCTTGTCGCGTCGGACAAGGGTTCGAGATTTCAGGCTGTCCGCTCAAAGAACTGCCAGACGAGAACAGCGATCCCCATCACAAGGCAATAGTACCCAAACCAGTGCAACCGCTGTCGCGAGATCAACTGGATCAATAGCCGCAGTGCGAAGATCCCCACGATGAATGAAACGATCATTCCCATCAGTAAAGTGGCAACGGGCAGCTTCATGGATTCAATCGTTCCCGGCTTCAAAAACTTCAGCATGTCCAGGAACGCCGCGCCGCCGATAGCTGGAATCGCGATCAGAAACGAAAACGTTGCGGCCGACTCACGCTCCATACCACTGAGCAATCCTCCCGAGATCGTGCTCCCCGACCGCGAGATTCCCGGTACCAGGGCCACCGCTTGAAAGCATCCGACGATGAACGCCACCGGCCAGGGAAGTTGCCGGTCGGTGATTCGCCCTGACTGCAAACGCTGCCCGAGAATCAACAGCGTTGCCGTGATCAATAACCCGAATCCAGCAACCGCTGGTGATTCAAAGAGCGGTTCGAGTTTGTCCTTGAATCCGATTCCGACAATCGCAGCGGGGACTGAAGCCAGCACTATGGCAGAACACAATCGCCAGTCCATCTCTGTCAACACGCGCATCAAGCGCCGGAAGTAAACGACGATGATGGAACCAAGCGTTCCAAGATGCAGAACGATATTCAGCGTCATTCCATCATCGGAAATTGCCCCACCCTGAAATCGCTTCAGAATCTCATTAATGATGACGAGGTGCCCCGAGGAACTGATTGGCAGAAACTCAGCGATCCCTTGCACAACCGCCAGTATCAGAACTCGAATCGTATCGCCCATTCGATGGCACACCTTTGCTGAAGATCTTCCGGGGCAACTCCATTCCCGGGAATATGCGGGAGTCTAGCAGCAGGTGAATGGCCAGTCGATATCGTCCTGAGAACGTCCACGACACAGATCTGTTTGGGGGGTGGCACTCAACGCGGGTAACGATATTTGTCGGTGAAATCGTGACGTGTGGGGCGATAATCTTGATCGCAAAGCGATCGCAGAACGTAGCCGGGGGTTGCAGCGAAGCGGAAACCCCCGGAACGGAATCGAATTGGTAAAAGCATCCTGAAGGGATGCCAGAAAACTCAACTTCATCGTCACGATATTATGGAAACGGTTTCACCGCGATCACGCGATCATCGTGCTCAGGGCTGCCTCGTTGTTTGGAATCGACAGCGTAATAGATCTGCATCCCGTTGTAGTGGACGAAGACTCCGTTTTCGTCTTCCCCAAATCCTTTCACACCTTCTCGGCCCAAGATCATATCGACTTCGGCCTGAGTCTTGCCGACGAGGAATTGATACTTCGTCGGGTTGTACTGCAGCGGCCACGTCAGCCAGATCCACAAGAAAATCGGGGCTACGATTTGTGCCGTCCCAATTGCCCAACGGAAGCGCCGAAAGGCGCTAATCGCCCCCAGACCAAGGCTACAACGTATATCCCGCAAAACAGAAGTTGGTGGCGGATCGTCAAGCCGGAACGGCTGGGGAAGATATACGAATAGTCGAAGACGTTCAGCATTACCAGCATTGATATCTGAACCGCGACGAGAAATGAAAGGCCCCTCGCTCGAATCGTATTCGCTTCCGGGTTAGTCGTTTCTTCGCGTTTCATCATTGCCTCACCGACTGACCAAAGTAACTCAGCGGCGACCCAGAACCTTTGCTACTTGAACTCGCCCGATCCGACCCTCGGGTTGACGACTTTTTCGACTTCATCTTGCAACAGTGCTCCACAAGATCTGACAGTTTCTGAATCGTGACGTTCTTCATATCTTTTTGCCAGTCAGTCAGATCCACGTCCGCGTGACCCGCCAATTCGGCGATGGAGCCGTAAAAGATCATCCAAACGTCGAGCAGGCTCACTGTCTGTTTAAACGTATTTCGGATGATCCATTTCCTGAGAATGCGCACTGCTCCTTGGCAACTCGGGGCAAAAGTCCTTCTGCTCAAGTGCATCCGTCATGTTACCATTGCGTAGAAAGTGCTGTGTCCTCTTAGGTCCCACCGATGCCAAAGAGATGCTCGAACTGGAGATGTATCCCGTCAAAGATGAAAACGTCCTCCGCGTTACAGTCAAACATAAGTCGAAAGCCGAACTCGATGCTGAAGAGAAAGCGTTTCAGGAAGCTCAGGCCAAAAACAAGAACAAGCCGATGCCCAAACTGGGCACCGTGAAGATCACACCGCCTTCGGGAGCGACCATCACCGAGTCATCCACCAGGAAGCTGGAGTTCACTGTCACGACCGGGAAGGGCAAAGCCTCCGTCGCCGACATTCGCAAGGCTCTGACCTCGGCCGGATGGAAGGAGAAGGTCACGACCGATGACGGAATGATCGGCCTGATCGACTTTGAGAAGGGCGAGCAGTCGATCTCCTTGAAGTACGTTGACCCAGGGTTCATTCCGGCAGAGGTCACCATTAACGGGTCGGGCGTAGAACTTGAGAAGGTCGGGAAGTAGCCGTGGGCGAGTCTGTCGGCGTTGAGCGCCACGCAACGCGGGTAACGATTTTTGGCAGCGCCTGAATTGCGGTCGCCAGAATTACACTCCACGAACATGGCGATCATACGACGCTGAAGGCGTCGCAGATTGTAGCCGTGGGTCGGAGCGACGCTTCGAGCCCCGAATCGAAGAACGCGCCAACACAAAGCATCCTGAAGGGATGCCAGATCGCGAGAAGCAAATCTGCAGACGGGTGGCACGCCCAGACGCTTTGGGATGGGCGTGGTCTTTGGTGAATCTCCACGCCCTTCGAAGACTCAGGGACGTGCCACAC
>CAXBSB010000358.1:0-4504 GCA_963977965.1 uncultured Schlesneria sp.
GATGGCTACGAACAACAATCAACAAACCTGGGTACGGTGGAACAAGCGTGGGGGGCGACTCGATGACAGAATCCCCTCGACGATTACCGCCTCTGCCGCCGCCGATGCATCCGCGACCGACCGCAACGGGCAAACTTGCCGAGAAGCCGAAGCGAATGAAAGCAACGTCGAACCGGTTCCACGAAATCAATGCGTTCGTCGATTACTCGATGATGGACCTATCGCGGGCTGAAGCGTTGACCTGGCTCGTTTTGTGGCGTGACACAAAAGACGGAACAGTTCAAACGTCAATGTCGGACGTGGCTCGACGGATTAACGCGTCTCGACGAAGAGTTGTCGATGCGATTGCGAAGCTCACGCGCCGGGGGATGCTGGAAGTACTCTATCGGGGTGGACTGAAGCGGGGAATGAATGAATATCGGGTTCATCCACGGCCGAAGCTACCGGGTTGACGCGTGAAGTAGGCTTCACACGACTGCGTGAAGATCTGCGACATCCCCGCGTGAAGTGGGCATCACACCTCCCATAAGGGACCATAAGGGGCTTCCCCGCTTAAGGCAGGGAAGCCAAAATCATACAGCTATTGAATGCCTGCCGTAGCGCAGGTAGTCATTTCGAACCAACCGTAGTAAAGTCTTCAGTCTCCATAGATTCGAATTCTCTGACCCAACGAAGCCGAATTCCTCATGTTTGAACAAGCCTTTAAGAATATCGACGACGTGCTCTTGAACGTGGCTGGCTGCACGACCCACTGCTCAAGCTGACGTACAACAACGCGATTGCTGACGCGATTGCCGATCTGGGCCAGCCAGACCACATAAAGAATACGTTTTCGGGATTTCGGAAGTATCTGTATCACGGAGTGTGAACTGCGATGAAATCTAAGGACGATAAACCGAAGCCCGAGTCTAAACGCGCAGACGGCCACATGACAGGATTGGCGGGAGAGTTCTTCGTTGCTGCCGAGCTGCTAAAACGCGGTTTGCTAGTGTCAGTGACGTTTGGAAACGCCAAGGCCATCGATCTGCTGGCGTACCATCCCGTGACGAAACGAAATTTCAACATTCAAGTAAAATCGTTGCGAAGCAAGAATTACTTTCTGATTGGGCATGCAAAGGTCGACCGGTCGCATACCTACGTCTTCGTGTTGCTGAACAAACCACAGGAACCAGTTCAGTATTTCATCGTTCCTGGGAAAACACTGGCAGATGAACCAAAGCGATTCGCGAAATGGTTCCTTGATCAGAAAATGCCGGGAATTCATCCAAAGACTTTGACGCAGGAAGGCTTTGAGAGTGCATGGTCGCTCTTCGACAATCCGGCGGATAGCTGAAAACTGACATGAAATTGGCAAACAAGAAGCTCGACACCAACCATCTACGTATGTATCATTTGATACACCATGAGCATCAAACAACCGATAACAGAAGCACTGAAGAGCGCGATCACGGCTAGCGGCATGTCGATCAAAGCGCTGGAACGAGAAACAGGCGTTTCGCGGCAATCCATGATGCATTTCATGCGAGGCACACGAACACTTCGGCTCGACATCGCCGACAAGCTGGCCGCATTCTTCAAACTGAATGTTGGACCGGCGACGACAAAATCCGCGCCAAAGCGGAAGGGGAACTGATATGGGAAGCGTCTACCGAGAAACGTACACGAAGCCAATCCCCGCCGGAGCGGAACTGTTCACCAGGGATGGCAAACGATTTGCCCGCTGGAAGAATTCGAAGGGGCGGAAGCAGGTTTCCCCCGTGACGACGGGGAAGGACGGAAGCGATCGACTCGTCATTGAATCGCCAACCTACGTCGCGAAGTATCGGGACGGTTCGGGGCTGATCTGCAAAGTTTCGACCGGTTGTCGGGATGAAGACGCTGCCCGTTCGGTTCTGTCCAAACTGGAGCGACGATCGGAGTTGGTAAAGGCTGAAGTGTTGAGCAAGGGCGAAGCGGCGATGGCCGATCATCAGGCCACCTCAATTGCCGATCACTTCGCCGTCTACCTGAATCATTTGCGGGCAAAGGGCACAACAAACGCTCACATCGTCGATTTGCAGAGCAAGGCCAACAGGTTATTCGCCGATTGCCGTTTCGACACTCTGCGCGACGTGGACGCCAAGACGCTGGAAACCTGGCTGACGGCTCAACAAGCGAAGAAGATGGCCGCTCGGACCCGAAACCGGTATCTGCAAGCCTTGCGCGGGTTCTGCAAGTGGTGCGTGGAAACCGAACGACTGCCCGCCAACCCGCTCGCCCGAGTATCCAAGGCTGACGAAAAGAGTGATCGGCGCAAACATCGCAGAGCAATGACCGAAGCGGAACTCGTCACGCTGCTGCAAGTGGCTCGGATGCGCCCGCTGGCGGACTATGGCCGGGAATCGGTTCCGCTGGATGCCGACGAAGTCGAAGCGAGCGACAAACCGCCGAAGCGATCCCAGTGGAAGTATAAGCCGCTGACGCTCGATGGAATGCAACAAGCCGTCGAACTGGCTCGGGAGCGATTGAAAGACAATCCCGAGTTCGTCGAGAAGTTGGAACGGCTTGGACGGGAACGGGCATTGATTTACAAGACTCTCGTTTTGACCGGGCTACGGAAAAACGAACTCGCTTCACTGACGGTCGGACAACTCGATCTCGACGGGCTCATGCCATTCGTCGTGCTGGACGCAGCCGACGAAAAGAACCGTCAGGGCTCGACAATCCCGCTACGTGCCGACCTGGCGAACGATTTGAAAGTCTGGCTGTCCGACCATCCGCCCCCGGCAACGCTCAAACTCCGTGATGCCAGCAAGGCCACGGACAGCAAACGACCGCTGTTTACGGTTCCCGCCGGGCTGGTGCGGATTCTTGACCGGGACTTGCTCGCCGCCGGGATCGACAAACGAGACGAGCGGGGTAGAAGCATCGACGTTCACGCCCTGCGAACGTCGTTCGGGACGCTGCTGTCCAAGGCGGGGGTTGCACCGCGCACGGCACAAGCTGCAATGCGACACAGCAAGATCGACCTGACGATGAACGTCTACACCGATCCAAAGTTGCTCGACGTGGCAGGGGCGATGGATTCGCTGCCAACTCTCGACCTGAACCCCAATCCCTCAACCGGACGTCAGACGATGCGGGCGACGGGAACTGAAGACGGTATGTCTTCTGCGCTTGTACCACCGCTTGTACCAAACACTGGCAAAACGGGACAAACGGTGTCGTTTGCTGTCATCTCATCAGCCGGCACCGATGAACGGATATCACGACGGGCGAAACGTGCAAACCCCATGAATTCAAGCAAAAAAGCCTTGCCCGCAGTGTTTGCGGACAAGGCTTTTCGAGTGGAGACGACGGGGATCGAACCCGTAACCTCAGGCTTGCAAAGCCAAGACGACAGGGTTTTAAGTGCGAATCTGCCAGGACTTGCGTCAACTGACAATGCCGCTTGTACCAGCACTTGTACCAGCAAGCCGGAGAATCATGACAAAGCGAAGAGATTGAGTGAATTCTCCGCCGCATTGGCGATGATCGCCACGTTGCCGTTGTCGGAAGCCGAGAAGGCCGAAGCTATCAGACGACTGCTCAACGAAGTGAACGACCGTGTCTGATATGAGGACCCCAAGGGCAATACACAAGCTCAACACAAACCATTGAGTTACAACATGACGGACCATCTCATCTTTCGGATACAGTGGTATGGTTGTGAAGCACGCATTGATTGGGATTGGCCACGTCAATCGGTCAATTCTACTTGACCAGTGTCCACACGTAATCAGCAACGCCACCACCATCCAGAGTTGCAGTACCCGTGATGGTCGTACCATCGGGGGACACTTTCGCAACATGGTTTTGGTTTTTATAGCCTTTGGGGGCCTTTGTGTGTTCTAACCGTCCCGTGATTTGGCCGTCTTTCGACATTGTACCTGTGAGTCGCCATGTAATCTCACCGAAGCCAGGGCGATCGTACGAGCACATCACGGTGATGTCGCCACCCTTTTGCGTAATCGTCATGATCTGCCGCATCTCACCATCCACCCCATTCCACCACTTTCCCGCAATTGATCGCGGGGGCAGATCGACGCTTGGAGGATACACATAAAAAATCGGCCCCCCGTTTCCAATCGGCTTTCGATCTACTTTCAATGCTGCCTTTGTGTCCTCCGAAAACTTGCGAACATTGTCACGCTGCAAGTCAAAGAGAACATCGCCTTCGTCGGTCCACGTCGATCCGTACACAGGCACTCGACCATCCCCGCCTTTCTTCCAGGCATAAACGCTAAAGTTTTCGTTGTCGATTTCGAGATTAGCAATTCGCCCCGACGAATTTGTGTAATAGAAATGCCGCGAATCCTTCCTGCGTACTCCGCGCCATAACCTAATCGTTCCTGGAAGTTCCGTTTCTGAAACAAGGCCAATCGGGCCGTGCTCCCTAACCTTCGGCGCCGCTCGCCATACTTTCAATTCAGTCTCCGAAGCGGCATAGGCATGCTGGTTTCGTTCCTGATCGTAGAATCGAATC
>CAXBSB010000359.1:0-4486 GCA_963977965.1 uncultured Schlesneria sp.
GATTGAAGGATGCTCGGTTTGTCGTGTAACTGATTGTCTGAACGACTTGTCGTGGCCCCACCTGTTTGAGGGCTTCGGCAACATCAGCATCGGTCAGCACGACTGGGGAAGCGGCCAGTTTGCGGGCCAGCACAAACAGCGACTGTTCGGCAGGGGAAAAACTCGACCAGTCTCCATCCAGTGAGTAAATCTGATCGTCCGACCAGCCTTGTTCCTGCAGCCGCTGCTTTGCCTGCGCGACCGCATACCAGGCGCGGTCCTGGCGGGCAATAATCCAGCTCAATTGAGCCTTCAGCAGTGGTTTCAAATCATTGCGATCTTCTGCGGAGCGAATGCTGCTGATCCGACCTTTGGCACTGTTCGGAAAATTCGCCAGCAGTCGAACCCATTGAGGCAGTGGTCCCTCGGGGAAGCCCTCGGGCAGCAGTTCCCTGGTCTTGTTCTCATCGACCAGTGGCAATCGGGGGTGGCGTGCCCTTGCCAACTGCAGTCGCTTCTCGACTTCACCTCTCGATTCCAGTGCCGGACGAACGGAATTCGTTGACCGTGTGACCTGTCCTGTCTTGGGATCGATTGTCACAGGGGCAACTTTTGTGATCGTTTTCTGGAACTTTTCTGATGTCGGTGTCAAATAGCTGTGAGTCGTCTGAGCAGGACGCGGGGGTTCCGCCGTCGGTGGTGTTCCAGGGCGGCGGCCGAAGTTACCCCCACCAGCCGACTGAGGAATGCCCGCTCCTTCTTTCCAGCGATTGATGGAGTTGTTCCCTGCCATCGACAGGATCATTTCCAGAATCTGCTTGTCCGTATAGAACTTTCGAAGTCCGTCGATATCCGCATCATTCATCAGATGTGGTTCGAATGTAAATTTGCGGGCAAACGCGTAGGCCGCTTGCTGGGCGGCAGTGTGCTGGGACCAGTCACCATCCAGAGCCGCAATTTCATCCTCCGTCATCCCGGCACCGAGAAGTTTTGATTCCTGGTGTCCCAGGCAGTACTGGCAGTTGTTCGTCCGCGACACGATCCAGAATAACTGAACTTTAAAGGCATAATCGAGAGTATTGTCGGGGTCGTTGTCACGTCCGAAACCACCGCCCCCGGCACCTCCTCCTGCTCCCCGTCCCTGGCCACCCGGTCCCTGTCCATCGCCAGGTTGCATGTAGTGATAGCGCAATCGGGATTCATAGCTGCTGCTACGTTCCCCCAGTTCTTCCCTGGCGGCATCTGTCAATTCGGGTAAAGGTATCCGCTGAGCCCTCCCTTTCATGTCTTCGAGATACTCTTTCATTTCAGGGCGTGTCAGTGGAATCGGTCGCGGAGCGTTCGCCGATTCGACGGCACCGGCCTGATGCGGCAGTGCCGTGACAACTATTGTTACCATCGAACCGGCGATGATTTGACGTACCGTTTTGAAAAACATGATGAGCCTCAATGCTGGTCAGTGAATGTGAAGCGACGTCGCTTATGAAGTTTTAAAACTCCAAGGGAAGTCGCAAGGCTTCTGTAAAGCGGTCGAAGGCATTGGAATCGCCGGTCAGTTGAATGATCTCCGCGACTTCGAAGTCCGTGAAGAATTCCTTCAGCCGTGTCACGTCTGCATCATTAATCTGGTGAGGCAGCGAGGTCAGCTTTTGTGCGAATCGCAGGGCTTCTGCCTTGGCAGGCGTCGTCCCTTTCTCGATGTCTGCGAGTGAGTACAGAAGAGATTCATCACCGCCGGATGCGAGGTACCTTGCACGTGCATGCCCTGCTGCATACCAGGCTCGGTTTTCACGTGCCGTGACCCAGGTAATCAGGATTCTCAGATCGATCGGTGTTTTGCCTTCGCGAGCCATCGCCTGTCGCTGGCCCCATGCGTCGAGTGCAATCGACTGGCCAGACATTGCCTGGAACCAGACTGGCGGAGTTGCTCCTGGGCAGTCCTTCGCCAAGATGTTTCTGGCGGAATCCATGGTCGGAAGGCTGACAACCGGCGTTCGATTGTGGGCCTGCTTGAGTGCCGCCAAGACATCGTCCCTGGATTCCCATGGCTGGCGTGGCTTCGCTTCGGCGGGAATGACGATGGATGGAACACTCGCAAATTCAGGAGATGTCGGCGTATCCAGTTCGCTGTGAGCTTCACCGCCAAACTTCTGATCCTGCGGAATGCCCGTGGCAGATGTCCAGCGATTGACGGCATTGTACCGGCTGACGGTGTAAATGATGTCGATGACTTCCGCATCACTGAAATGCTGTTTCAACTCGGCGATATCCTTTTCACCGAAGAGATAAGGTGTGACCGTTAATTTGCGAGTGGCCTTGATCGCAGCTTGCTCTTTCGCGGGAAATGACTCCCAGCGACTGTCGAGCGAAGCAATCTGATCATCCGTCATCCCGACCCGCTTCAGCTTCAGTTCCTGATGCCCCAGGCAGTAGCGGCAGTCGTTCGCGCGTGACACGATCCAGAAAAGTCGTGTCTTGAATGCGTAGCTGGGATCGGCCTCCATCGTCTTAAGCAGGTTGGCTGTTCCACCGGCGGGTGGCCGAGTCGATCCGCCCCCCCATCCTGTGATCACAAATGATTGCCAGGACGACGGAAGATAGATCGAACGGAGTCGACCGTTATTAACAAGAGAACGTCCCGATGCCAGTTCCTGCGGCGTCGGAGCAGGAAGTGCCAGCCGTGACGTTCGTTCTTTCAGTGCTTCGATCCGTTTTTTCATTTCCGGACGAGTCGGCGCCAGGCCGTCCTCGGCCGACACATTCGTGATGCAGGCGAGCGGAATCAACAGAGCATAGGACCACTTGGGAAAGGGCATGAATCGCCTCGTTTATTGTGGGAAAATGGTAATGGCAGGGGATGTGCTGACGATGTATTTCACGGTCGATTCAGAGGCTTGACCTCTGATGGACAACTTGCGTTTCACGCGAAGATGCAGATTTGAACCATCGACGAGTTCGTCATTGGGGACAAATTCAAAAGATTCCAGCTTTGCTCCGGATTCCCATTCGGGATCACTGACGATAATTCTCGGTTTCAAGTCTTTGGGGGACTTGCCATCAACCCAGGCCTGCATGGCTTCTTTGACGGATGAACGAGCAAGGTCAGTGTTCAGCGAATACGTGCGAGCTGATGGTCCACATCCAGTCATGATTGTGAGACACAACAGACAGTAACACGCAAGAAGGCTTCTATTCATTTTAAGACTTCAAAAGAAAACGGGATTGATGAAGGACTGAACAGCACAAACATCTTTCCGAGTGCATTGCGGAACGCAGCGATAAACCAAGCGGTTTGTCGAAGCAAAAGCGGGGGTTTAATGTGATGGGAGGGCGAGGCTCCCGCCGAGCCGCTAAGTCGATGTGCGGCAGTTCCCAAAGCGGCTCAGCAGGAGCTTCGCCCTCCCAAACGTCAACCTCCGTTTTTGTCTTTGACAATGCACTAGCAGCCCGTACTAAAAGGGGGCAGACCCTTCCATTAGTCTTCGCGCGCTGGCTCACATTCAAGAATGGAAGCGGGCGCGAATAGACAGATGGATTACGTCGATGTCGCAGGTCAGAACCGAACCGTGCATTGATTCGATTCCAACTGAAATGTGTCGTCCCAGGCGTCGGGCAGCAACATCAAACCAGTGTTCCGACGCGACGCGGACGTGCGACCCGAACTAGAATTCACCCATCACTTCGCCACCGTTACGCGTTCCCAGGCGGCGCCAGTTCTGCAGGTCGATGTTTTCCGAGACGAATCGGACCGATCCGTCACACAGGAGAATCTGAACACCGCCAACGTGCTGGCTGTTCGCGGTTGTCGCAATGCGTCCTGGAGGAAACATGCACGAAAGACCATTCGGCTGCAGAATGTGATTGTACTGGTTCGTCGAATGGTACTGCTGCAACCAGGGTGCACCTACGTTTGAGTATCCCTGCATTGTCAAATCCGTCAGATTTGTCGCATTACATTGCTGCAATGCTTCGTCAGCAGTGTTCGGATAAGTTCCCGGCTTGTAGGTGTCAACGCGTGGTGTCGAAATTCCGTTGTTTCCGTCACCCGTCATCTTTTCTGCAATCGCTGACGTGTTGCTCAGTCCGTCCGTCACATCAGAGAACCGGAAGATCGAGTTGTGATAAATGATGCCGTTCGGGGCTGGTTGGCCGGCTGCACCTGAGGCATACATCACAACCACGGTTCCCGCATTCCAGTAGTAGTTGTTTCTTCCACCAATCGTTGCGGGGAGGCGAGTTGGATCTGATGGACAGCGGAAGAGTGGCAGTTCGGTGTTTCGAGGAACCGTGTTGCTGACATCATCATACCCGACGTTGAAGTTGATCTGATTGTACAGATTCGCCTGATCGCAGTAGGGGAGCAGTCGGGCGTGAGCCGAAACCGGGTTGACTGCTCCGTTGACGTCAGCCAGCGGAATGCAGTTATACGTATCGTGATAGTTGTGGATGGCCAACCCAAGCTGCTTGAGGTTATTTTTACATTGTGTTCTGCGAGCTGCTTCCCGAG
>CAXBSB010000360.1:0-4471 GCA_963977965.1 uncultured Schlesneria sp.
ATACCGAGCGACGTCGAGCCAATGTCGTCCCCATCTCTCCCCGTATTGCGGGGAGGCAAGGTAACGATCCACTAATCGCTCATAGGCATCGGGGTCGGGATCGGTAACAAACGCTTCCGTTTCTGCAAAGTTCGGCGGCAGTCCGACCAGATCGACTGCGAGTCGCCGAATCAGCGTCCGTCGGTCCGCTTCTTTTGCGGGGTGCATCTGCTGACGATCAAGCTGTTCTGCGACAAATGAATCGATCCTGGTTCGTGGCCAGTCCGATTGAGACACCACAGGAGTCGGATGCCGATGAACTGGCTGAAACGACCAGAAACCGCGGCCCTGTTCAATATCGACAGGTCGTGGCTTGGCACCTGCAGGCGTCGTATCCGCAGGAAACGCTGCCCCCAGGCGGACCCACTCACGGAAATCGGCAATCACCTGATCAGGAAGCTTTGAATCGGGTGGCATTTCTGACACCACGCCTGTCCATTGGATTGCCTTAATCAGCAGGCTCTCATCGGGTTTTCCCGGAACGAATGCGGTCCCTGAATCACCACCTTCAACAACGCTCGCTTTGCGATCGAGACGTAATCCGCCCTTAGCTTTTGCAGCCTCAGATGAGTGACATTTGAAACAACGCTCAACGAGTACGGGGCGGATTCTCTTCTCAAAGAATTCGAGCCCGCCGTCGTCGGCTGCAGCCGCTCGTGTTAATGACAGAACCCAGCAGAAAAGAGCGATCCATGGCGCACTGTGCCGAACACTCGATAGAAACGCAGAAATCCGCACAGTCGATCTCACTCAGACCAATCGCTCGCTCACACAACTCCCTTGGTACGAGAATCATTCTACCGAATTGTGGAGAACTCGCGAGGCATCAATTCCGCTTGATGCATTATTCGGAGGATTTCGTCAGGAACAAGCACGAAATACCAAGGATTGTCGCAGGACGATAAGCGTCGAAATCACCGTGAGATCTCAACGCTGGGTCTCGTTGGAGCTTTTCCGGTTTCACCGAGCAATTCCATTCCCACAACTGTCAGGATCGCAACTGTCATGACGATGCCGATCCCTGCCTGTACGCCCGACTTCCCCTCAAGTTTCGTTTCGCGAGACAGGGTCAGCCCTTTCCCAATCGCAGCCCGGAATCCCATTCCCACCAGAGATCCATAAACACCAATGATGACCCAGCCAATCGGAAATCCGGCGAGCAACGCCGTCGGAATCAATGGCCTTCGCTCAAACGCGAAAAGGATCAAAAGACAACTAATGCCACTAACGATCCAACCTGCGTAAGTGAACGCGATCAACTCCGCCTTGGGATCCGGTTTTCCTCGTCCACGTTTCGACTTCTTTCGTGGTTCGCCGTCACATCCGTTGTCGTCATCGTCGTCTGAACCCGGCAGTGTCGCTTTCTTGCCGCAAATGCGGCATGACACACGATCCCCCGCTCGATCATCAGGATACTTCTTTTTTGTTCCACACTCAGGGCATTCAAAAAGAATCACGCGACGTCCTCGTAGCGAGAGTATTTCCGACGCTTGCGTCATAACTGACCAAGTGCTGTTTATTGTCGGTAAAACTATGTTTCTCGCGAGGAAATATGTCAAGCAGTGGCGGACGTCTCTGAGTGGTAATGAAACATCTTCGAAATATCGAAAAAGACCATGTTAATTGCAGGAACGACGACCAGCGTCAGAACCGTTGCGAAAATCAGTCCCCAGGTCAGTGTGATGGCCAGCGGAATCAGAAACTTGGCCTGAAAGCTGGTTTCAAACATCAGCGGCGTCATTCCAACAACGGCAGTGATCGTATTCAAAACGATTGCCCGCATTCGCAGCTTGCTGCCTGCGACACTCGATTCATAGTGACTGCTTCCCCCGCGAACGCGAGTGTTAATGAAGTCGACGAGGACCAACGAGTCGTTAACGACAATTCCATTGAGCGCAACCAGTCCGATGGCACTCATGATCGTCAGGTCGTAACCCATGATCCAGTGACCAACGATGGCTCCCTGAACTCCGAAGGGTACTGCGATTAAAACGACGATCGGCTGAATATACGAACGGAACAATGCCGTCAGCAGCACGTAAATAATTGCCAGTGAAACGGGGAATGCGACCAGCATGCTGTCCATGAATTTCTTGTTTTCCAGAGTCTTCCCTCGCATTTCGACTCGGACATCCGGATGAGATTTTCGCAGATCCGTATCGATCCACTGCTGGACATTCGCCGCGATTTCGTTGTCATTATGCAAGTCGTCAACGTCTGCGTAAATGGAAATTGCCCTGCGATGCTCACTGCGTTGAATCGAATCGTGGGCACGATCTTCCGTCAGTTCGGCAACTTCGCGCAGTGGAACCCAGCGGTGTCGACCCGTAGCCCCTGCTGGCGACGGAATCCACATCATTTCCAGCATGGAATCGTCCTGACGGTAGACCTTCGGATAACGTACCATGATCTTGACGTCTTCTCGATTCCGCGAAATCCGACGAGCTTCCCGTCCGAAAAATGCATTCCGGACTTCCTGCCCCAACGCGGCTACGGTAATTCCAGTTGGTCGAGCCGTTTCGTGAAGTCGCAATTGAATTTCACGCAAACGGGCGTTGACGTTGTCATCGATGTCGAACACACCGTCGTAAGTCGCAAGCTTATCGCGGACTGCTTTTGCGGCGGCGAGACTGTCGTCAAAACGGTCGGCGGTCACCTTCAATTCCAAAGCGCGCCCGGCTGGGCCCCCATTGAGTGACGTCCAGGTCACAGCGTTTACACCGCTCAATCGTTCTGCTTCCTGTCGCAGTTCCACCAGGATCGCTTCACTGGTGCGCGATCGCTTGTGAGCCTCTTTCAATTCAACGATCAATTGCCCCAGATGAGAACCAAGGTTTTGCCCGACGGCTCCTTCCCCGGCAATATCAACCTGAATTCCGACGTACATCTGTACGTTGACGACTTCAGAAAGCTTTACAAGGTGATCGCTCAGTTGCTTGAGTCGGCTCTTGGTCAGTTCGGCAGGTGTTCCCACCGACATCTCCAGAGAACCCACCAGGGTCTCACTATCCATCTTCGGAACGGGAACGAACGGAACTATTCCGCCCTGAACGAGCCCGACCGCGATTGAGAGCGTTGCGACGGCAGCGGCCAGCGTCACGTATCGCCATGTGAGCATCAGGCGGATCAGTCGGTCGTACCAGACATCGACGACCGTACTCAAAACGGCGTCCTTAGTGGTCACCACCCGATTCCAGAACTGCCGCCAGGGCGATACTGGCACCGCTGTGACGGCAGGTTCCGTGGCCGCCGAATCTGCGCCTCGACGTGGTTTTGTCTTCAGATGTCCCAGGTGAGCAGGAAGGATAACCAGTGCTTCCAGCATCGACATGCTCATCGCAGCGATGCAGACCATCGGAAGTTCTTTGAGGAAGTCACCCAGTTGCCCCTTGATGAACAACAGAGGGACGAACGCGCCGATTGTCGTACCCGTCATCGTCACAACCGGCCACATCACTTCTTCTGACCCAGTGATGGCTGCTGCTTCAGACGCGAGCCCCTCTTCCATATGACGGTAAACGTTTTCCCCCATCACGATCGCCTCGTCGACGTCGATGCTGAGGACGATAATCAATCCCATCAGGCTGACGAGGTTTAGCGAGACCCCCATCAGGGACATCATCAGGAATGTTCCCAGGAACGTCACCGGCAACCCGGTCGCGGCCCAGAATGCCACTCGATGGTCCAGGAAAACAACCAGCGTCAGCAGGATCAGGAACAGCCCCTGAAGTCCATTGTCGACCATCAGATCAATACGCCCCTCCACGAACCTCGCCAGGTCCGTATGCAGCGCAACGTTGAAGTTGTGGTCGAAGGGCTTTGAAAGACTTTGCTGATAGTAGTATTCGGGATCAGGATGTCCAATCGCTCTATTCGCCAGTCGTGATGCATGAGCCCAGACGATTGCAAACGGGCGCCAGTACCACACGTGCAGACTGGCTGCTTCAAATCCGTGAGGATCGAATGGTTGGCCTTTTTTGGCGAGGACATAAGCCTTCACCAGTTGCGAAATCCGGATCGCATCCTGACCAACGTTTTGATAGACGACGCAGTTGATCCCCGGTTCGCCATTGAAATACCCTTCCTGGTCGATATCGACGAAAGCATCTCTGACGTCGGCAACGTCCGAAAGATAGACGGTCCTGCCATCGGGAAAACTGCGAACAATGATCTTGTTCAGGTCGACCCCGCGTTGTTCCTCTCCCAGTGTTCGAATGGAGAGCGAACTTCGGCTGGCATCGATCTGCCCCCCCGTCACGTCAAGATTCGCCTGTCGAATTGCATTCGCGACTTCATCAAACGTGATGTCATATTCCATCAGTTTCGCAGGACGGATTTCGACGCTGATTTCGTCTTCTTTGGCAGATCGGAAGAGCGTCGTGTAGGGAAAGAGTGTAGATCTCGGTGGTCGCCGTATCATTAAAAAAAAAAA
>CAXBSB010000361.1:0-4451 GCA_963977965.1 uncultured Schlesneria sp.
CAGTCGTGCGATATGTTGCTAATGATTCAAGATTTTGCGAGTCTAAATCGGTTCCTGCGCGGTGTCGTCGAGCTTGTGATTGTTTTTACGAAACTTAAAAGTTTTGGTCTTTTTAATAGCTATCGAACAGAAGTTTTCGATTTAATGAAAGCTCAGGTAAAAAAAAATAGCATTATAACGCCAACTGGATCAAAAGCTTGTTTTATAATCAAAAATTTGGATGAAAATAAAATGAATCAAGATTATAAAATTAATTCATATAAAATTTTTATAAGAGGCCTTCTTGATTTAACAGATAATTTAGATATAAATGGAAAGCTAATAAGGCCATCTTCGGTTTCAATACCAAAAGATTTACCAAAAATTATTATTCCAGATTTTGAAACAATTGAGCAAGTTGAAAATTCTCAATTTGCTGATTATCAATTGGTTAATTATCAATCAGGACCAGCAATTAAAGCTCAAATGATTGCCTAAAAAATTGATTATTTTATTAATTAATATAACTCCATATTTATTAATGTCACATTCACATCAAGATTGGAATACTGTAACTATTGGTAAAATTACAAAAACAAATGAAAATACACAGGCACCAAAACCTCATGTTTCAAAACCATCAACTCGACATCGAAGCCAGTGGACGCAATTTCGAACTGAAGATATATGGCATCCCGTTCCCCGATGTTGAATCCATTTCGGAACTGCCAGGCAAGTCATTCGGCCCCGAATCTGAGGCGATGAAAAGCGACCCGATCGCCGAAGGTGGGATTGAATTCACAGATTCGTATCTGTCGTGGGAGTCGCTCACACTGCGTTGCAAATCCCACAATGCCGCGAACAACACTCTTTCGATTTCATTTCACGGGGAAGTGTCCGACCCGGAGTGGGGAAACCGCGGATCCGTGGACGGCAGTGTCGTGTGTGAAATCCAAGATAGTCTTTGGTGATTCCGATTTACGAACATTAAGAAGTGGGGGGCCGGCAGAGTGGCCGGGGTTGGCCACCCGCCCGAACACGATTGTCGTAGGTTAGGAATCTGTTCGTGCGGCAGGAGGATGATCAAAGCATCACGGACCGCGAAAAACGAAAAAAGCCGACTCACCCTGAGTCGGCTTTGAAGTCTCACAGCGAGCGAGGCGGACGGGGCTCGAACCCGCAACCACCGGATCGACAGTCCGGTACTCTAACCAATTGAGCTACCGCCCCGTTTCCTGATTGTGACCATCGACTGTTGAGACGACGATCCGCTCAGGAAAGCTGTTTGCTGTGAGTGGGTGGGATTTTAACAGCCGCTTTTCATGCGTCAAGTTACCCACGTTCCGTTATTTTTTGCCTCTCTGGATTCGGATTCGCGAAGCGAATGTGAGGAGTGTGACGGCGAGCGAAACTGAATCGCTTTAACTCATTCCCGCTGACGATGTCCCTTCGGCAGTTTCAGAAGGACTTCATCGTGCCAGAAAAGAATCGGAAGTTCTACCGCGATTCTTGATGGCGGATTGCTGGAATCGACGGCGGAACTGCCGTAAAACTACTGCCGAAGGCCATTTTTCTTCTTCTAAAGTCAATCTCATGGCAACTCTCGGCGTCAACATCGACCATGTCGCAACCATCCGCCAGGCTCGGCGGACTGTCGAGCCCGATCCGATCTGGGCGGCGGCCTTGGCCGAACTGGGAGGGGCCGATGTCATCACTGTTCATCTTCGCGAAGATCGTCGGCATATTCAGGATCGGGATGTTCGAGTTCTGCGGCAGACGGTTCAGGTCAAACTGAATCTGGAAATGGCTGCGGAACCATCGATCACCGACTTTGCCCTCGAAATCCTTCCGCATCAGGCGACCCTGGTCCCCGAACGCCGCGAGGAAGTGACGACCGAAGGGGGGCTTGACGTGATCGGAAACCTCAATCGAGTCAAAACTTGTGTCGAACGGCTCCACCAGGCGGGGATCGAAGTCAGTTTATTCATTGATCCGGATGCACGACAGATCGAGGCCGCGCGTCAACTGAAAGTTGCCGCCGTGGAACTGCATACCGGTGCCTATGCCGACGCCGAAATCGGCCCCGCTCAGCAGGCGGAACTCAAAAAACTGGAAGAAGCCGGCCAATTTGCTCTCGATTCGGGCCTGATTTTGCACTTTGGGCATGGCCTGACCTATCGAAATGTGATTCCGGTCGCCAGAATTCCTGGTGCGTGCGAGCTGAATATCGGTCACAGCATTGTCGCCCGCGCTGTGATGGTTGGTTTTCGTGAAGCGGTTCACGAAATGAAGATGCTCATCCAGCAGGCATCAATTGCTCACTAAGCGTGCAGCTGAATCCTGTTCGAAATCGTTGGTTTCAAGTAGTTTTCGTGTTTTCCTGTTGAAGTTTTAGGCGTGCGATCGACGCTGGCCGTGTCCGGCATAATCGTTGCACACTTTTGTCCCGCAGGCAGTGGCCCTATCGCGCTCAACCCCTGTTTTTTTCGAAAGTGACATCAATGAGTGGCAGTGCGTCTCGTCTTAGTGCAATTCAGGCTGTAACCAATTACCAGCCCATTTCCGCCCCCTTGAATTTTTCAGAAACCTCGGCTGGTGATCTGTTTGGGACAAACGTCTTCAGCCTGAAGGTGATGAAGGACCGGCTTCCAAAGAGTGTCTTCAAGTCCGTGCTCAAGACGATTGAGGCGGGTGAGCCACTGGATGCCACGATTGCTGACACCGTTGCGGCCGCCATGAAGGACTGGTCGATCGAAAAAGGGGCCACGCACTACGCTCACGTCTTCTACCCTCTGACCGGCTTGACCGCTGAAAAGCACGACAGCTTCCTGGCTCCGGACGGAAGCGGTGGAGCGATCGCCGAATTCAGTGGAACCGCGCTGATCCAGGGTGAGCCAGACGCATCCAGCTTCCCATCGGGCGGCATCCGCGCCACGTTTGAAGCTCGCGGATACACCGCGTGGGACGTCACGAGCCCCGCCTACATCCTCGATAACCCCAATGGAACCACCCTCTGCATCCCAACGGCATTCTTTTCGTGGACCGGTGAATCTCTCGACAAGAAGACCCCGCTGCTCCGCTCGATGAAGTGCCTGAATACGCAAGCTCAGCGAATCCTGAAGCTGTTCGGCCACAAGAACCCAGGCCTGGTCACTGCTACCTGCGGCCCGGAACAGGAATACTTCCTGATCGACCGAAACTTCTTCTTCGCCCGTCCTGACCTGATCAATGCTGGCCGCACCCTGTTCGGTGCTCCACCCCCGAAGGGACAGGAATTCTGTGATCAGTACTTCGGTGCGATTCCTGACCGCGTCCTGGCTTGCATGCTCGATAGCGAACGCGAACTGTACAAGCTGGGTGTCCCCGTCAAGACCCGTCACAACGAAGTGGCCCCGAGCCAATACGAAATCGCTCCGATTTACGAAAATGCCAACGTTGCTGCAGACCACCAGCAGTTGCTGATGCTGACCCTGAAGCGAGTTGCCGCCAAGTACGGTCTGGAATGCCTGCTGCACGAAAAGCCATTCGCAGGCGTGAATGGTTCCGGCAAGCACTGCAACTGGTCACTCGGAAACAGCACTCAGGGTAACCTGCTGGAACCCGGCAAGACACCACACGAAAACATGCAGTTCCTGGTCTTCTGTGCTGCAGTCATTCGTGCCGTCCACAAGCACGCGACTCTGCTTCGCGCCGTCGTAGCTCACGCAGGCAACGATCATCGCCTGGGTGCCAACGAAGCTCCTCCAGCCATCATCTCGATCTTCCTGGGCGAGCAACTGGCTGACGTCTTCGAACAGATCAAGGCCAGCGGTGCAGCATCAACCAGCAAGCAACCCGGCGTGATGACCGTTGGTGTCGACACGCTGCCTCCTTTGCCGAAGGACGCAGGGGATCGTAACCGTACGAGCCCGTTCGCGTTCACCGGCAACAAGTTCGAATTCCGTGCTGTGGGATCGAGCCAGTCGCTGTCGGGACCGCTGGTTGCCCTGAACACGATCATGACCGAGTCGCTCGACTACATCGCGACGGAACTGGAAGCTGCCACCGGCGGCGATCCATCCAAGTTGAGCGGTGCGGTTCAGACGCTGCTCAAGTCGATCATGAAGGATCACGGCGCGGTGATCTTCAATGGCGACGGTTACTCGGAAGAATGGCATCAGGAAGCAGCCAAGCGAGGCCTGCCAAACAACAAGCAGACCATCGACGCCCTTCCCGCGATCACCGATCCCGCTGTTGTTGCGATGTTCGACAAGTACAAGGTGCTGACACCACGCGAAGTCGAAAGCCGACGCGAAATCTACTTCGAACAGTATGTGCTGACGCTGAATGTCGAAGCCAAGCTGACTCACGAAATCGCGAAGACGGTGATTTATCCAGCCGCTTCTCGATACCTGAGCGAACTGGCTGCGACGGCAGCGAACTGCAAGGCGGCAGGTATCGCTTTCGATGCCACACTGCTGAACAAGCTCAAT
>CAXBSB010000362.1:0-4414 GCA_963977965.1 uncultured Schlesneria sp.
GGGAAAGATAGTCGATTCATGGAATCCAGAAGCCACTTTAGCCACTGTGGGTACCGCTACACTTAACTGAGATGCGCACTAGTCACGGCGTTTGATTTTCTGGAAGGCATTCAGCGCCAGATCGCGAGCCTCGTCGTGGTTCACGATCGGTCGAGGGTAGGTTTTCCCGAGTGACACTCCGGCGAATCTCAAGACCTCACTCGGCGCCGTCCAGGGAGCATGGATCCACTTGGGAGGAAGTGAAGCCAGTTCCGGGAGCCATCGGGCGAGGTATTCTCCTTCGGGATCGAATTTCTGTGACTGCAGGACCGGATTGAAGACTCGGAAATAGGGTGCTGCATCGGCACCGCATCCCGCACTCCACTGCCAGCCCAGAGTGTTACTGGCGAGGTCTGCGTCAACGAGTGTATTCCAGAACCAGCGGGCTCCATGTCCCCAGTGCAGACGCAGATCTTTTACGAGGAACGATGCGACAATCATCCGGACTCGATTGTGCATCCAGCCGGTTTTCCAGAGTTCCCTCATTCCCGCATCAACAATCGGGTAACCGGTGCGGCCTCGCTGCCACGCCTTTAATCCCGGCTCATTGTCTTCCCAGGGGAAATTCGCGAATTCAGATCGCAAGGGATGGTCGGTCGTTTGAGGAAAATGATAAAGCAGATGATGAGCGAACTCGCGCCAGCCGATTTCTTTCAGGTATGTTTCGGCCCCCGCGTGATCACCCGCTGAGCCCGTCAGTTGCTGGACGGCATACCAGATTGCCCGCGGACTGATCTCTCCAAAATGCAGATGCGGCGAAAGTCGCGACGTGCCAACGACAGCGGGATGATCGCGATCAACGGAATACTGCGTCACTGCCTGCTGAAGAAACTCTTTCAGTCGCTGTTGGGCACCCTGACAACCCGGACTCCAGTATGCCTTGAAACCGTCACCCCAGTCGCGCGTCGGTTCCAGTTGAAATGATGCGAGCGGAGCCGAATCGGGCCAGGCTTTGGGCGATGGAAGCTTTCGAGGAGCCGGAATGACTTTGGATGAAAGTCCTTTCTGGAGGCAGGCTCGCCAGAAGGGTGTGAAGACCTGATAGGGGCGTCCTTCTTTCGTCGCGATCTCCCAGGGCTCGAAGATCAGTTGAGAATTGAAATCCGATGTGGTGATTCCCGCCTGTTGCAGCGAAGTTCGGACTTTCGAATCGGTCTCTCTGACGGCCGGTTCATACCGTCGATTCCAGAAAACGGTATCAGCACCTGTTTCGCGCAGCAGTTCATGCAAAACGGTTGCTGAGGGACCTTTCCGAAGGATCAAGCGGCTGCCGAGACTTCGCAGAGATGCGTCGAGAGAAGCCAACGACTGATGTAACCACCACTCACTGGCCTCGCCCGATTTCCAGCTTCCTTCATCCGTTTTCGACAGGATGAAAACAGGAATAACAGGACTTCCTCGATCGATGGCAGCCTGGAGTGCAGGGTTGTCATCCAGACGAAGATCATTACGAAACCAGACGAGGGACGGATTCAATTGGCATAAACCTCAAACAGAAACATCAGAACCGCAGGACGCCGGGGATTATTTCCGCACCGTCCAGTGCACCCGAGCAGTTTACTCGTCCAGAGCGACTGACCAACCGGTGGCAATCGAGGATCATGCCCCCTTTTTGGGAGGCCGCCCCCGCGGCCTTTTTTCGGGCTTCTGTTCACCAGCCGACGCTTCCCGTTCCTTGCGTCGGGCATAGTCACGAAGCGACCGTTCCTGTTCCAAAGCGGCCGTCGATTTTCGTCCCGACTTGAATGCATTGATTTCGCTGAGAGTCGCGCCGAGTAATGGAAGTCCGGCTTCCACCAGTTTATCCACAGACCTCCAATGGGCATTCGTCCAGGGAAGCAGGGCTTCGTTCATGTTGGCCTGTTTGAGTTTCAGGGCAACTTCGGTCAATTGAGCCCCGAGTTCCAGCAGTTTTTCGGCGGTGTCTTCAATCGCAGCGACAGTGACAACGGTTCGAGGTCGAGGCACGGGGAAATCTCCGCACAGGAAAAATGCTGAAAAATATTTTTCTGCACACAAGTCTAGCACCAGTAACCAGATGACGCTCGTCAATCCCGTTCTGTCTGTAGTTTTTATGTTGCGGACAATTAATTGTCTGTTGCGACAAGAGTGTTTGTTGGTAGAATCGTCACACACAGCACGAATCACTCGAAAACAAAACGTGATTCTGCAGTGACTGTGCGAGACAAATGGCGTCGCACTTCCAAGGAACTCAAACCGACGAAGCCTGAAGCTTCTACCGAGCGAATGAGGCGATGGAACCTCATTGCAATTCGCAGCGAACGGAATCGAGGGACGATGGATCGATCCCCGCGAATTGTGGCTCGGTAGAAGCCTCGGGCTTCGCAGATACCCCGCAAAATCGCAGGTGCCAATCAGCGCGATCTGCTGGCAGATACGCAGTTCTTCCCCTGAGCGTTCTTCAAAGTTGAGGATGACATGTCGGTCACACCCGAATCACCCCACGAAGTCACTTACGAACGGACGCTGAATCGAAGCGTGCTGGACCGCTGCCATCCGTGTGAGTGGTGGTACGACGTTGATGACTCCGAATTCCCCAGCAAGTTTGTTTTCGAACTTCTGTACCAGGTCGCATCGGGCGAAGTCGTGCTGCGAGGAATTGTTCCCAAGTCCGTCATCACCGCAGACCTTCAGGGGAATCCTCTTTTTCAACATGACTTCGCGGAACGGGAACGAGCAGGCGTCTGGCAATGGTTTCACGCTCGATTGAACCGGCAAGCTGAAAGACTGATGCCGATGATGGCCGAGGAAATCGAGCGGGATCGCCAGGCACGCAGTGCCACGACGGAATCGACCTTTCTGGCCCTTCAATCAGAGCTGGCAGTTGCGGGCTGACAGCCCCATTTGCCACGGGTTGCAGATGGTGAACAGTGACTGGCGGATCACTCCGCAGGAGAGACAGATGGAACGTGAAACTCCTGATGACAGAACGACCCGTCGTATCGCTGCGGCCCAGCGATGGTTGGCCACCAAAGTGACCGAAGTTCGTCGCGCCGGCTTCTTCGGTGAACTGGCGATCACTCTGAAGTTCGAAGATGGACAGTGTGTCGTCGGTGAGCAACTGGTTCGCGAAAAATCGAAATGAATCGATTCAGGGCCACATGCCTGAAATCGACCACAGATGACATGGATGAACACGGATTTGAAGAGAACGAGTTGGATTTCAGATTCAGGGGTCTCAACGATTCCTGACGGTTAGAACGCATTCCGTTTCAGTGTTGCGTCCCGCGCGGCAGCGGCTAACCCATGTTTCGAAGCGACACGGAAGTGCGACCCGCATTAGCCATCGCTCTATGCGAACTGGTCTCGCTCTACCTTAAAAAGCCACATGGCCCCATGCAGGGGCACGTAGCACGGACTTGTTTTCACCACAACCATTTCATCAGCGGGAAGGAGAAGAATCGCCCATGGAAAATCGAGGTAAGGAGATTCTGCGGACTGTGGACGAGATGCTCCGACGAATTCAGCGATGGCTGAATGATCCCAATGGCGGCCCCATCATGCCCGAGAATGTCGGGCTGAGTATTCAGGCCGCCTAACAGGTCTGCGACGCGGGGAACATTCCAGCCGGTTGCCGTGATCTTGCAACTGTCGCTGTTCCGCGTCTGGCCGAAGAGTGTCGAGCCTACGCACAGCGGGAACATGGTAAGGTCCGTCCCGAGAGTGGTGCACCGGGCCCCAGTTTCTGGGCTTCCGTCAAGGCGGTTGCAAAAGCCAGAGCCGCTGCAGAGACTCCTGTGATTGAAAAACTGGAATCAGTCGCGGTTTTGCTGCAGCAAGGGGTGACTCACGATCAGATCGCGCGTCACATTTATGGTCGACGCGGCGTAGGGCCATTCCTGCAGGTCAACGGAGCAACGAATATCGCGCTGATGGAACAGGAAGCGACTCAACCCGGTTCCGTCATTGGGGCAGACTGGGTTCCACCCTGGCACCGCGAACTACTGGATCGTCGGCAGCAGGACTTGGAACTGCAGCTCAGTGCCTATGATCAGCAGGAATTGGCTCGTCATTACGATGACCCGGCCACGGTCGAGGAAATGCTGCGAGACGGTGCGTTCGTGCAACAGATCGAACGAGCCAAGGGGGCTTCTCGAGACGAGATTCTTGAAGTCGCCCGAACGATCGGCGTAACGCCTTTGGATGGCCCTGGCTACCGTCCCGGGGTGCGCGATGCGGTTTCGGAGTTCGACGAAGACGACAGTGGCGCTGCTTCGGCTGCGGATCGGCAGGCACTGAAGAGCCTGGTCATAGAGATGTATTCGCAGTCGAACTGCACGCGAGGAGCCGCTGACATCGCCACGGAGCTGCGAAAGCTGGGCCACGACATCAACACCAATGCCGTGTCGGCAAC
>CAXBSB010000363.1:0-4397 GCA_963977965.1 uncultured Schlesneria sp.
GGGGCCGCTATACGTTTCAGCTCCGATCTTGTCGACGGTCTGAGCGTTCGCCAGTCCGTAGGGTGAGATACGAATGGTGCTGCGGGCTTCCAGATGGTCCGTGAACTCGGTGACTGACGCATTCTCAGGGGCTGCATCGAAATAGCCGACCAGATGATTGCGGGTCCCCATCAACATCGGACCCGCATCAATTCGATAAGTCACCGGCTTTTCGGCACTCTGAAATCCTCGAGCACGGATGCGGAACCGATACAGGCCTCGATCCGGCGGATAGAACTGTGAAACCGTAACGGAGTTCCAGGCGGACGAACTGAACATGACGACTGAATCATCCAGCTTTCGATAGACTTTTTCGGTCGCGATCTTGACCTGTCGCTCATCGTGGAATCGAAGCTGTTTCTTGACGAGCGGTGGTTGCGGGCGATTGGCAATCGCGAGGGCCAGTGCCTGGTCGGCCGCATCCAGATAGCGTTCCATCAGGAATGACGAGGTGTGCAGGGCTTCGGCACCGTTATCAAAACCGTCCGCGGCCGAATCGGCAGGTAGCAGGTCCTGAAGATCAATCACGATGCCTAGCAAGTCTCGAATCGTGTTTTCATATTCGACGCGATTCAGCCGCCTCATCACGACGCGACCGTCTGCTCGCTGCGCAGCCTCTGCCTGTCCCAGTCGGCGTGTCAGCCGGTCAACAACGGCTTTGGCGACTGCCGCATCAGGCTTGGGTTCCCCGTCCGGTGGCATCTCACCACTGCGGACTCGCTTTAAAACTCGCTGCCAGAGTTCCAGGTTTGCGGGGCGAGTAAGATCATGGCCTGCCTGATCCAGCCGCAACTTCTTCTCGGCCCGATCCGTACCGTGACACTTTACACAGTGATCCGTCAGGAAACGTGTCACCAGTGGATCAGTTGTTTTGAAGTCGTCCGCGTTCGCTACCGTCGCAATGAATACGATGATCGCTGGGAACACCGCCGAAATGGATCGCAGCCCCATGGTTGTTCCTCACGATGCGAATCTGTTTCTTACTGGTCTCGATCAAGGCTTTAGAGCTTTGACGACCTTGCCATTCTCCACAAAGCTGATCGACTTGTACGACTTCTTTGGAATGCTGACGATCATCGGACTGGAGAACGTGGCTGAGGGTTGTTTGATCTCTTTCGCCGAATAATGGATTTCAATTTCGTCGTTGGTTTCGACAACTTCTTTGACGGCATAGTCCCAGATCGACGATCCCCGCTTGATGGCGCTGATCACCTGTTGAGTCTCAAACACGTCTTTCGGCAGACGGTGAGACTTGTCTCCCATGACAAACGCCACGCCGAAACATTTGTCGAATGCCTCCTGATTCGTACAGATGACAAACGATTCTTTGGCATTCGGTTCGAACTGATTCGAAACAAAATATCCGTTGTAGCTGTCAAACTTCACGGTGGTTGGTTCGGCGGAGCGAGCCGCACTAGCGCTCATGATTCCTGAAATCACAACGATAATCATGATCGGTATCAGGCGACGGGCGTACAACATCAGGCTATCCCCGGTTAAAGGTGAGTGGCGATTTTGTCAACAACCAGTTTACCCACGTTGAGTGACGCTGTCGCAGCAGGGCTGGGGGCATTGCAGACGTTGATGACCAGATCATTTTCCAGAATCATGAAGTCTTCCACTAGATTACCATCTCGCGAAAGAGCTTGTGCTCGAACGCCTGCCGGAGCCGTGACCAGGTGTTCGCCACGGATTTCTGGAACAAGCCGCTGCAGTGCTGTCACGAAAGCCGCCTTGTTGAAGGACCGCCACATTTCATGCAGGCCCATTCGCCAGTGTTTCCACGCCATCCGCAGAAAACCCGAATAGGTCAGGGATTCCAGGGTGTCGATCAGATTGAAACTGGTTTTGTAGTACCCTTCCCGTTTAAATGCGAAAACGGCGTTTGGTCCACATTCGACTCCCCCATGTATCATCCGAGTGAAGTGGACACCCAGGAACGGAAAATTGGGATCGGGAACCGGGTAAATCAAACCGCGACACAAGTGATGAACCGAGGGCTTAAGCTCGAAGTACTCGCCGCGAAATGGGACGATCTGTGCATCAGGACGCTGACCTGACAGCCACGCGACTCGATCCGAAAACAGGCCGGCACAGTTCACCACCAGCCGAGCTTCAATCTCCCCTGCTCCGCTTTGAACGATCATTCGTCCTTCGCGTCGAAACATCCCCGTCACTCGGGCACTTGTCTTGATGGATCCGCCTGCTTCAGTAATGCGTAGCGCCAGTCGATCGCAGACCTGCCGGTAGTCCACAATGCCAGCTTCAGGAACGTGGATCGCCTTGATGCCTGCGGAATGAGGTTCGATTTCGCGGAGCCGATCGCCGTCGATCAACTGGCAATTCACACCGTTGGCCTGACCACGTTCGTAGATTTTTTCCAGTCGCGGAATCTCGTCAGTCGAGACGGCGACAATGACCTTGCCGCACAGATCGAAAGGAATCCCTTCTTTCTGGCAGAAGGTTTCCATCGCCTGCTTCCCTTCGCGACAGTTCAGAGCCCGAAGGGATCCCGGCTTGTAATAGATTCCCGAGTGCAGCACGCCAGAGTTATGACCGGTCTGATGCTGAGCAACTTCCCGTTCTTTTTCGAGAACAACGACGTTCTTGCCGGGAAATCGTTCCTGGAGACGATATGCCGTTGCCAGTCCGACAATGCCACCCCCGATAATGGCCACGTCCGCCTGCTGCATCGTATTCATTCCATCCTGCGAATTCGTTGTGAGGTTTCAGTCCGTCGGCTGTGAGTATAGTCGACGCAGCTTACCCGAGCTAACGAGTTGGCATGTACCGCCGCTGCTCGCCATTTCTTTCTTCGACAGCACCTGCCAGGATCGAAGGTGTTGGCAGATCAGCACTTCAGTCCGTGCTCAAAGCACGAAGAAGTTTACAGGTTGTCTGCACGCTTGTCTCGAAAATCCGTCAAAAAGACGCACGTCTGACGATCTGGTTGAAACTGGCCTCAACGTAGTGTGGGACAAGTGGCGCTTCGCCGCGCGAGCCCACCAGTATTTCTCAGCGTTTCCAGACGGTGGGCCAGTCAGGTCTCAAGGCCGATACAATACAAAAGTTTCAAGAACTGGCCTGTCGGATTTTCAATCGCCGAAGTTGATGAGATGTCTTGCGACGGAAAATCTCTTCAGCGTTCTGGAGAACATGTGCCAGAAGGTTGCAGTGCCGATCACCAATTTGGCGAATCACGGACTCCATAGCGTGCCCCCCCGTCGATCGTTGTGCCTCTTCCAACAGGACGCTTTTCAATAACCCAAAGTCCAGGCACTTTCCGGAATCGGCCGTCAACAACTGCAGGGCACGATGGAATTCGTGAAGTCGTGGGAAACGAGTGGACAGTATCTCGACGATGATTCGTAGTGACGTAGCCACTTTTCGAAGAGTATGCAGATTCCTGTGATCTGGCTGGACTCGAACATTCTTCAGTGCGTGACGGCAAGCAGAGTAGACTCGCCCGATACCCCGTTCGATGAGTGCTTCGTCGGATTGTCTGATCTTACATTTCGCGACGCGATGCCGTATGGACCGAATTTGACGCAGCGCCTCTCGAAAACCGGCATTGGTGGCCTGTTGCTCATGGGCTTGTTCAAGCCGGGTTCGAAACAGGCATTGCTTCTCATTCCTTTCTTTCTCTGAAAAAATCGGGACCTCCGCAGTGTCCAATATGGAATCGAATGCATCCGCGCACGCTCGGGCGTCACGGACGTCAGAAAATCGTCGAGCCACCTGCGCAAGTCGGTGATTTTCAGTTCGATAGACTTTGCCACCGAGACCATCACGAATCAGTTTCAGGATCGCTCGCACGCGTTTGGTGTGCCGCCGAAGTTCATGAACCTGCTCGTCAACACTGAGATCTTTTGACTTCAATTCGCAGCGTGCCATCGCCAGTTCGTTCTGGATTAGCCGCCTCGCACCACGGGCGAGAGATTCTTTCCGCTTCAATTGGAATCTCATGAATCACCTCGTTTCGGCTTGGACCATAGGGACATGATACCAAAGAAGCATCGTGTCACCGAGGGGGGGCGATCGGGTGACGCCACTGATTACTGAACTCCAGCCACAGGTGCCCAACTCGCCTCGTCAGAGAGTTGACCGCATTTCTGTCGTTCGTCAGAATCTGGATTGGCAATGACGCCTGTGGAACCTCTGCGATGGATGCCAAACAGACTGTCCCATCAACACCCGAGCCAAAAACCTGTTCGACCAAACCGGTCTGTCCGGTTTGCGGTGGTTCGCTCTTCGAAATCCGAGCGAAACTCCAGTGTGCCCAATGCCACACAATCTGCGAAACTTGTTGCGAGGGTGGACGCGGGTGACGAAACCCAAGGCCTTCGCCTAATTCACCA
>CAXBSB010000364.1:0-4326 GCA_963977965.1 uncultured Schlesneria sp.
GCCGCGTCGCAGGTCACTTTAACCTTTCCCGGCTGCTTCAGTGGCAGATGGCTCGGCTTGGCCGAAGGAAGGCTTTCACCGACCGCCAGGCCATTAACGGCGAAGTCGAAGAGGTGGCTGAGTCCATCGCCGCAATAGCTGCGACCGGCTTTGACTCCCTGGATCCAGTCTTCGTAGGTGAGTGGCTTGTTCTTCGGAAGCTTGACGTAGATCCGGCCGAGTCCCACTTTGTCTCCGTAAATGCAGGGGAAATCGGTTTCACCACTGATGCGAGTTTCCATGCCGCAATTGAGCGTGTGATACCAGATATTCAGTTCCCAGATTGCAGGAGTATCAACCGCCGAAATGAAATCGCAGGTCCCGTTTGTTGTCGTGACAATGAACTCGTTTGCACCAATGCCATCGAAACGAGGCATCGCATAGTCGGGCATCGTTGTCGCAGCTTTCCCTTCCCAGTTCGCAGGAGCCCCACCCCAGGGTTGGCCATGAAACTTCCGAGAACCATCTGGCATGACGTCGGGAAGAGCCAGGCCCCAGCCGCTGTGGCTGTATCCAACGATTCCACCCTGCTTCTGACCCCATTCCAGGACGGGTTGAGTCCAGCTGGGCCATTCTTCCAGTAGCGTCGTCCCCGGGTAATCGTCTTCCTGCAGATTCAGCAGGCATAGATGTCCTGCGTGCGATGAGGGGAAGCCAGAGACTTCGACGTCGTATCGCATCAGGTAGTTCGGTCGAGACAGTGCGGATGTCTTTCCTTCGAAATAACGCTTCTGGGTGTACCAGCACGGCCCCCAGCTGAGAACACATCCGATGTTCAAATCTTCACCCAGGATGTGCCGCATCATGTCGCCCGGCGTCACCCCTTCTGACGGACTGTCGTAATGAGCACATCCGGCCGCGTGAACATGATGATCGCCTGAAAACCAGTCGCGTTTGGCAGCATGAATCCAGCGACGCAGTTTCAGATCAAGCCGCTGGCTGACTCCGTCACTGCGGACCGTGAACTTGTGAGTATCAACGTGGTACTCGGGGCCGCGTTGAACAACGACAGTAAACTCGCCCGGAGGCAGATGGACGGATTCGCCGTCAGCCCGATAGATCTGTTCGTGAAAGAAGAAGTCCGGAGCAAGCCGCCGGGCCGGATTCGGATAAACGCGACCTCGCTGATCTCGAAATGTCAGCGCGGCAGTTGTTGGAGTTCCATCGAAGTCGATGATGCCGAGCGACACTTCAACGGCCGGAACACTGGTGAACAGGATTGGAACGGTATTACGGAACCCCAGGTCCTGCGTTCCCTGTCCAACATGAAAACCGAGTTGAGCTTCCCGTCGACCAACGTCTCGACAGTAAAGCTGCAGGATTCGATATTCGAGTTCCAGGCCGGACAGACCCGGCTTAAGAGGCTGTTTGTCGAACATCTGTGCGTCGAGAAATCGATTTGGCACATCAGCGGGCTGAACGAGTTTCTCATCGGTCATCGGCTTTTCGCGGCCATTCTTGGAACCTCGCTGATAGACCGGAAGCAGATTAGGACTCTCGGGGACCAGTGGAGCCGTGACGCCTGCCTCGTTTTGAACTTTAACCAGAAATGTACGCCACCCCTGTTGAACGAGTTCCTTCCTGGCGGGACCGTCAACAACCGACACGCGACTTTCGGGATTAATGCTGACCCCCGCGACGCAGTACTTGTCGAGAATCTTCTGGATCTCTTCGGTGCAGTCTGCGGCTTTGGGGAGTTTGTAAGCCGCTTCGAGAGCTTTGCGATCCTCGGGGCTGAGCGGTGAACCGACGAAGTCCATCGATTGCACGATTCGTTCGGTCGCAGCAACAAGAGGCTGTTGTTCGACCTTCACAAGCATCGGCCACTTTCCTTCGGCCGCATCAACAGCCTGGAACCCGCCTGTCAGTAACACCACCACCACCACCGGCAGGAAAATCTTCGTGCGAAACATCGTGGAAATCCTTTCGAGGTTCGTCGGTCGAGTCATTCGCAAAAGCGTTCAGATCCAGGACAATCGTTGTTTTCAAAGGAGGGTGGCACAAGCTCGCTTCGAGCGCCGGCCCACCATCATAAATCGTCATCAATTGTTGGGCCGTCGCCACACAGCCTCAGTGATCCTTCCGATCCAACTTCCAAAGCGCCTCGGCGGTGCTCATGTCCCGAGGGAGTTGCCAATTCCGTCCAGATCAATATACTCTGATGCCAGTAATCTTCCATGAAGTACAGTGCGGAATGCGAGGTGCGCCCCTTGTCAGACCAGCCTGAGAGTGAAACCATCGGCAATTCGTCTCTATTGCAGATGCTGGCGGAAAGCATTCTTCCGCACGCCTGCGAAGAAATTGCGCGACACAAATGGATCGAAAGCGAAAAGGCTCGCAAGGACCTCGGTCAGCAAGCCGTAGACGACTGGCTCCGCCGCTTCTGGTGGCGATTCTGCCGCTGGCGACGACTTGAGCATGTCGAGGGTGAACGCTGCTGGCGCGAGTTCAATGACCTGGACTTCGCTATCCTGCGGAAGATCACAATGGAACGTCCCCTTCTGGACGCCATCATGTCACGAATGAAAGGTGATGGACACCACATTCACGACAACCTGGAGATCATCGTCTGGGCGGTAGAGAACAGCGACATCACGTATCAACGCGTCGAAGAGTTTCTGCTACTCATTGATATCAATTCCGCCCGCCTGCCGATTCCGAGTGAACTGCGCCTGGCAACGGTCGCGTGATCAAATGATGCCAGTCCCCGGATTGACGCAGTTCAAGCCAATCGGTCTTCGCAACATCTATCGACGTCACTGATCGGTCGAGCTGCAGTTCGAATGCCGTGCTTTGCCCGTGGCGAGCAGCAAAACTCCTCGCAAATTCGAGAAACCACATCTGTTCTCGAAGGAGTTGATGGGCGAAGTGGCCTTGGTAGAATCGGTCCAACCCCGAGGACCGTGAATGATTCCCAGCCTGTGCGAATACTGCTGCCATGTGAAGGAAGTTGTCTCCGGGAAGGGGTCGCGCTTCCTGCTTTGCCAGAAGTCTGTGGCGGATCAACGCTTTCGCAAGTACCCGCCACAGCCTGTGATTCAATGTGATGGGTTTGAGCAAAAGTCCCAACAAGATAAAGCGTGAACGAGAAGAGGCACATGAACGAAGGCGGATCGTGACTTTCTTTTCGAAGATGACGCTTTGCAGGGCCTACCCATTTTTTGTTTTGGCGTGCCTGTGTATCGGGATTCTCGTTGCACGTATTTTTGGCGTCTCTTTGCTCGTCGGTGTCATTGCTGGATGGGCTGTTGGCATCGTTCCACTCGTTGCGCTTGTAGTTCTATACTTTGGCATCATGTGGTGGCGACCTGATCTGCCGCCGTGCAGATGCGGGGAAACCAAGAATGGGGGATTCGAGTATCTCGGATGCCACTCGCAAAACCCGGAGGAAACGTGGTACGAAAACCGTTGCCCCAAGTGTGGTCGTCGCTATAAATCGTCAGGAACGGTAGTCCTCGAAATACTCTCCGAAGGCACGTGCACTCCGTTCATGAAACAATCACGCTGGGGTTTTTGGGAAGTTGATCATTCTGAACATCCGGAGTCCCGGTTGTCCGGCGTCGGCCAGGAAATGGATCTCCTGAATTGATTCTCGATGCTTCTTGGGCCGTAAGTAAATTCCCCAGTTGGACTTTGACCAATTCTTACAACTGGCTAACATACTTTCGTACGGGAACGATACGAACGATTGTCTTGCAGGATCGATGGGAACGGTTTCTCAAGCTGATCGCAAGATGTCAGATACGGGCTCGTGGGTCGCATAAGCTCAATTCACACGTCCTTGACCGGACGTGATGAATGCTGCGGGGGTACCCCGCGGTCGCTTCATTGTCCGAGATTCGATGTGTGAATTGCCGTCAGGTGTGACTATTACACCTGACGACAATTCGCTACAGGATCGGTTGTGCGGCCCACGAGCCGGTTGTATCGAGTGCGTTTGAGCGTCAGTTACCAGGATGGGTTGAGGACCAGTCGGGTCCAGATGGAGTGCGCAAGTTCGCGCCCCTGATGGAATTCATTGCGTCCCTCGGGATGTCACTTCATGGGGCTTTTTTCTTGGTTCATGCAGTGGTTTGGCGGTTCGACCAGACGCCGAGTCGACACCTCTGGATTTAATGCCGAACCGCTTCCTCGAACCCCCGAACCTGAACCCCAGCAAGATTCGCCTCATCCGCCCAGCCCCACCGAAACGCCACGGCAACGCGAAAAAAAGCCTCGAACGCATCGACGCATTCGGCTTTCGCCACGACTGGTTCCACTCAAGAATGATCGCCGAAAAGCTCGCCT
>CAXBSB010000365.1:0-4325 GCA_963977965.1 uncultured Schlesneria sp.
GGTACGAAAGATGAATGGAAATTTTGGGCATGGGAACAGTTCACGATTCGAGAAGTAACGGTTACAGAACTGAAAAACCAACTACCAGAGCGATCCCGCAAATCGATCGTCGACGCTGTGGCTGAAATTAACCGCAACATTCGTCAGCGAATTGAAATGAAGGAAGATCGCTAATGCACCCGACAGAACCGAGGGTTTATTCCGTTGCGGAACTTCGCGCGTGGATGGACAGCCAGGAGAGCAGTTCTGAATTCGATTTTGTCGAAGCGCATGTCGACAGCTGTAAGCTCTGCGCGGATGTTGTCGATTCTCTGATGCGTGGGCTTCCAGTAACTGAACCACATCCGCTCGAAATTCAATCTCAAGCGCGAGTAAAGCGAATTATCGGACCTGGCTTTGATGTCGAGCAACGCCTGGGTAAGGGTGGATCTGGCGAAGTATGGAAGTGTAGGGAGCACTCACTCGGGCGACAGGTGGCCATCAAGTTTTTGAATACTGGAATGCTGGCAACAGGGGCAGAATTGCGCCGGTTACGCCGCGAAGCAGAATCATTAGGGCGGACAGACCATCCGCATGTCTGTCGGCTCTACCATGTTATCGAACGCGTCGAAGACAATGTCCTGTGCCTCGTAATGGAGTATCTCGGTGGTGGAACACTGAGAGACTATCTTGCACAGCACCAGAATATCAGCATTCGTGAAATAGTCGGCGTATTCACCAGGCTTGCCGAGGGGGTAGAGCATTTGCATTCCTTGGGGCTTATCCATCGTGATATCAAGCCCGCAAACGTGCTGTTTTCCCAAAATGGCGTTCCCAAACTTACGGACTTGGGACTGATTCGAGCGGCCGATCAACACTCAACGACGACTGGGCCGTGTGGTACTTTGAACTACGCTGCACCGGAGCAACTTGATCATGACCCTGTAACACAGGCATCAATTAATGGACAAGTCGATGTCTACGGACTAGGGGCGACCTTGTACGAGGCCCTGACTGGCCAAGTTCCTTTTCCCGGAGAAAAGAAGGCGGAAGTAGAGGCTCAAGTATACGATTTGACGCTCCGCCCAGCGTCGCCACGCAGATTAAACAAGTTGATCGATGATCCTCTTGCGCGTGTGTGTCTCAAGGCAATCGCCAAACGACGAGAAGAACGATACGCAACGGTTCGTGAGTTTGCTGAGGATTTACGGAAATGGCTAAATGGCAAGCCTGTTTCTGCTCAACACGCACCTTGGTGGCGGATCGCACAAGAGCGCATGTGGAGACACCCTGTTCTGACAGCGGTCGCTTCTTTGATTTTTTTGTGCATGTTGAGTACCTGCGCTTTGGTAGTTATTGAGCCATTTTGTCCCCTCGCTGTTGATGACTTATCGGTAAAGGAAGTGGCTACTTCAACCGTCAAATCCTTTCACTCACCCGCAATAAGCCCCGACGGCAAGATGGTATTAGCTGTTTCGGCCACGCGGAATTCCGGGCCGGGAGAACACGAACGTCTGGCCTTGTTTCGTTTAAAGGATGGCGTACATTGGGTCGAAGCAACTACTGAGCTACCGAATTGTCATGCGATTGCAGCGTTGAAGGATGGTCCGCAGCTTTACCCGGCATGGTCGCCCGATAATTCGAGATTCGCTTTTTATGCGCCGAAGTCGACTCATGGACGAGGAATTTATGTCGCTGCATCGCCAGGTTCTGACGCCACAAATACTCATTCCGCTGAACCGAGGCTTGTTGGGCATGTTGCATGCGGAATCGATTACACATTCAGCCTTAAGTGGGCAGATTCAAAATCGCTGTTGGTAACCGACTACCGCCCGGGAACATCGAATGGTGATGACGGTAAAAAGTCGCTACGGCTCATTTACGTTGACGAACCGTTGACTTCGGCAAATTCCTGGATCTCTACGCTCCCGGCGGAATCAGGAATTCAACGTGGTGCCATTTCTCCGGATGGAAAGTCAATTGCGTTTACCGGCCCCGAAGTTGATTTCACGTCCAAGGTGTTTGCAGGCCGCATTGACTTGGAGAAACAGGCGACAGATATCGTGATCACCTCGAAATCGGCAATCATCTCGAATCAGTCCGAGAATCCTTGCTGGATCGACAATAGGACGTTGTGTTTCCCCTCCGCAGATAAAGGGCGTTATCGGGTGTCGGTTGCGACAAGTTCACCTTTCCGTGGATGGGTTGGATCAAGTGAATGGAAAGAGTTCACGCTGGAAATCCCCAAAACGCGAAACATTCAACAGGTGTCCGTCAGCCCCGAAACAGGAACCGTCGCCTTTGCAGAATTGGATCTCGGTGATCGGCTTTATGAATTGAAATTGGATCACTCCTCCGCAGCTCCGACTGCATCTTTCGGCGATTTGACAAAGTTAATACCAAGCGTCGACGTACGTGATGACCGCCGGCAATGGGAGCCGGAGTGGAATGAACAGCATTCCGTACTTCTTTTCGCGTTTGATGGCAACCTCCCCGGACAGGACCAGATTTATGGATGGACTGGCGAACCTGACTCGCAGAGATTTCCGATAACTACGGGTGGATATCGACGTTTTACAAATCGCTTGTCACCGGATGGCACCCGCTTAATCGTCAATCATTCCAAGGGAGCCAATGACCACGGAGGCGAGCACTTGGAAATCGCGGCCATAAAACCATCAATGCTGCGTCCTAACGGGAGCAGCATAACCGACACGGATTTTCGGTTATTCATTGAGGACAGCCGTTCACTGGTTGATGGGACGTTCGAAGCGGCGTGGTCTTTACGGGGTGACAAAGTGTGTTTCAGCGCCGCGTTCAAAGATAGCGATAAGTGGTTTAAGGGGGACGTACTCATCGGATTTGTGGAAGTGTCTGCGGATCAAATGACGCATACCCTCGATCAAGTAAAATGGTTGCGAAGTAATAAAATGGCAATGGAAGAGCGTCCTGTGTTCAGTCCTGACGGAAAGTGGATTCTTTGCGAGGGCGCCCATTCCTGCAGTGGTTGGAATATCTACCTAGTCGATCCCCAATTCGCAAAGACACGCCCGCAATTGGAAGCTGGTGAAAAGATATTACCAGAGGCTTTTCGGCAAATCACAAATGATTGCGGCGCCCTGGACTGCGGTAATGAACGATCACCGCGGTGGCTTCGTACAGCCGACGGACAAGACTACGTCTACTATGTGAAGGACTACAGGGCGATCTGGCGACAGAAACTGACAGAAGAGTTTCTGAACGACAAGACAGATAAAGTCAAACTCCCTCCCCCGGAATGTGTGCTTGATTGTGCTGGCAAAGTGCTCACGCACGACTGTTTTTGCCTTCGTAAAGATCGTCTTTACGTTTCGGTGCGTGATCCAGGATCGGCGATCAAAGCCGTTACGCTGCATCGACGATTCTGATGAAACCTTGACGGCAGTGCCAGAGCGACGTTGTCTCAAATCTTAAAATCGGCGCATTGATACGCTCAAAGAGGCTGCCGATGGCATCACAGCACCTGCTGATAGGTGCAGCGGACTCGCTTGGCGCTCTGGGCATTTCCTTCGCATTGCGAAAAGAAAAAACGACATTTTGTGAAAAACTTTCATTGTTGTCCCCGTATGGAAAGGAAGGATGAGGCGAATCTTTTAACCAATCGGTTTAACGCCTCTCAAATGCATTGCAGAGAAGGAAATTTAGTATGGCTCGCTTTACACTGGCATTTTGCCTGACGCTGGCAATGGGACTGGCCAGCGTCGTAGGGGTTTCTGCTGCGGCGGATCGTGACATCACCGGACTGGGCTTCGGGCGTTGTTTCTTCGGCATCTGTAATTGCCGATCATTCGTGGGCTACAACTACACGTGCGAGAACTGCGGCCACAACACGAACTGGCATTAGTTAGGCAGATTTCATGTATTCGAATGAATGCGTGGACGTTTGTTCCGTCAAGCTCCGTTTGAAGGAATTGATTTTCGCGAGCGACCGCTTTGGCCGCTCGTATGCTTAGCCTTTAGGCGCGCGATGGTCTGTCAGTGGAACTGGTGGGTGGTTCTGTGAATCAATCCACCAGATTGCCACTCAACTGCACGTGTCCCGGAACCTGAAGGCTGCGATTTGCGCGGCAGTTGGCGATCGAATTCGATTTCCCGGCACCAACCCATTTCACACTCGCTTCTGTCCGTTTGACTTCCCGGGTATCCAGGAACGAACACCCTGTCAGCATCGTTTCTGAGCAATCTTCGGCGTACAGACCAAACGGATTTCCTTCCAGCACCTGGACTCCTGTCAGCATCACCTGCCGACAGCGGACCAGTTCGATCAGTCCCTTGCGAACGATCGGAACAACGCCGGCGACTGTATG
>CAXBSB010000366.1:0-4321 GCA_963977965.1 uncultured Schlesneria sp.
GGACGGCAATTTCCGCCGTCTCATAGTCTCGAATCTCACCCACCAGGATTTTGTCAGGGTCGTGTCGCAGAATGGCTCGCAGCACGTTTGCGAAGGTCACCCCGACATCCGGATTCACCGGCACCTGCACAATTCCCTCGATGTCGTATTCAATCGGGTCTTCGCTGGTGATGATCTTGGTTTCAGTGGAATTGAGTTCGTTGAGTGCGGAGTAGAGAGTGGTGGTTTTTCCGGAGCCGGTGGGTCCGGTCACCAGAATGATGCCGTTGGGTCGATTCAGCAGTCCGCGGAATCGTCCCAGCGTCACCGGGTCCATCCCGATTTTGTTCAGGTCCAGCGCGACGACGGTTCGGTCAAGGACTCGCATAACCACCGCTTCGCCGAACAGCGTTGGCAGCACGCTGACTCGCAGGTCGACGTTATTTCCGCCCACGTTCAGTTCGATACGGCCGTCCTGCGGCAGTCGCCGTTCGGCGATGTCGAGGTTGGACATCACCTTAATACGGCTGACGATGGCATTGGCAAGGTGTCGTGGTGGCGGCACCATTTCATACAGCACGCCGTCCGCTTTGACGCGAATCTTGAATTCGTCTTCAAACGGTTCGAAGTGAATGTCACTGGCCTGGTCACGAATGGCCAGCAGCATCACCATGTTCAGCAGCTTTTTGATGGGCTGCGAATCGGACATTTCCTCTTCACTGGCGAGGTCATATCCGCGAATTCGCTTTTCGGAATCCTCGTCAGTCGAAAGCTGCTCGATAACGTCTTCGATGCTTTCTTCACGGTCGGCGTAGTACCGAGTGATGGCGGCTTCGACGTCGGCCTGGGACGATACGGCCCCGCGGATTTCATGCCCCAGAAAGTTGCGCAGGTCATCAAGGATGCCAACGTTCTGCGGATCGGCCATGGCCACCGTCAGCACGTTGTTTTTGATCGAGACCGGCATGATCCGATACATTTCGGCCATTGGCTGCGGAACGATTTCCAGCACCTGCGGCGGAACGTTGGTCTCTTCGAGGTTGATGACGGGCATGCCCCACTGTTCAGCCAGCGCTTCAGTGACCTGCCGCTGATTGACCAGCCCCATCCGTACAGCGACCTGGCCGATCGGCTGACCGGGACTCTGCTTCTGCTCTTCCAGAATATCCCAGAGCTGGTCGTCGTTGATATAGCCGAGATCGACGAGGATCTGTCCGAGTTTGCGTTGTGCCATGGAGAAACAACCGGGCTGAATGAGTAATCAGGGGAGCATTTACTGCTGTCGGGAAACGGGGCGACAGCAATCAATCATTCGTCGTCATCGTCATCCGGTTCTTCATCGAACACGCCGCGTTTTGCACGCTCAATTCGCGCTCGCAGTTCACCGGGATTATTGGACTTGAACAGCACGTCCTTCTCGTCACAAATACCGCTCTTCCAGAGGTTGAACAGTGAGTCATCGAGGAGGATCATGCCGAACTTGCGTCCGGTCTGAATGGAGCTGTTGATACGGAAGGTTTTGCCTTCACGAATCAGGTTGGCGATAGCGGGGGTCACCACCAGCATCTCGTAGGCTGCCACCAGCCCCTTGGGTTTGCGTGGCAGCAGGGCCTGACTGAGAATTCCGATGATGGCGTTGGCCAGCTGAGTCCGGATCTGTTCCTGCTGGTTGGTGGGGAACACGTCGATGATACGGTCGACGGTACCCTGAGCACCTGTGGTGTGCAGAGTACCAAACACCACGTGTCCGGTTTCCGCGGCCGTGATGGCGGCAGAAATCGTTTCCAGGTCTCGCATTTCCCCCACCAGAATCACGTCGGGGTCCATACGCAGAGCACGTCTGAGCGCTTCCGGGAATGACGGCACGTCAACACCAATCTCACGCTGGTTGATCGTGGAATGATGATGCTGATGGTAATACTCAATCGGGTCCTCAAGCGTGATGATGTGATGATCCATATTATGGTTCATCCAGTTGATCATCGATGCCAGACTGGTGGTTTTTCCGGAACCTGTCGGCCCGGTGACCAGGAACAGACCGCGAGGTCGCTGGATCAGGTCGCGAACAACCGGTGGCAACCCCAGCTGTTCAAATGTCAGGAACTCGTTCGGAATTCGCCGCAGCACCATGCCAATCATGCCACGCTGCTTGAAGACGGCAACGCGGAATCTGGCTTTATCGCCGTAAGCAAACCCGAAGTCCGTTCCGCCCCGCTCCTGCAGCTCCTGCTGATTACGTTCCGGACAGATACTTTTCATCAGGTTGGTGGTGTCGTCCGCACTCAGCTCGCGAGTCTCAAGCTTGACCATGCGTCCGCCCGAACGGACCACCGGCGGCTGCCCGACGGTGATGTGCAGGTCGCTGACTCGCTCCCGCACCACCATCTCAAGCAGCTTGTCGATCTGGAAGTTTCTTACGGCACCCGTTGACATGTCCGATTTCGCCTTGCTGAAAGACCTTCAGTACCCTGATGCGCAGCTAGTGACCGCCCTTGGACAGCTTGTAAACTTCAGCCAGTGTGGTCATCCCCGAAAAGGCCTTGTCCTTGGCATCTTCGACCAGCGTTTTCATACCCAGCAGTCGAGCCTGACGGCGGATGTTCTGAGCCGGCTCGCTGTTGAAGGCCATCTCACGCAGCGTTGTATTCATGGTCATCAGCTCAAACACCGCTCGACGTCCCTTGTAGCCCGTGTGCTTGCAGTTGCTGCAGCCACGACCACGCACCCACTGCCCGTCAGACAGCTCGTCCGGAGTAATATTGAAGACTTCGATTTCTTCAGGAGTCGGCTGGTAGGGTTCCTTGCACTTCGGACAGACCACGCGGACCAGTCGCTGAGCCATCACGGCCATCAGTGAACAGGCCACAAGGAATGGCTGGACACCCATGTCGATCAGTCGAGTAATGGCACCGGGAGCATCATTCGTGTGGAGCGTGCTGAAAACAAGGTGCCCGGTCAGCGACGCCTGAATCGCCATTTCGCCGGTTTCCGTGTCGCGAATCTCACCCACCAGAATTGCATTGGGGGCCTGTCGCAGCATCGCCTTGATGATCCGCGCGAAGTCCAGACCAATGCTGTGCTTCACTTCCACCTGATTAATCCCCGGCAGGTAATACTCAACCGGGTCCTCGGCTGTGATGATCTTGCGGTCCGGACGATTCAGTTCCCCCAGAGCCGAATACAGCGTTGTGGTCTTGCCGGATCCCGTGGGACCGGTGACCAGGAAAATGCCGTTGGGACGCCGGATGATGTTCTGGAACGTGCGATAGTTGTCGTCGCTGAAACCCAGATTGCGGATACCAATCTTGATGTTGTCACGGTCCAGAATACGCATGACCACCGCCTGACCATGATTGGTCGGCAGAATGGACACTCGCAGGTCAAACTCCTTGGTGCCAGCGCGTGTTTTAATACGGCCGTCCTGCGGACGTCGCTTCTCGGCAATGTCCATTCGCGCCATGATCTTGAAACGCGAAATCAAGGCACCCAGCAGTCGCTTTGGAGGACTGTCACGCTCAAGCAGCACACCGTCGATGCGGTAGCGAATTCGCACCCGATCCTCAAACGGTTCAATGTGAATGTCACTGGCACGCTCACGCACCGCTTCAGAAATGATCAGGTTGGCCAGACGAATGATGGGAGCACTTTCGTCTTCATCACCCTTTAAAGCGGCCGCTGCTTCGACATCGGTGAAGTCGATCTGAGTTTCCGTGAACTCGGAAATCATCGAGTCAACGGATTCGGTTTCCGACTGACCATAGTGCCGGTTAATGGCGGCGGTGATGGATTCCAGCGGAGCCATCACAGGGCGGATGTCGCGATTCAGGACAAATCGCAGCTTGTCCAGAACCTCAATGTTGTTCGGATTATTCATGGCGATCACAACCGAATCGCCATCCGATTCGATCGGGATCACCAGGTTTTCACGAGCCAGTGATTCTGTCACCAGCTCGATCACACTGTGAGGAATCTGTCGCCCCTCAAGCTCGATGTAGTCGTAGCCGAATTCTTCGGCCTGAGCACGACCGAGATCACCACCCGAGATGTAGCCGAGGCGTACCAGGGCGTCCTCAGGGGTGATCCCCAGATTGGCCGCCATGCTGCGAGCTTCTTCAAGCTGCGACTCGCCGATAGTCCCGTCGTCGACAAATCGCTCCAGCCAGTCACGCATTCCACAACTCCAACACCCGCAGATGCAAAACCCATTACAGGCCGTCCACAGGCAGATTTTTCTGGTCGAACCCCGAGCCTAACCTACGCTTTAAATTGACCACACCCGGCACCATACCCGCCACCACACTGGCACAGCACCAAAAACACCCCGCCGCAAGCGCGCAATGCA
>CAXBSB010000367.1:0-4272 GCA_963977965.1 uncultured Schlesneria sp.
TTCCAGAGCAAAAGCTGAGATTGGTCAACGCTTTCAAGGCGAATCGCAGGGTGGCCCCGGTTGGCTGCCTTGAGCCTACCGGGGTGGCGCAGCCAAAGGAAGTTGAATCACGGAACACGATGGATCGGCAATACCACGGCTCGATGCCACTCGTACCATCGAGCGGAACTCGATAATCGCGGACCCGACACAATGAGCCTGCAGATGATCGAGCACGTCGTTCACTCCCAAGCAGAACTCATTTGACGCGATCGGGATTCTGAAGTGTGGGGCGGCGAAAGACCGAGAAAGTGACAAGGCGCACAGATAACTGGCCATCCATAGCTCGCCGCTTGTTTGCCATGCTGAGAATTCTTAATTAACCACAACTTCCTTTGGCTGCGCCACCCCGGTAGGCTCAAGGCAGCCAACCGGGGCCACCCTGTGGGTCAAGCCGACCGCGTTGGGTAGCACTGTCGAGAGCAACGAAATCACCCCGCCTTGAACAAGACGGGGTGATTTCGATTTTCGAGTTCAGCCAATTTCAACCGGCTGCGGCGAGTGCTTCAATCGGCTCATCTGCACCGATGTCATCACCTTCACCTGCAGCAGCGGCCGCTGCTGCTGCCGCTGCACCAGCGGGAAGTTCATCAACGAACCCCTTCAGGTGGTCTGCTCGTGTGTGGTGCTGCAATTTTCGCAGTGCCTTCGATTCGATCTGACGAATTCGCTCGCGAGTCACTTTAAAGATTCGTCCGGTTTCTTCGAGCGTATAGCTGTAGCCGTCACCCAGACCATATCGCAGACGGATGATCTCACGTTCGCGATAGGTCAGGCTGCGGAGCACGACTTCAATCTTGTCTCGCAGCATTTCCTGCATCGCCGTTTCCGATGGACTCGATTCGTTGTCGTCTTCCAGAAAATCACCAAAGCTGGCGTCTTCGCTTTCGCCGACAGGCGTATCGAGGCTGACGGGATGCTTCCACGTCTTCATGATCCGTTCGGTTTCTTCCAGCGACATGCCGACGGCTTCCGCCAGCTCTTCCATACTGGGATCTCGGCCCGTTTCCTGGCGAATCTGCTCACTCTTGGATTTCAGCGTCGAAATGCACTGGAACATGTGAACAGGAATACGGATGGTCCGGGCATGATCAGCGACCGCTCGCGTAATTGCCTGTCGGATCCACCATGTCGCATAGGTTGAGAACTTGTAGCCGCGTCGATATTCGTACTTTTCGACACCGCGCATCAAGCCGGCGTTTCCTTCCTGAATCAGGTCAAGGAAGCTGAGACCCCGGTTGCGATACTTCTTGGCGATCGAAACGACGAGTCGCAGGTTTCCGCCAGAAAGCTGCTGCTTGGCACTGGTCCAGGCATCGAATTTCGCCATGACTCGGCGCATCCGGTCGCAGAAATCTTCCGGGTATTCCTGAGTCAATTCGACGAGATCGATCAGTTCACGACGCAGAACTTCGGCTTCATTAACAGCAGCCTGAGTTCGTCGCTCGGTCAGGATGCGAATTTGCGACTGCAATTCGGTCATCCGCTTGGCCACCTGCTCCATGCGGCGCATGATGGGCTGCAGACGCTGTGTCCGGACGCTCAATTCTTCGATCAGCCAGCAGAGCTTGCGGCGTCGGCGTGTCATACGGGCCTTGATTTCAGCCCGGACAGCGGGTTCGCGTTCGGCTTTGAACAGGTTCCAGTCGTGTCGGTTTTCACCCATCAATCGTTCGATCGTGGGGATATTGACGGGAATACGTCCCTGGATCTGTTCCTTGCGGAGTTCTTCCGTTTCGCTGGTCCGCAGAGTTCGCTCGAACGGCAATTCACCCGCGATGACCTTCTTGATCGTTTCCAGGGCCAGGTTCAGGGCAAAATCGGATTCCATCATCTTGCGACGGAACCACTTTCGAACGAGTTCGATCTGCTTGGCGAGGAAGATTTCCTTTTCGCGCGAAAGCAGCGGGATATGCCCCATCTGACTGAGGTACATGCGAATCGGATCGCGTGATGATGACGCGGTTTCAGGCTCAATCATCGAATCCGGTGGCGTTTCCAGTCGTTGGGCTTCTTCGGGGGTTGGTTCGTCGACGACATCGAGTCCTGCGTCTTCGAGTGCCGCAATCAACTCGGGAACCATTTCGGGGTCGCCCCCTTCATCCGGCAGATACTTGTTGACTTGTTGAAACGTGGCGTAGCCCTTGATTCTCGCAGCGTCCAGTAGCGCGGCGAGTCCCGGATTAAAACGATGCATTTGGGTCCAACCTCCTGTGAAGAAAACCACTTCCTTGTGTGACGGTCGTTGCGGGACGACCGTTGTCATTCGACACGAGAAACCATGAAACTGTTAGTTTGCGAATTGAGAAACGGGTGCTTTCGCGATGTTGCACACCGAATCCCGATGCACCCTTGAGTCACAAGCGCCGCTCAAACCCCATTGGAGCAAGCGATCGCTGCTGGTACCGAAACCCGAATTTCCGGGTCGCGAAGATTCCTGGGTGACGACAATGTGCCGATCTGCAAGGGTTCGCATTGACAGCATCCTTTCTCTCTATGCGATTCCGCGGCCCCATCCGAGTGCCGCGAGACGTAAGATGCTAACAAAACCGCGAGCGCCGCACCTCCAAATTTCCTCAACTGGCAAAAAATGTTAAAAAAAACTTGCGACCTCGTCAGGGACGGTTCTTCGTGAAAACTCTCGATACACTTCGTTTGAACTCAGTCCGCGCTGACGGTTATACTGCTGCGTGCCGCTGTCGTGAGTCGCAAATTGACCCGACATCGGTGACGCCGCAACCCAACCACCACCGCCTCACCTTTGCATAAAGCGAGAACTTGCCCATGACCGCCGCCGTCGCACCAGATGCTGACAAAGATCATTCGGCCGACAAGATCGCGGCTCGCGGCCTTAAGGGAGTGGTGGCTGCCGACACTACGATTTGCGATGTCGATGGCGAACTCGGCAAGCTCATTTACCGCGGCTACAACATTCACGAACTGGCGACTCAATCCACGTTCGAAGAAACCGCCTATCTGCTGTTCAAAGGTGAACTGCCGAACGCAGCTCAGTTGGCTGACTTCAATCGGCAAATGGTTCATCACAGACAGGTCGAACCGCAGGTACTCGATTTCCTGCGATCTCTTCCCCGAGATACGCCTCCGATGACCGCTTTGCGGTCGGCTGTTTCGATGTCCGCTGCTTACGATCCAACGGCTGAAGACGATTCGCCAGCCGCCAATTTTGAAAAGTCGATCCGCCTGTCCGCAGAAATGACGACCATTGTCGCTGCAATCCGACGGCTTTCAGCAGGTCTCGAACCTGTCGCTCCACGTAGCGATCTGAGCCATGCCGGCAACTTCATGTACATGCTGAACGGGACAGCCCCATCGGCTGATGCTGAAAAGGCCATGGACCTGATCCTGATTCTGCATGCGGAACATGGACTGAATGCCAGTACATTTGCCGCACGAGTTATCGCGGCAACGCTGTCTGATCTGTACTCAGCCATCACCGGAGCCATCGGCGCTTTGAAAGGCCCGCTGCACGGTGGTGCCAACACCGAAGTGCTGAAAACACTGGTCGAAATCGGCAGTGTTGAAAACGTCGGCCCCTGGGTGGATGCCGTGCGGGCGAAAAAAGGGAAATTCATGGGCTTCGGCCATGCGGTCTATCAGGTCGAAGATCCGCGTGCTGTCCATCTGAAAGAACTGTCACGTCGCCTGGGGATCGAAACCGGCGATACGAAGCTGTATGACATTTCGATTGCGATGGAACAGGCGGTCAAGGCTTCGATCAAGAAGAACTGCAACGTCGACTTCTATTCGGCCAGTCTGCAGCACTACATGGGAATTCCAGGCGACATGTTCACCTGCGTCTTCGCAGCCAGCCGCATCGTCGGATGGTGTGCTCACGTTCTCGAACAGGTCAGCGACAACAAGATCATCCGCCCGTCGTCGAACTACATCGGGGCACCGGAACGCAACTACAAGCCCATCGGCACCCGCTGAGTTTTTTGGTTGTGCACGATCGGGAGGGCGAAGCTCCTGCTGAGCCGCTTAGAGAGTTGGCGCACATCGACTTAGCGGCTCGGCGGGAGCCTCGCCCTCCCATCACATAGACCCCCCCGTTTTATCTTTGACAAACCAGTAAACAGCTGCGTCGGTCTTTCTCGAAGCTGGGTAGCCCAGATTGGCCGTACTCGGCCTACCTGGGTCGCAATGCGACGAGAAGTTTATCTTGGTTCAATCTTTCAAAACTTCCTGTGACTTCGTCACCCCGGTAGGCTCAAA
>CAXBSB010000368.1:0-4258 GCA_963977965.1 uncultured Schlesneria sp.
CCAGCCAGCGGAACGCACGGAAAATCGGAGCCAGTGCCGCTTCGACATTGCGTTGCTCATCCGTATCGTCAATCCGCAGAATGAACGTGCCGTTGTTGTGGCGAGCCCACAGCCAGACGAAGAGTGCCGTCCGCATTCCACCAATATGCATATACCCCGTCGGACTCGGAGCAAATCGCGTTCGAACCTTCACAGTCATCATCCACCTCAAGAACATCATGAGAAACGAGGCGGGATGATACCGAGGAGACCACCCGAATGAGAATCCACCCGACGAAATATCAGAAAACGCAGTAGACGATGATCTGAAACATGAGCGCCAGCCATGCCCAGATCCGCAGGTCTTCGTACCATTCACTGCGTCGGCCGGGGGGTGTCACCTGTGATGCAGGCAATTGGACGACCCAACCCATCAGGATCAGCAGCAGGCCGATGAACAGAGACCGAGCCCCCCATAGCGGGATCTGCAGCAGCTTTTCGCGAATGACGTCGCCGATCCAGTGGAGAAACGTCATGGAACGGCCTCCTCGGGAGGTTTCCATTCCCAGATCGAATAACGACGTTTCTCGGGATCATCCGGACGAGCAAAATAACTGAAGAGCCACGTCAGCAACACCGTCGCTACGAACGCCCAGATGGAATAGTAAAGGTAGGCCTGTGAGATTCGAAACAGTGGCCGAACTCCGAGCCAATCTGCCACGAACGACTGATTGAGCAGGAACAGCGTGACAGACGTCAGCACCCCGCCAATGTAGCCGACCAGTGCCCCTTCGGCGGTATTGCGCGACGACAGCATTCCCAGCAGAATCACCGCGAGCGTCGGCCCCATGACGAACGACATCAACGTCTGGAAAATCGTATAGATTCCTTCTTTGAACACCATCAGTTGAAATGCGAAGTAGACTGCCCACAACACGAATCCGATCGTGGTCCAGCGACCGACTTCCAGCATCAATCCTTCGTCCGCATTCGGACGATAGTATCGCTTGTAAAAGTCAGAGACGTAGATCGTGGTGGCGGAATTCAGATACGAGTCGACACTCGACATCAACGCAGCCAGAAAAGCGGCGACAAATACCCCTCGCCAGCCTTCGCCCAGCAGACTGCCAACCAGCAGCGGTAATGCCCGGTCTGCGTCATCGTGCGTCAATTCCGGAAATTTGACGAGTGCAATCAATCCGGGGACGGCAACGATGAAAGGAATGAGGTTTTTCAGCAAAGCTCCGAAGACGTAGGATGCTTTCGCTTCGTATTCGGACTTTGCCCCCAGAGATCGCTGAACGATGCACTGATTTCCAATCCAGTAGCCGGGACTGACGACCAGAGCCAAACCAAACAGGATCGCTGGCCAGGGGCCTGGCGAGTTGGAATCGATGGGCTGGACCAACGACAAGTGTCCAGATTTGGCATCTTTCGATCGCCGCTGCGGTTTGACGACTTCAGGCTCATCTTCTTCGTACGCACGCTGTCGGGCGAGATCGTTCTCGCGCAGCCGCCGTTCATGCACAGAATCGTGCACCTTGTCAACAAACGGTTCGAAGCCACCGAGTTCCACAATCCCCATAACAAGGACCATGAAACAACCACCAATCATCACGATTCCCTGTAACACGTCGGTGTAGACGACGGCGCGCAGGCCTCCTGACCATGTGTAGACCCCCACCAGGAAGGCCGTCACAAGGATCGAAATTGTCATATCCCAATTGGCAAGGGTATGCATGAACTTGGCCGATGCCAGCAGCATGACCCCCAGATTACAGGCCATCAGCAACAGCCAGCATCCGGCCACAGCCGATCGCAATTGTGGACTGAATCGCCGTTCCAGATACTCGGGGATCGTCGTAACTCGACACCGCCACAGGTGAGGTACAAAGACGAACGCCGCGACCAGCATCGCTGGAACGCAGCCAATCCATTCGAAATTCCCCATCACCAGGCCGTATCGGAAGGTGTCTCCGCCGACCCCCATCAGGTCGGTTCCACCAATATCGGTGGCGACCAGCGAGATCCCGACGGCCCACCACGGAAGGGAACGTCCGGCGAGAAAGAAATCTGATCCACTACGAACGTAGCTGCCCACCCAAAGCCCGATCACCATCGTCGCACACAGGTATGCCACGATGACGAGATAATCGACGGGACCAAGGAAATTCGTCATGAGCTTTAAACAGCCCGAACTGGGACTCGTTGAGAAAACAGAATTTAACTATGCCGCGCAGGCCGCAAAAACCCTACAACCCTCCGACACTACCCGACCTGCCGAGTCGGGAGCTTACCAATCAGCGAGATTTGCTGCTACTGATCTTTGAGGAGCACGACGAATTCAAGGTCTGGATAAAGACTGAACCCATCCTCGTTTCGGCGTGTCAGATCCGACTCTTCTGATGAAAACAGTGACGCTCGGCCCCGAATCGGGAACGAAAACGGGAACGAAACGACGTCGGCAAACCATTGCCGTTTCACGTTTCAGAATTGGTTGCGTCATCGCATATTTTGACGCAAACATCTGTACCTGGGCGAAAATGAAAAAATCCGCCGGGGGCCGGGAAATTCGTTTTGACCCCGGTACTGTTTTCTTACGGAAGAGAAAATGGGTAGAATTCTTCGCAGCAAATCGTGATTACGTGTTGCGATCCTTTGATGGTCGGTGAGCAGGAATATGTCCGAAGGTCGAGTTCAGTTTCGCAGTCATGATGACGTTCGAAGCCTGTTTGGGACTCGCGACAAGAATCTCCGTCGACTGCGGGACGTCCTGCACATCGATGTCGTCTTGCGTGGCGATGAGCTGCATCTGCACGGGGATCAGGCACAAGTCGCTCTGGGAACCAAGGTCTTTTCCGAACTGAAGGCCGTGATCGAGCGGACAGGCAATCTGGAAGACGAAGATCTGGAACGAGCTCTCGGGCGGACGTTGATTTCCGATCCTGCCGCTGCCGAAGAAGTGATCGATGTTTTTCATAAAGCTCGCAAGATTCGCCCGATGGGGACGGGTCAGCAAGGCTACATCAAGGCGATTCGTGAACACGATCTGGTCATCTGTTCCGGCCCGGCAGGTTCAGGAAAGACGTATCTCGCCGTTGCAATGGCCGTCAACGCGTTGCGGTTAGAGCAAGTACGAAAAATCGTACTGGTTCGCCCAGCGGTTGAAGCAGGCGAACGTCTCGGTTTTCTGCCAGGTGACATGCTGGCCAAAGTTAATCCGTTCCTTCGCCCGCTGCTCGACGCACTCGGCGACATCCTGGACTTTGAGCAGGTCCAGCGGTATCTGGAGAAGGACGTGATCGAAATCATTCCGCTGGCGTTTATGCGCGGACGGACATTGAACAACACGTTCATGATTCTCGACGAAGCTCAAAACACGACGGTCACACAGATGATGATGTTCCTGACACGAATGGGCCATCATTCCAAGATTGTTGTCGCGGGCGATGCCACTCAGACAGACCTTCCCGACAAGGTTGAAAGCGGTCTGGTCGATGCCATCAATCGACTGCATAACGTCAAAGGTGTCGCTTCGGTCGAACTCTCAGGTGAAGACATCGTCCGTCATCCGCTGGTCCGACGAATCGTCGCAGCGTATGACACTGACCGACCGGAACGAAGCAACAGTCCCCGTCAACGCTTTGATCGCACGTCAGCACGGCCAGCGACTGAAGCACGGCCAACAACAGATCCCTCTGCTCTGAATCTCACTGAACCAGATCAAGCTCCCGAGCAATCATCGGGTCGTGATGTGGGAACGCCGGAATCCGGCGAGCAGGTCGTAAATTAAATCATGGTGATGCGAATATTCCCCGCGAAGAAATCGCGTACATCCCGACTGGTCAATCTCAAGACTGGTTCGTGGGCTGAACGTATCGGGGATCAACTCACACACGGTGACGTGTCACTTCGGCTGGTCATTTGCCTGCTGTTCCTGACCGTCCTTGTTTTTGCCATCGCCTCCTGGAAATCGCCATTCCCTCACCGGTTAGGTGACGATGCTCCGAATGGAATTCTTGCTCAGATTGACTTTGACCGGGTGAATCTGCGCAAGACCGACTTGGCGCAACTGGATCGCCAGCTTCGCGTCCCCAAGGTGTTCCGTTATTCCCCCGACGGACCGGAATTTCGCAACCTGCCACGTGACCTGCGTAAACACCTGTATGACATCGTCACCGTCACGTCGTTTGAAGGCCTGGCGGCCGACACCAGGGCTGCATTTGGATGGGTGGGTGGCGGCGTCGGTGTTCCGTTCGCCCCTTCGAATCCGGAATTT
>CAXBSB010000369.1:0-4254 GCA_963977965.1 uncultured Schlesneria sp.
ATTCTCAACGCTGCAAGGCACCGCACATCGATACCAAAGAGTTGCCGAAAAGGATGTCTGAGTGAGTTGAGCATGGGTTCAGACACGAATCTGGAGAAACAAGCGGATGCAGAGACCCGGACGCCTCGGCGAGCATTCGACGATTCTGGGTCCCGGGCTGTGGCGTGTCAAGCAGTCTCTGGGGCGGGTCAACCACTGCGTCACACAGGAACGCGATTGCACGTCAGATCAACGGGGGCAGACATTCGCGAGGTTCAATCGCTGATCTCTGCGCAGCCAGGCAGTTGGAAATACCAACGGAAGGCAGCGACCAATTCGGCGGCCCAGAAATCCATATCATGTCCCCCGGGTTCGTCTGAGACTGTCACGTCGATCTGTTGTCTTTCCAGCCAGCGAGCAAGATGCAGGACATTTTTACGAATTTTCCGCTCTGGTCCTTCACATCCTGTCGCCAGATAGATTCGCGGCATCGGTGACCGGTTGAGGATCCTGGGAATGGTTGGGAGTGGTGGAGCGGAGAGAGAAAATATGGCGCGGAAGCATTCCGGGTTGCGAAGTGCTGCCGTTAACGCAAAAGCCCCACCATTCGAAAACCCGCACACGATTGTGGACGATTTGACGACTTTTCGTCAAACCTCGTGAACTGCCCCGTTGTTGTGGATCAACGAAAAATCCTGTGCGCAGCTGAAGGTTGCAGTTTGATGGGGCTGGCGAAACACGCATAGGATACTGCTTCCGTGCAAGGAACAAAACAACTACTCAGATGCAAATGATGGCACCCAGTCAGCTTACGCTCACCGGGACTTGGCCTTCTTATTGCGTCGTGGAATTCCTGTGTCACCGCGGCATGAGGGGCGCGATCGGAGGAGGGAGAGTGGGACGAGTTCGTGGTCGGTCATGGGGCGAGTATCCCGCAGAGACGCTGAGGCGCTGAGGGGTTTCCTTTACGTTGCTCTTCCTCCGCGTCTCTGCGCCTTGAGGTGCTGCCGGTTTCAGGGACAGGAGAATCTCTTATTCTGAGTCACAGAAAGGACCTTGAAGATGGCTCGGAAGAAGGCAGTAACGAAATCACTGGATACACGTCGGCGTTACACGGATGAGTTCAAGGAGGAGGCCGTGCAGATGATGCTGGATGGTCACACTGCGGCATCGGTCAAGGAGCGGCTGGGTTTGCCGAATGTGAACGTTTTGTACCGCTGGAAGCAGGAACGACTGACTCAAAGTGGACCAGTTGCCAGTTCGCTTGAAGCACGAGTGCGTGACCTGGAGAACGAACTTCGTCGCGTTGAACGTGAGCGTGATGTGTTAAAAAAAGCGTTGGCTATTTTCGGCCGCAGCGAATAGCAGATGTCTATGCGGCCATCGAAGCAATCGCCGTCGAAGACACCGCATCGCTGTCGGAGATCTGTGGATTCATGGAAGTGAATCGCACTGCCTTCTATGCATGGCGAGATTCTGAACCAACAGTCTTCGAGGAGCAGGAGGCTGAACTTGCTCCATTGATACGAATCATCTTTAAGCAACATCGTCGTCGTTACGGTGCTCGACGGATTGCGAGCGAGCTGAAAGATCATGGCCATCAATGCGGCACAAGAAAAGTCTCCAGAGTCATGAAAACACTGGGTTTGCGAGCGATTCAGCCGAGATCGTTTGTGCCCAAAACCACCAACAGCAGGCACAGGTTTGGATACTCGCCGAACCTTCTGCTCGACGCTGCCGCACCGAATCACATCAATCAGATCTGGCTAGGAGACATTACGTACATCCCACTTGAAGGCGGACTGTTTTGCTATCTGGCTTTGCTGTTGGATCTGTACTCACGCAGAATTGTTGGCTGGTCATTGAAAGACGATATGACGGAATCGCTTGTGCTTTCATGTCTTCGAATGGCAATCAAACATCGGCAGCCAGCTGCCGGACTCATTCATCATACGGACCGCGGCGGCCAGTACGCCGGCAATGAATATCGATCGGTGATGAAGCGATCCAGGATGCGCGACAGCATGAGTCGAGCAGATAACTGCTATGACAACGCATTCATGGAAAGTGGTATCGGAACCATCAAGAACGAACTGGAGATGACCGAATACAAGACAATCCGAGAAGCCGCGAAAGAGATCTCACCGTACATTCGCTACTACAACTTCGAACGCAAGCACTCAGCGATCGATTACCTCACGCCAGCTCAGTTTGAACAACTCACCCAACGCTCAAAATAAGAGAATGAGTTGTCCCTGAAACCGGCAGCACCTCAATGCGAAGGGCAGTTTCCGCACTTGGTGCCGTCGGCTTAGTCCTGACGATGTATGCATTTCCTCCGTTGCAGGATTACTTGTTTGCCCTTCAGGGATACGGGGTTGTTTGCCGGGAGCCAGAAGAACAAGTTGTTCTTCCAAGCGAGGAAGGGTCGTCTGCGTTTGCCAAGTATCAAACTGCAAACATCACTTCTTCAGCGATACAGGTGGCTGGGTTGACGAGTTCGTGCCCCTGCGTAAGCCCCGTCAATCTACCGCTCGACATCCCACCACATGAAAAGTGCGATCTGATCATCAAGGTGAATGGAGGCTGCAAAGCCGGGGAAACAAATCGCTATTACGCAACGCTTCTGTTGTCACAACGAGGTCACCCTATTCAAGTGATACCTGCCTCTGCCGCGTTTGTTCCACGGACCTGTAATGGTGCATGTGAATCGAACGCAGATTGCATTGGGAGGACTGGTTGTGTTGGAACGGAAGTCTGCAAGTGCACAACGCTTCCTGAGTGTAAATGCATGTAGTTGATCTTTGGATTCTTGAAAGGTCCATAGTGTCTTTCCCATCATGCCTAATTAGTGAAGCAGGCTGATGGCTCCGGATGACGCCTTGCCGCGCTGTTCAACAGCGCGGCTTCCATTGTTTTGATGGAGGATTTTGGGTGATGCTCCCCCTACTGGCGACCTGTCTCTGGACCGTCTTCTTACCAGGACATGTGAATTCAATCGATGAGTCGGTGCTTCAGGAAATCCGGACACTTGGCGCACAGGCATGGAAAAGGAATGAAAACACGCTTCACAACTTCTCGTGTCGCGGAACGGAGACCGAATTGGACGCAGCTGGCAAACCCGTCAGTTCGACAGTATTTTCGATTGACGACGACATGGACCAGCGCCGCAGATTGATTATTGGATATGCCAAAGACGGGGTCACCGAGGAAACCCGGATCGGCCTGAATGAACGATACTACTTCATAATTGGCCGCACTGTCCCAGGCAGTAGATGGGCGCTTCGAAAGGGATCGCCTGTTCCAGTTGGCTTGTCAGATGGCGATCTGATGAAGGTGATGAACGACAATGCGAATCTCTTCGTGCAGGGAGGACGCTACATCCACGCCACGCCACTCTCAGAGTTCTTTACCGATGAAAAGAACTTTCGACTCTTAGGCTGCGCGAAGGGTCGTGACGGACTTGTGCTCTGTGATTTTGAATGTCGGCATTCGCTCCTGCCAGCGTTTGAGAATCGCAAGCTTCACTTCGAACTTGACCCACGTCAGGACTGGTTGCTGGTCTCCTTCACGAAGACCAGTGGACGAGGACACGTAACAACAATGCGATATGAATATCAAGCTGCGCCGAACCGCAATCTGGTCCCAAAGATCATTTCGAGCGAACGAGGAAGCAGGTCAAATAAGGATTCGTACATGTGGGAGTTCGGAAGTATGCAACCTGCGACGCGTCCGGACGAAGAATTCTACCTTCCCCATTACGGTATTTCAGAATCTGCGGTGTTTGCGAATGAACCAACCGTCAATTGGGTCTGGTGGAGCTTTCTCATCATGGGTGTTTTGTCATTATGTGTAGGACTGTCCATGAAGTTTGGGCGTAGCAAGTGAGTATCGACATGACGACGGCTAATCACAGAAGACGGGGATTCTCGCTGGTTGAAGTGTTGGTCGTCTGCGGGATCATCTCGATCCTGATCGCACTACTACTGCCAGCGGTTCAGGCAGCTCGCGAATCGGCGAACAGGATTCAATGCCTGAATCGCCTCCGCCAAATTGGACTAGCGATGCAGAACTATCACGATCTATTCAATTCACTGCCATCTGGTTGTGATGCTGAACGGTTCGCCGGTCCGGCGAATTGGACGTATCGCTCCTGGCCCGTTGCCATTCTGCCACAAGTAGAACGAATTAGTGAATCGACCATGGCGGAGGAAGACTTTCGTCTCCGAGAAAAGGACTTTGTCTTTCACCGACATTTCGGCAAAGCCATGCCTG
>CAXBSB010000370.1:0-4144 GCA_963977965.1 uncultured Schlesneria sp.
CCGGAACGATCAAGGCCTGGCTGGAAGAACCCGCGTCGATCCGACTGGATCGCAGCCGATCACAGGCAACTCGGTAAACTAGTCGTCGAAGGCGCAGAAATGCTTTCCAAGTTTCTCCACTACACCCTTCGAATTGGCCAAGAAATCCCGCAGTGCAGACTCGCCTGGCTCGAATAGATCTTCGATTTGGAGCGGAAGGTCACTCCGCATTCTGCAAACAGCCTGCGCAGCCAAGTCACTAACACGGCGCGCGGGTTTAAGTGCATCATTTGCGAGGATCCAAAACAGGGCAAGTTTCTCAATCTCAGTAGGCCCACCCTTCCCCGACATAATTCGCTGTTGATGAACATGTGAACCAAATACAGTCACTTGATCCAACTCACTCAAAGGCGGAACTTGAAATTGATTATGCTCAGGAACTCGCGTCAGCAGATCTTCGCCCTTCGCGCACCCTGCCATAAACTTCTGCATCTCCAGCATCCCGCCACGGTAACTTCCTGCCATCACGCATACTACGGATCGTTCTGAAGCAAGGAACCTGTCAAGTTGATCGCAAAGAACCTCGTAGGCAAATGAAGCAGAACTACTCGAATCAATTTCATCCAAGAACACTAATACCGGATTTTGCCCCGAACCCACCGCTGCGACATTTGCTCTCAAGACCGCATCGCCGCCCACACTTGGAAGATCAAGCATATTTTGATAAATCCATTTCACGTCATCTCCACAAGATCTTCTAATTTCCTGTATGAGGAAGCTTTTTCCGCTCCCAGACGGCCCCCACACCAACCAATTCGCCCGGAACTTTGGCTTCACCTGCAGCGCACCTTGAACCTCTTTCACCCGCTCTTTCAACGCCGTGCGTACCTCGTCGTCGCATCGCGTATACCTACCGATCACCTTTACATCGCCTAGCTTTATTCTGTTTACTTCGCTTAACATCGCACACAGAACTAGGTCGTTTTTCGTTGCATCGTCCCTTCCAACGACAACGTCCCGATTAGAACTCGCCGGTATTGAGATTGGAACCACAACCCGGGCCGTGTCTAACACCCGCTCTTTCGTCTGCCCAACTAGCGGGCCGTCCGGAACTTCAACCGAAAATTGAAACACAAAGTCTAGATGACCGACAGCAAACTCTTCCCTCTCCGTAACGCAATACTCAACCCAATCCTCCGCAACCCCCCCAAAAACACCCCCACTGAAACGCTTCCGAAACGGAGGAACGCAAAATCTCACGGTTCTTCGAGCAATCTGAACCCCGCTCTCAGACAGCATCACCCGTGTTGGGTCTGCACTTTTTACTTCACAACTAACATAAATTGGTGCGCCACCATACTTTGCACTACCGCCATTGGCAGCAGACTCCATTTGGCGAGCCAGAAAACAAATCCGCCGCGACGACCGATTACCACAATCTGCGCCGAACACATTGTCCTGATTGAAACATGCCCCTCCGGCAATCACTACCACCTGCAGGTGGCGTAACTGCTTCTGAACGCTTGTCACTTGAATAATGTGCGAACACGCATTCCTCTCAGCCAACGATACAAACGCGTCAAGACATTTTCCCGCATTCTGCTTGTCATACGTACATTGCAGACTCATTGCCACGGAACCTCACTCACAGTGCTACTGACCTTGCACCGCAATTTCTTCTAGCCTATTCATAATCTTACTTATCATCTTCGCGAATGCAGCCCTAAGAATTACCCGTGGCCCCAACCTTGCGTAAATCGGCGCAATAACATCTGCACGGGATTGACGAAACAACACATCACACTTGCGGAAACACCTGCCGTCCTGAGAATCACATTCGAAAGCGATTTGCAATCCAGCAGTGTTTATGAAAATCGAATCGACGAAGAACGCATTCTCCATCATCTGAAACATTTCGGCCCGCCTTTCGACATCCTTCTCCTCGTGTACTGAACTAAGCGCCAATCTCCGCAACGCACCGAGTCTTAAAAACGATTTCTTCTTTTGCCTCACCACCGCAGACGAATCGAAATGAATCATTATCGTGGGCATCACCACAACAATGCCATCCATGGACAGTCTTCCTGCGATAGATGAGTCCACAGGGATGATATCATACTTCACTTCGTTGTCATCGTGTTTATCGACGTCCGGGAAAATCAGGGGACACTCTTCTAGTAGAGCGATCAGCGACTGTTCAGACACATCCAACCGCCATTGGGCCTTCCAGAACGCCTCCTCGCCAGCTAATGAAGTCCACTCCAAAACACACATGGGTTCATCTGTGATCGAATCTTTCTCAAATACATGAAACCGATGCTGGTTTTTCGCTAAAGGAATATGAGTGAAAGAGTATTCGAGGAGATTGATGTCATCCAAAAGCTTTCGCAGAGCATCGATTGTCTTAACGAAACTGTTGTGCAGCACGTCGTCCGAGTAAACACCTCTCCTACAATTTGCGATCGTCTTGAATGCATACCGCTGCTGTTCAATTCGAGCAACATCCCGCAGAGCGGCACGACGCAACGTATTGCGAAACGACTTTTCAATTTCACTGAGGGACGCTCGCGGGCGATGTGCACCACCCTGATGCAACGCCTGCAACTGCGCGGCAAGCTGCTCCGCGAGTCGATTGAAATTAAGCTTATAGGCTCTTGCATGCGAAATTGCGATCTCGTGATTTTTCGTATAGCCTAAAAGCTCAATCATCGCTGCTTGCGTTGGGGTTATTGTTATTCTGTGCCCTTTGGCAAGTTGCGACAAATCTTTCGCAGCCGAGTGAACAGATGATGTCGCACTAAGAAGCAGATAGCACGTTTCTGCTGACCGATCTTGCCGGTCTCGCCACGGCCTCACAGCTAATGCGAGATTTTTTGCATCTCTCTCATTGTTTTCCGAGCGAAACGTCGACGATGACGTGTAAAAGCTGTTTATGTACTCTAGAAATGTTCGGTACACATCGTAGTCGAATTCGTCTTCGACGCCGTGAAACCGGTCGGAACCCAAAACCCGACTCAATCGCTCGTATCGCAACTGTGTTTCGTGCATTTCTTCAGTAGTAAAGTCTTGAGTTGACACCTCCGGCGAGTCCAGCGAATGACTTCGGGGCGCAAGTACAGGCTCAAGTTGTCGATCGAAAAAGCGGTCCTTTCTCAGATACTTTTCTAGCTCTTCTCTCGTTCCCGTCGGCAGTTTATACGGTAGCGACGAGTGTTCGAAGAAGTAGCGAATCTCAAATGCATCAGCATTCCCAGCAGACTCATCCTTTACGTATGCCAACAGTACGTCGAAGTCAACTAGGATACTTAACTGAGACGGCGGAGGAATAAGGGAGAATAATCGCGCCGCTTCGTTGTAAGCAGCCGATCGATCAGCAAACTGGTCACTAAGGGCGCGGAGCGAACCTGGATCCATGAGGATCGAAGCGATACCGGTCGTAGCGAATGACTCGAAATTTGTAATCAGCTCGGCAATTTTAGGCGGATTCGAAAGCATCCTTTGATTCCTATGGCTGCTTATCGAGCATTTGCACAATTTGATCTTGAAGACCAAACGGCTCTGCAGCTAGAAGTAATGCGCCGTCAACTGGTCGCCGTGTTGCTAGTGTCGCTTTGCGGCGATGCTTTTTCCACACAAGCCGTCGAACTGTTTTCGAATACAGCCGCGAATTACGAAAAACTCCTCCCTGAAGAATGATCGGCATTTTCTGCGGGTAACGTCGAATCGCAAGATCAATTGAGTGATACATGGATTTCGCGGTACAAACGACGAGCTTGCGTGCCGCATTCCTGGCATTTGATGTGGCCCCACTTGGACGAGAGTCGGCAATATTCAGTATGGGCTCTGCCAGCGCTGCAAAGTTAGCGCGCCACTCGGGTTGTGTTACAAATTCATCAAACCAAGGCTGCACCTCGTCAATACTTGGAATTGGAATTCGGTTTTCACAGAATGATTGGATCAATGGAAACAGGGGGCATTCGATATCTTGATCACGGCGGCGATTTAGACCGCGAAAATACTTTGTAACGAGATGAAATGCGCTTCCAAAATCGCCGATCACCGGACCCCAACCGTCGATTTTGAAGGCTTTCTCGGTCGAGAATTTCCCCGTTGCTATCGAAACGCTTGCCCCCGCGCCGGCAAATGCGCACATCCCAAGGGGGCT
>CAXBSB010000371.1:0-4109 GCA_963977965.1 uncultured Schlesneria sp.
AGGAAGCTTTCATCGTCACCCTCGGGATCGGTACTTCCGCCTTGTTGCAACTTCTCGTCGCTTTGCGACCCAGGTAGCTGAAACCGTTTGGATGGTTCTTCTTTCAGGAGTGATTGAACACGAAGGGCGCGAAGAGCACGAAGCTTGAAATCGTCAAACTTGCGAATCGCGCGATCTTGAGGCCAAAGATAGTCGAATTCAATTGAGACCCGATGCAGGAGGTTTTTATTTTCAGTTTGCTTCGCTCTTTCTTCCCTTCGTGGTCATCGTGTACTTCGAGTTGAAAAAAGCCGAAAAGTCGATCAACTCGCAAAACACGTTGAGGAGTATCGTGCGAAACCTATTTCCGCTTTGTCGCAACTTCTCGTCGCTTTGCGCCACAGATTGGCCGAAGACCAACTTTGGCCACCCCGCGAAATCAACCCCGTCAACTTGACTGGCTTTCGCTGGCGATTCAACTTGTTGGCTTGTTGATCGAAAACCATTATTTAATTCGGGTAAATGACCTTTGTCATCAGGTTTTGTTGTGTGCGTAGTTCTCGCCGATGTCGTGTGGCCGGCGTTGTTCCTCGTTGACCGCCTCAGTGCATGGTGGTGCGTGGGCACGGGACTTTTCATCGAGTTTCTCATTCTGCGATGGGCTCTGAAGCTTCCAGCGACTCGCATACTGCTCATCACGATTGGCATGAACGGGGTGTCGTCTATGGTCGGTTGGTTCATTTTGCAGTGGTGGGGATGGAACTGGGAATGGGTGGTCGAAGCTCGGAACGCATCACACGGATACGGCACGTTTAATTGGATCACGTGGGCGGAGACCTGCGTTGTGGCCTGCTGTCTCAACACACTCATCGAATGGTGTTGTCTTGAAGGTAGCCTGATGGGATTGCGCCGCCCATCAGTCAAGTCGACCATTGGATGGCTGCTGCTTGCGAACGGATTGACTGTGGGCATGGCCTTTGGCAGTCTGTTGCTATCTTGGCCGAGAAATTGACACTAGGTTGCTGGCGACTTTGGAACTATGCTCACTCCGCCACCGGGTGGCTGGCGTACAGCGAGGAGGGGAAGACGTGAGCGAAGTTGACTCGTGGTTGGTGGACGTAAGTGCCACGCATGATCCGGTCACTGTTGAGGTTGTGAGCGGTGCTGGCGGAAGGTGCTTGTCAATCGAAACACCTGAGTGGTCTCTTGATTTTTGCTTGCCGAACTCTGGTTTAATTCACGCTTTCAACTTCCTTCTCATTCACGCTGGAAAAGCAGAATTCGCGGAATGCGAGATTGGATCGTTCTACGGGCGTGCAGTTCGGATCGTTAATGACAATGAATATGACCGAATTTGGCTACGAATTGGAAGTGCAGGTCAACTCGCTGACTTTCCGTTGATCGGCGAACGGGCGCAATCGTTTGTGAATGCCGTTGCTGAAGTCGCCGAATGTGAACTGAAATACGAACATGGACATTGGAGAACTCCCGCGAGCGGGTATAAACGAATCACACATCTACCGTCCGGGGTTTCCGTATCGCGATGTTATGCGGACACGACCGTTCGTAATGTGCAGATGCAGTTGATTGCCGAGTTATCACAAAAGTCGCAGATCATTTTTCAGCAGGGTAGCCCCGGTTGCCGCTTCGGCTACCGGGGTCGTCAAACATAATTCCGCATAACGTGTGGTGACGCGCGACACAAATGGGGTCGACTGTGATGACATTAAATGTAGTCACAATCAGTCGGTGGCATTTCATCGGGGTTGCTATAGTCGTAGTTGCGGCTCTTCTGTTGGCCCCAGCGATCAGCTTGCTCTTATGGCCTATTTATCCAGTTTCAGCGGACCAGCGACGACAAGCATTTCACAGAATCATCCAGCAGATCCGCGTACACACCGGAGAATCTCTTTCCCCGCGAGATAATCCGAAGTTGTCTCGGTGGAGTTGGCGTGTGTTGCTGGCCCAGGAGAACTGCAACGTTCCTCGACGGGATACCGAGGTCGACTGGTCCGCTTCATGGGAATCTCTGAACGGGAGTGTGTTTGAGGGTTGCGGCGACAAGATTTACTGTCGCAGTGACAGCAGCACTTTCGTTGTCGCAATAAACGGTCCTGACACGGCTTATGAGTTGGGACTCCAAAATCTGGATACTTTTCCCAAGAGCTTGATCCTCTTCATTGAAACGGCGAATTCCGAGTACTCGTGGATGAGTCCGGTGGATTGCGGTATTGATGAGCTTTCGCGGAACTCTGCTGCTCGTCCCGGCAGCGAATTCGGTGCCGGGTTTCACGTCGCATTTGCGGATGGGGCAGTCTGGTATCTGAAACGGAGAATACCTTTAACCACCTTGCGGCGTTTCCTCTCAAGAGCAGATGCCGCTGGGGTCGACAGAGACGCAGTTCTTGGTGACTACGCACTTCTGAGGGATAACGATTAATGTCTTGAGAGTATTCACGGAGAGGCAGGGCGGTACCAGTGAGGTGCTGACGATTCCACGGACAGTTCAACTCCTTATTCTGGGATCCCCAGAAAGGAATCATGAATGTCCACGAAGATTTCAGAAGTGAGCAAGCAAAGTCGTCGAACGTACACTGATGATTTCAAGCGAGAAGCCGTCGCTCTGCTAGTAGATGGTCATTCCGCGAGTTCGGTTGCGGAACGTCTCGGACTGGGAAATGTGAATCTGTTGTATCGCTGGAAGCAATTACAGCTCCAGCAGTCGGGGCCAGTGGCAGAATCACTGGAAGCACGAGTTCATGAACTCGAAGTCGAACTTCAGCGTGTCGTACGGGAACGCGACATACTAAAAAAAGCGTTGGCCATTTTCGGCCGCAACGAGTGACAGATGTTTACGCCGCTGTGGAGAGCATCGAACAATCATGCGGAGCCCAAACAAGTGTTGTGTGCGAAATCTTGCAGGTGAGTCGATCCGCCTATTACGCCTGGAAGGCCCGCATCCCAACCGTTCGGGAGTCCCGAGACATTGGATTGGTCCGCATGGTTCAGGAGATCTTTTGGAGACATCGTCGCCGCTATGGCGCACGTCGAATTGCCTCGGAGTTAGCAGATCGTGGCGAAACCTGTTCACCGCGCAAGGTGGCTCAAATCCTTGTTTCTCAGGGACTGTCTGCCATTCAACCGAAATCGTTCGTTCCCAAAACCACCGAAAGTCGGCATCGCCTGGGCTACAGTCCGAACCTGCTGCTTGACGCTCCTGAATGCTTTTCACTCAATGAACTCTGGGTTGGTGACATCAGTTACATCCCATTGACGGAAGGCCGCTTTTGCTACCTCGCTTTGCTGATGGATCGACACTCGCGACGGATCGTTGGTTGGCATCTTGATCAATCCATGACAGAAGAATTGGTAATCCCTGCCTTGCAGGCCGCCATCCGCGAACGTCAACCAGCGCCGAACTTGATTCATCACACCGATCGAGGTGGCCAATATGCCAGCGCACGCTACCGAGCCATTCTTCGCAGAGCAGGAACCCGACAAAGCATGAACCGGCCTGACAACTGCTACGACAACGCATTCATGGAATCTTGCTTCGGTACGCTCAAGACGGAACTCGAAATGACCGAATACAAACATCATCGAAAAGCCCGGCGTGAGATCGGCGATTACATCGCCTACTACAACCTGGACCGAAAGCACTCCGCCCTCGGCTACCGCTCGCCTCACCAGTTCGAACTCCTCCTCGAAAAATAAGGAGTTGAACTGTCCGTGGAATCGTCAGCACCTCAGAATGTCTGATCAACGCATGATCGATCCTGGCTATCCACGTGATTGGCATCGTCGAGAGATCATTCAGTACTTCCCGATATGCACTGAAGGCCATGCCCGGCGTATGCACGACATGGCTTGGCTCCCTCTTTTCGATGAGTTCTACCTCGATACCCACCATTCAATCGCCTGGGAGCACCCAGCGATACCCGAAACACCGTGGAAAAACGCCTTCTTTCTGCTCTCACCGATAAAATCGCACAGGGACTTTTTCTTCGAGGCGGAAGGCGACAAAGTGTCATTTCTATGGCACATTCCGATTTCAGATCAGGAACGAAGATTTAAGCAAGAACACGGAACAGACGACCTCATCGACCGCATGGACGCCGTGAACTTGCCCT
>CAXBSB010000372.1:0-4102 GCA_963977965.1 uncultured Schlesneria sp.
TTTTTTTTTTTAATGATACGGCGACCACCGAGATCTACACTCTTTCCCTAACGACGCTCTTCCGATCTCGGCATCCCTAAGAAGGTCGAGTTCCGCACTTCCAATCGAATGGAACCTGTAGTTCGAAAGCCAGCCTCCTGGGTGTGGCCTTCGGCAATCGCGGGGGGCGAAATCCAGATTCACAAATCAGTGATCCGGGAGCAGTCTCTGAAAGTTTTTGTGGAACCGGCACTAAAAAGGGCGTTGAAGCGGGTCGTTGTGGAGGCTCCGTTTTCCATTCCGAACTACGCTGTATTGAGCTTGCGATTAGAGTCAGGATCATATGATAAAACCCTTATGGGCATCCCGCTTCCCGATGGATTAAAGGATGTGAAGACCATACTCGCGGACTTTTCGCCATGAACGTACTGCTGACAAGCCTGGGGATGGCTTGCCTGTTGATGGGCGCTGATGACGTATATGAAGTTCAGTCAAAGCTCGACAGGGATCTAACGAGCCAAGCCGAAAGTGTTGCTCGGGAACTGATGGAAACCGGATTAATTGATGCTGCAATCGACGTTCCTGAATTTCACCGAATTGACGAAGATGAGTTTGCGATTCTGGCAGCGAATCGCAATGCCTCACACCGTTTTCGGGAATGTTGTTTTGATACGAAGTCAAATCGAGTTTACGTGCTGCGACGGGCTAAAATTGGTGCTTCGCTTGCCCGGTTGGGGCAACAGATAGAAGCACTTCGGCGGGTGGCGATCGCGCACGAACTCGTACATGTGTGGCAGTTCGTGCATGTCGTGAAAGCAATGCCAGATCGCAACGAACGCGATGGCCTGGTCATGTATGCCATCCTCGAAGGGCAAGCCCAATCCATTGCCCTGCGTTATGCAGCGAAACTGAATGTTGCCGAACCGATGGCACGTGCGCGACTTGATTCGCGCCGTGCGAATGTCGACTACCAGACTCAATTTATCTACGAAGTTGGCCTGAAGTTCTGGGAAGCATTAGTTGCCAGGAATCCAAAGGTACATCTGCGGGATGTTCTTGCAGATCGCAACGTCAGCCAGCGAACGATTGCATACCCGGGGGCGGTTCCAACGGATCTGCAGAAGCCCCCGACAGGATTGTCGTCGCTGCTGGAACACGATCAAAAGGTGTCCATCGAAACAATTGACTTTCCCGGATTTCGCCGGTTCGTCAAAGACCTGGATCGACCTGCGGAATATGAGCAGATTTGCAGGTCTTACGCGGTTGGGTGGCGAGTTATCGGTACTGATCAATCTGCGGCTGTGAGTCGATTCGACTCCGAACGCGATGCGGCAGCGTTATTGAGAAGTTTAAAATCAACCTTTGAAATGAAGCTCCGACCTGAAACCGGTCGATGGCGCGGTGATATTGTCGGCGTCGGATTCGAACAACCGAAGACCGATTCAAGTCGTCGTCGGTACAGCATGATTATTCAAGACGCCCAGTGGATCATTGAATTCAATGACGCGCGTGACGCAAGTACGATGCAGGAACTCGGCAATTGGATGAATGACACCGCAGCGCGATATCTCGCGGTTCAGCAAAGTCTCACCGAAAAGGCGGAATCACCGTGAATCATTACGTAACCGCCGTCGCCGTAGTTATTTGCCTGGCTCGAACCATTTCTGTCTGGGCACAGGAAGTCGACAGTAAGCCGCCCAGTGAACCAAAACGGGGACATGCGGCCCATCGGATTGACGATCCCGCGATTGTTGATGACTTGAACCCGATATTCTTGAAAATCTCTGTTGGCGTTCTTCGGGATGATGCCACTGCTCTGCAGAAATGTGTCGAGGAACTCGAGAGTTTCTCAGATAAATCACCCAGTCACCGAATCGCGGTCGGATTCGCCAAGCTGGTCGTATTCCTCAAGCTCGCAGATCAGCGTTCTTACCTGCAGCAGATGCGAACTATCGTCGCCTGGCAACGATCCGACTTGAAAAACGCGAAATTGATTGAGCGCCGGATGGACGCGTACCTCGCTGCGTTGAAGGATTCCACTCAGTCTGATTGGTACGCTCCTGCTGTGAACGAGGCGGCAAATAACTTATGGGCCGCCCCTGACGGACTTACCTTGGACATCGCTCGCCGATACGTCGCTTTACTGGACAAATACGATGAGAAAATCGAGTACGTGAGAAGTTTGCAGGAAAGGGCGAAGTCGATCGAGGCGGACACACAATACCCTTCTGATAGTCGATCGGATTGGAGGAGGACTGGGCTTCAGGTTCTGTCCAAGCGCGCCTTTGACCTGTATTCCAGGAACTTTCGCATCAAGGAAATGTGGAATGAAGTGCAGACGTACTTCGAGGAATTTGGGCCTGATGCTCGCTATTCGGCTGAACTCCTCGAAACCGCCTTAAAAACCTCCCTGCTTGCACATCAGCAGGGAATTAAATGCGATCTGTTTGCAATCCCCACCGCGGAGCGCATTAATGCGTGGCAGTCGAACATCAAATCGACTGGTGGCGGGGACGCAGCCAATCGATTGACATCTGCCCGTGAGCAATTCTCGATCACTTTCGAAAAGCCGCTGCACATTGGACCGGTCTCCAGCGAACGTCTTGCTGATGACCTGCGATTGCATGTTCCATTTGTCGCGTCCTTTCAAAATGCGAGGCTGAGCGAGATTACTGAGCGAATGTCAGTGGCGGCTGGCAACATTACGGTGCAAGTGGCGGCAGGATCGAATTCGGCCGCGATTGTGAGCAACTCGATCAACTTTAATGGTCCGCTATACCTCTGCTTTCAGGAGCTTGCCGCGATTCGCGCCGTGGACGGGAACTGGGAGCGGACAGATTCCGGGTACATTATTCATTCCCGATTTCCTGAGCCGCAGGAGCAGCCGGCCGCAGGCCAAGGCGGGATTTTGGGAAGACGACTATTTCAGGTGGTTAATTTGATGTTTCTCGCAGGAATTGCCCTGTGGTTCCTGGGCTGGAAAAAGAAAGGGAAACATTCGCCATCGGACAGTGAGGTCGCCGACTCGAAATCGCAGTGATAGCCTGAGGGGGGCTGGAACGCATCCAGCGCAGCACTCCCCTCTTCGCGTGCTTCGTGGTCAACAAATTCTTCTACCACGAAGCACTCGGAGAGCACGAAGGAGGACTTCGACAATCGAGTAGTCGAACGTGCCATTCAGGTTCACTGCGCGACGTGGCCAAACACCTGCAGTTAACGCGAGACGCCACACATAAACGGGCTGCTCGCTGGCTTTTATCGCGGCTTTCATTGAGCATCGCCGGACGCTTCTGATTTGGGATCGGTTCGAAGGACACGGCAGCGTGGGAGAGCTTCTTTCAGCTTTTCGAAGGCCTCGTCGCTCAGGCCTGTGTCTGTCACATCAATCTGGGCCAGGGTCCGAAACGTTGACAGCGTCTCAACGTCCTCGTGTTTCAATGCGACTCCAGTCAGATCGATCATTTTGAGTTCTGAGGAATTGGCCAGTCGCTTCAATCCTGCAGCCGTTACCTTTGTACGTTGTAACTTCAATGCAATCGGTTTGATGTTTTTCATCGATTCGATGGATTCATCTGTCAGATTAGTGTCGTCAAGCAAGAAGAATTTGACAGATTGCAGTTCGCCGAGTTCCTGCCAACTCGTCAGATCCATCTGGCATTTCGTCAGATCGAGATAACCAAGCCGTTCCATTTTTTTCAGGCTGGACAAGCCGGAACCCGTCATGTTTGTCTCTGCCAGTCGCAGCTTCTGCAGCCGCTTCAATTTCGCCAGCGGAGCCAATCCGGCAGCGGTAATTGATGTGCGAGACAATTCCAGTTCTCGAAGTGACCCGCATTCGCCAATCGAGGCCAGTCCCTGATTGTCCAGCTTGGAGTCATTCAATAACAATGCAACGAGTTCTGACAAAACGGCGAGGCTGCGATATCCTTCTTCACTCAGTTCCGTCCCGTTCAGACTGAGCCATTGCAGCCTGGCGCAGTCTTCAAGGTTTTCGAGTGTTTTGCCCGAGATTTTCAGACGGTTCAGACAGAGTGAGTTCAGGTTTTTCACTCCTGCCAGCTTGCCGACCGCCTGGTCTGTGAACATCGTTCCTTCCAGGTCGACTGCCTGTAATGCAGTCAGT
>CAXBSB010000373.1:0-4070 GCA_963977965.1 uncultured Schlesneria sp.
GAATAATGACGCTGCTTGGCGCAACTGAGATCCGCGAATTGGCCGCGAAGTTAGATTTAAATCCATCAAAGGGTCTGGGCCAGAACTTTGTGATTGACGGAAATACCTGTCAGAAAATTGTGCGCCAAGTTGAAATAAATAAGGACGATGTAGCTTTAGAAATTGGTCCGGGTCTTGGGTCTTTGACCTTAGCAATTTTAGAAAGTGGCGCACCGCTTATTGCAGTGGAGATTGATAATCGATTAGCAGAGCAATTTTTTTTTTCAAGCAGAAGACGGCATACGAGATTCCGAAACGTTACTGGAGTTCAGACGTGTGCTCTTCCGATCTGGCAGCGACATTTCTCGCGAAATTGAACGTTTCGACAAAGTCCCGTGATTCTTCGTACTTTGCGTTTTTCCATACTTCTCCTGCGCCGCTGACATCATGATCGAAACTCGACAACTGACCAAACGTTACGGGCACCTGATCGCTGTCAACGAGATCAATCTCTCGCTGAAAGAGGGCGATGTCTTCGGCTTCATCGGACCGAACGGCTCGGGCAAAACCACGACAATGCGAATGATCGCAACGCTGCTGAATCCCGATTACGGCGAAGCGTATGTGTGCGGTCAGTCGATCTACACCAACCAGCGTGAAATCCGGCGACTGGTGGGCTACATGCCCGATTTCTTCGGTGTCTATGACGACATGACCGTCATTGAATACCTGGAATTCTTCGCCGCAGCGTATCGCATCAATGGTCCCGCCCGTCGCAAGGTTTGCGAAGACAAGCTGGAACTGGTGGACATGGCTTTCAAACGAGATGCCATGGTAAATCAGTTGTCGCGAGGACAGACGCAGCGTATCGGGCTGGCTCGAACCTTGCTGCACGAACCACAGGTCCTGCTGCTGGATGAGCCCGCCAGCGGTCTTGACCCGCGAGCTCGTATTGAGATCCGCAACCTGTTGAAGAAGCTGGGGGAACTCAAGAAGACAGTGATCGTGTCCAGTCACATTCTGCCCGAACTGGCCGACGTCTGTACGCGAGTCGGGATGATCGAAAAGGGAAATTTGATCGTTGATGGCTACGTCGACGAAGTGATGCGCAAGGCTCGCCAGCAGATCATGCTGCAGATTCGAGTCAAAGAAAACATGGAGCGAGCGGCTCAGTTGCTGGAAAAATGTGATCTCGTGGGGAAGGTCGAAATCGTTAAAGGCAACATCGACACGACTCTGAAAGCAGACACCTTCGACTACAGCGCCATTCCCACTCTGCTGATTGAAAACGGATTTCAGCTCACCCTGTTCCGCGAAGAAGAAGTCAACCTGGAAACGGCATTCATGGCGCTGACCAAGGGCCTGGTGCAATGACGTTTCCGCTACGTCCGATTGGCAAGACAGACATCCTGGTGACTCCGATTGCCATGGGTTGCTGGCCGATCTCTGGTATTACCAGTCTTGATGTGACGGAAGCCAACAGCCTGGCCACTCTGCGAGCCGCAGTCGACAGCGGGATCAATTTCTTCGACACCGCTTTTTCCTACGGATTCGCGGGCGAGAGCGAATCGATGATCGCCACGGCTCTGGGTTCTCAACGCGACAAGATCGTGATCGCCACCAAAGGGGGGATTCACTGGGAAGGGGGCGTTCAGCGGAAAGACGGCCGTCCGGAAACGTTGAGGCAGCAATGTGAGACCAGCCTGAGACGGTTGCAAACGGACTGGATTGACCTCTATTACCTGCATGCTCCCGATCCTCAGACACCCATTGTTGAATCGGCTGCAGCACTGAGGGGACTGCTGGAATCCGGCAAGATCCGCAGCGTGGGAGTCTCAAACTTTTCGCTCGCCCAGTTGATCGAGTTTCACGAAGTCTGCCCGATTTCCGCCTATCAGCCGCACTACAACATGCTGCAACGCGAGATTGAAGGATCGCAACTGCCGTGGTGTCTTGAGCAAAACGTGTCTTTGATGATCTATTGGCCGCTGTTAAAGGGTCTGCTGGCGGGAAAGCTGCCTCGCGATTTTCAGTTTGACCCCAAAGACGGACGGCGCAAGTACCCGATGTTTTCGGGAGAAGAATGGACGAAGAATCAGGACTTCCTGGATCAGCTTCGGCCACTGGCTGAGGAAACCGGCAAGACACTGGCACAGGTGGTTTTGAACTGGACGATTCAGCGACCTGGGATCACGTCGGCACTTTGCGGTGCGAAGCGACCTGACCAGATCATCGATAATTCTGGCGGAATGACGTGGAAACTGACCGCGGCTCAAATCGAGCGAATTGACGCAGCAATTGTCGCACGCGGTACCGTCGTTTCCCGCGCAGCCGTGTCTTAACGGCTCGGGAACTCAATCGTCACAGGGCTGCCAGGACTGGCACGCCGTCGTGAACGCGTTCCGGTCGTCATGTCACAAACACACAAACGCGTGTCTGACCAATCCGGAAATCGCGTGTCTGACCAATCCGGGAATATCGAGAAGTAAATTGTTGACAGCGCCCCTGGATGACAACCAGACTCGTTCCGTCCCTGAAAAGTCGAAACGCAAACGTATTCAGGAGCGGGCCAGTGGCTAAAGCATCCGGGGCAGGCGATTCCAAAAGCCTGCAAAAGTGAAGAAGAAAGCCGTCAAGAAAGTTGCTGCAACGGCAGAAACTAAAGGACGCACCCGAGCGAAATCGCGAACGGGGATCTCTGATATTCATATTTCACCTGATGAGCGTGTCAGGCTGTACGCTGCCGCAAGGTATCTGCCTTCGTCGTTTGAAAAGAAGAGCGGGTTAATGCTCCCGTTCACGACGTATGTGCAAGATCCATTTGTCGCTCGTGAGAAGCCCGAATTCGCGTTTGACGAAGCGTTTGTCGACTGGGAACCAGGCTTGGCAGATGGCCCGACCAGTGCCCGGTTTGCCATTGTGGATTACGACACCGACAAAGATGTCCTGACTCCGCCCGCAGAATGGGATGAAGCTCAGCAGAAATTCGTGTTCCGGGGAAAGGTTCTGGATAGCAAGACTACGGAACTGTATCAGTTCCATCAGGTGAGTGTCTGGACACTGCTGCAGGGGACCTTGGCGTTTTTTGAGAGTGGTGAAGGGTTGGGACGCAGGATCTCGTGGGCCTTTGAAGGGAATCGCCTGATCGTGGTTCCGCACGCCGGGGAGGGTGAGAACGCCTACTACGATCGCGCAAGCAAGTCGCTTCAGTTTTACTACTTCGAGGGGGACCGCGGCACAGTCTATACCTGTCTGTCCTCCGACATCGTCCATCATGAATTCGGGCACGCTGTTCTGGATGGAGTACGTCCCTACTTCAATGAAAGCAGTTCAGTTCAGACGGCCGCATTTCACGAGTTTATCGGCGATTTGACCGCGATCCTGCTGACGTTACGGAACAACGAACTGCGACGTCGACTGGCTGTGGCGAGTAACGGCAAGATCGAAGACGCGACTGAACTATCGTCAATCGCAGAAGAGTTCGGAATGGCCGTCTCGGGACGACCTTACCTTCGCACCGCCCGTAACAACAAACGCATGTCGGACATGCAGAACGAAACGAGTCCGCACAATTTTTCACAAGTGCTGACGGGAGCCATGTTCGATATCCTGATGCGACTGGCTTCCGGATACCAGGCGGTTCCTGACGGAGAATCAAAAAAGGTCACACCGAAACAAGCGTTCTGGCGTGCGGCGGAACGAATGCAGCGGATGGCAATTCAGCCTTTGGACCTGCTGCCTCCTGTCGATGTCACGTTCCGTGATTACGCTCTGGCGGTCTGCCGAGCTCAGCAACTGGCAGATCCGATCGACCCGAATGATTACTACGGCATGCTGATCGACGTGTTTCATCAGCGCGAGATTCTGTCGGAGCAGGATGTTCAGGAACTGACCAAGGATCGTTATCTGTTCGAACGGTTGCGATTGAGTGTCTTCCATGACATGGGTTCCATTTCGCGGTCACGCGCGGCCGCCTACCGGTTCCTCGACGACAATCGCGAAGATCTGCTGATTCCGGCCAGCCAGGATTTCATTATTGCCGACCTCTACGACGCGAACAAAAGTGCGCGACAGGGGATGCGTCTGGGCCG
>CAXBSB010000374.1:0-4047 GCA_963977965.1 uncultured Schlesneria sp.
ACTGAACACCCGACACCAATCGGATAGAATCATGACGACGGATCGACATCAGAGCAACGGGTTTCAGCCTGGATCGAATCACGATTCAGGCAGACATCGTGCATCTATACTCGACGTGAAGAATGCTGGCCGTGGTCGCTGGGCTTCTGACATCCTTCCCGCGTTTGGGTTCGCTGCCGAGTCACTTACAACCCGGCATGGTCCCTGTCCGAAATGTGGGGGAACCGATAGATTTCGCGCGTTGGATGACGTCGAGGAAACCGGCGCTGTCTACTGCAATCAATGTTTCTCGAAGGGCAATGGCGACGGTATTGCGGCTGTCCAGTGGTTGAACGATTGGACAATTCCACAGACTCTCGAAGCTATCGCAAATCACCTGGGACTCGGTTCACATCGGCCACAATCTCGGCCAGTGGCATCGAAGCCAGTAGCAAAAGCGGTGAAGGCACCAGCCACGCTATACCCTACGGCACAAGATGGCGTTGACGTTCTTGCCAGTCGTCTCGGTAAACCGGTTGGCGTGCATCTGTACTGCGATCTGTCGGGAAATGAATACAGCCGGATTTGTCGCTTTGAACCAAAGACATTCAGGCCGGTATCGAAGTTTCCGGGCGGTTGGGGATTGGCAGGACCGGAATACAGGTTGCCGTATCGCGCTAACCTACTCCACTCGGCGCAGTTGGTTTACGTGGTCGAGGGCGAAGGGGTTGCCGATAGTCTGGCAGCGCTCGGCCTGAATTCCACAACTTCAATGAATGGAGCGAAATCAGAACAGAAAACCGACTGGTCACCATTGGCGGGAAAAACAGTCGTAATCCTGCCAGACAATGACGAACCCGGACGGGAATACGCTCGCAATGTGTCCGAGATCCTACGGGCGCTCGGTTGCATCGTGAAGATTGTGACGCTGTCGGGGTTGCGGGAAAAAGGTGATTTCGTCGATTGGCTCGAGACATTCGGCGAAGCAGCGGAACCGGCGGACATTGTTGCGGAACTGAATCGGCTGGTTGACGCTGCTCCAGTTGAGGGGGAACCGGTTTCACGGCTCAAGTTTCGTAGTGCAGTCGATCTGATGCGAGAATTCCCCGAACTTCGCCACGAACTAATCGGGGGGCTACTGCGAATCGGCGAGACGATGAACGTCATCGCCGCAAGCAAGACCGGGAAATCGTGGTTGATGCTGTTATTGGCGTTTTCCATAGCATGCGGCTTGAAGTGGCTCGGCGCGTTCTGGTGCAAACGGGGAAATGTGCTGTACGTTGACAACGAATTGCACCCCGAAACACTATCGCATCGACTCAATAAGGTTGCCGAGTTTCTTGGAGTGAATGAAGCGGACTACGCCGACAACTTCACTTGTGTAAATCTTCGCGGCGAATTGCAGGATCTAAACTTTCTTGCGGCTGAACTTCTGAAAGCCAAGCCGGGGGAATTCTCAGTCATCATCCTGGACGCATGGTATCGACTCCAGCCATCGGGGTCGGATGAAAACTCTAATGGCGATGTGACCAAGCTCTACAATCTGTTAGACGCTGTTGCTGCTCGCCTGGGGGCCGCATTCGTTTGCGTGCATCACTCCAGCAAGGGGAACCAGTCCGGGAAATCCGTAACCGATGTTGGTAGTGGTGCGGGTGCCCAAAGCCGGGCGGCTGATACGCATTTGGTATTGCGACCACACGAAGAAGATGGCGCGATTGTGGTAGACGCTGCTCTCCGCAGTTTCAAGCCAATCGATCCTTTTGTGTTGCGGCGTGATGGTATTGCCTACGTCATGGCAGACGATCTTGACCCAAAGGCGTTGAAGTCGGACCGACCAAAGCGGAAAGAGTCCGACCAGTCCGGACCGACCCGCGAAGATATTCAGCGCCAAAAGCATCAGGAGCAGATTGACCGCGCGTTGACCGCTTTTCGGTTTTATCCCGATGGCGAAACGGAAACCAAGCTGCGGGAAAAAGCCGGAATGTCGGGGGCTACATTCGGGCCGATTCTTGTGGATCTAATCAAATCAGGAAACGTCGAGACGTGTTCCGTCATCAAGGGCAGCGCGAAGAATCCAGCGAAATACCCTGGATATCGACTCACTGAAAATCGGGGGTCGGACACCTCGGACACCTCGGACACCTCGGACAAATCAGGGGTGTTGTCCCGCCAGTCCGGGGGGACTCGGACAGGTGCCCCCCCTTTAGGGGGCACTGTCCTGTCCGACCCCCCTGCCGGTCGAGAGGGCCGGACAGAGTTGTCCGACTGTCCGACCAGTACAGTCGATTTTGAGAACGTCGAAAAAGCTCTTGGGGGCAGACCAGCATGAGCACACAGAAAACCCTGTTCGATTCACCAGCAGTCCCTCGATGCACGCAATGCGGTTGCGAAGAACTCGACGAGATCACTACCGGAAACCGTTATCGCTGCCGGTCGTGTCGGTGGATGGTGGTTCTTACTGAATCAGGTGAATCGAAGCCAATGGTTGATCCATACGCGAAGCCTGGAAAGAAAGCACGCAGATGAACACCACCAGCAGACGCTACTCGATGACGACACGCGACCGGTCAATCGTCCGAAGTGGTTCCGACGCGGTATACGCGAAGCCAGAGGCCTTCCTGAGTGTTTTTGTGCGGTGCGTAAAACGGGTTTTCCGTTGCGGAGGCGGAATGATGCAAAGCGAGCGAGGGATGGGGGGGGCCGAGGGGTAGGGGTTATGCGATGCGGACAAAGGAAGCGATCAAATGACGCAAGTGCATACAGGGTAGGTGGTACCGTCATTTTGTGGGCGGGGCCACTCCCCGAAACCAACCAGACGACCCATTTTATCAATAGACCACTTCACGATTTTTTCGAGGTATCAACATGAAAAGCGGACCAAAACCGGCTCCTGCAGCACTGGCTCAGACCGTACGAACTGACGCCGCATTACCCTGCGACCTAATCGAAACCGTTCCCGACGCTCCAGCCTGGTGCACGGAAACAGATCGGCAACTATGGCGATCGGTCTGTGAGACGTTGATTGCACGGCAACACCTCACGTCGGGCGACCTGATGGCCGTCGAATCGCTTGTGCTCGCATGGGGCAATGTCCGGCTGGCGCGTGAGCAAGGTGATCTATCGAAGGTCAATCGGTTTTTGCTGACGGTGAAGGCGATGTTGAGAGAACTCGGTTTGACGCCTGGAAGCCGGGATCGTGTTCCGCGAACGCCAAGTATGTGCAGCGAACCCAAGGGCGGGCCCGGCGATGACTTGGCGGAATTCAAAGGCCTGACCATCCACTCTGAAAAGGAAGCATCGTAAATGCAGATCGACACCGGGATTATTTTCGAGACGTTGGCCGTACTCGACCGGCGGAACCCAGAAGAGATTCGCGAACACATTCGAGGGCTGGCGATTTACGTATCCAGATAGCGAATCCGCGCAAACCACCAGAACCAGCCAATCACCGCTAACCATCGGCCCCAACACATCCGATTTCGTTTACCACTGAAGGCGCTCCGCAAAGGACTGGGCGGCAATTTCTGCTGAAATTGACTTCTCAAATGCAGTTGCTGGTACAACAGCAGCGACGATTATCGTGATGAAATTGACTGTTACTACTCCCGTTCTTCATTTTGAGTTTGACTATGAACCCTCTATTCCGTCTGTCGGCGTTTATCGTCGGTGTGGTTTTCGTAACGACTTCCGGCACGCAAACCTTCGCGCAACAGGGGCAGCCAATCTTCACCGAGCGATTTGCCTCCGTTTTCGACCCGCAAAGTCAAACTTACTTTTCAGTTCAGGGGACTGAAGGAAAGCAATTCGGCGGACAGCAACCCTATGCCGGTGTCGGAGTATTCCATCACCGCGGTTCTATCTTTGAAGAGGTCACGCTGTATAGTGGCCAGTTCATGATGAACTACAATGGCATCACAGGGAACCCGAACGGGACTTTGGGAGCTCAGCAACGATGGATGACAGAATTGCCGTTTGCAGATCGAGTCATTCTGGGGTTTGGTGGATACGTTGATTTCACCCAAAGCCGCTACAACAACTTGTTCCAGCAGATCGATCTGAATTTTGAGC
>CAXBSB010000375.1:0-4007 GCA_963977965.1 uncultured Schlesneria sp.
GTATGCAAAGTTGATGCAAATACGTTCGAAGCCTTCTGGTGCATGTCACAAGAAGGCTTCGAACGTATTTGCATCAACTTTGCATACTGTTTGCGTTCTGTTTGACCGTATTCGACTTTGTTTGGAAATCTGAGAATTTTTGAAGTTATGCTGAACTCACGATCTCAATTCGTACTAACCGACCTGCGCCGCCGTTTTCGCTGCAATCCCATCCATCCTTGACGAGTAGTGAGCCGTCATGTCAGGCGACGCGTGACCACACATTGCCTGGGCCGCTTCAATGCCGATGTTATCACGGATCCGCGTCGCCGCCGTGTGCCTTAATTCGTGAGGTACGAATTTGGCAACTTTGGCTCGAATGCAGGCAGATGCAATCGCCTGACTGAACGTATCCCGCCGCGACGGGAAAATCCGTTCGTTGGGCGGGGTGTCCATATACCGCAGCAGAAGCGATTGAGACTTGGGGCCGAAGTGGATCTTTCGAGATTTGCCACGGTGTGAGTTCTTGTGCGTCACCAGGTCGACTACCCAGACGTCAGAAGTCCGGTCAATCAGATTCCAGGTAACTGCCAGTAGTTCACTGGGACGAGACGCTGTGAGAAGCATCAGATCAAGCAGGTCGCGATTGCGCTGCGATAAATGGCTGCGAACGGCGGTGATTTGCTCATCTGAGACCGCACCGCGCTTCCGCCCCTCGGCCGCCGGTGACCGACCGGCCGACAGCGGCGAGAGTGCTTTCAGTGCAGTCCATGTGTTGACCGAAACCAAACCGTTCTCGACGCCCCATCGGAATACGGACCGTATTCGGGACACGCATTTGTTGATGTTCAGACGAGTCCAACCGGCTTCGATGTATTTCTGCCGGACAGTCTTGAGCATCAACGGCGTGAATTCATCAGCAGGCGTGAGTTCAAATAGCTGCCGGAGTGGTTTGAGCGCCGATCGCAAGCAATGAATTTCGCTAGTCGGTTTTCCGTTCGGACCGCGGTAGTACTCATTCGCGTGATGCCAGTACCCGAGCAGCAACTCCGCAATTGTGGGGCCCGTGTCGGCATCAGGACCGGTCGAGGGCATTCCCTTCGCAAGCGGATCGATCGGCATCCCAGCAGCGTGCCGGGAAATGACTTCCCCGTAGGCGATTCGGGATTTTTCGCTGCCGTATTCGCCCAGGTAGACCGACTTCCCGTCGATGTAGACGCGAGCCTGCCCGCTGGGCTTGTGAAGGGTGTAGGCAGGAAGACGTGGTGTGCGTGCCATTGCGCGTTTCCTTGAATTTAGGTAGTACTACCTACGATTCCAAGGCATTTTGACCGCGCTGACGAACACCGTCAGGTATCGTAACTCTCGATTCGGCTTGCTGTTGCATCGCCAAGAAGCTGGCGAGAAAAACAAGTGCCCCCACTTGGAGTCGAACCAAGAACCTGCTGATTAAGAGTCAGATGCTCTACCAATTGAGCTATAGGGGCGATGCGTCGGGATTCTACTGTCCTGTGGCGCGTCCTTCAAGCCTCCCGCTGTTCACAAAAATTTGATCCGGAAAATGTTCGGAAAGTTTTTACCAAGCGGTTCTTACGGCAATGTCGTTTATCAGAAAAGATCCGTGCAAGTCCTTACAAATGGTCGGCACGTCGACGGGAACGGTGAACGACGGGCGCTGGATTGATTGTTGGCTTGCAAGCCGCGAAGACAACTTTGCGTAGAGGAGGACGAGTACTGGTTTCTATTTGGTGAAATCCAGGCCGGGATCGTTGTCGGGAGCTCCGATCGTGGCGAAGTGGAAGCCTGATCCTTTCTTGCTCAATTCGGCCAGAATTGTTCCGCCAGAATCGGGTTCCAAGGCGAGTTTGTTCTGATCGAGAGCGTAAACTCCCTTCATCGACTGCGGGGAGCCGCCTTGAGTGTATGACCAAGTGAACTCCTTGTTGTCCGTCAGTTCCAGCTTGAAGTTTGTGTTGTTGCCACCCGCGGCACTCCAATTCCCTGTAATGTCCTTGATGGACAGCAGATTCTCGGGAGCAATGGCAGGTTCCGGTGGTGGTTGAGGTGTCGGGTTGTCGTCATTCTGCGCTGGGGCCGGAGCGGTCATCTTGACGTATTCGGCCGCCAGAGTGTCCTTGGGCTGCAGTTTTACGACCTTCAGGAATGTCTTGTGAGCGGCGTCCTTGTGGTCGCAACTCATGTAGTGATAGGCGAGCAGGAAGTAGCCATCAGCACCTGTTGGATGTGCTTTGGTGTAATCTTCCAAGCGACGCAACTGCGCTGTGTAGACATCGACCGACGGGTACAGGCCAACCAATGTGGCCCAGTCCCAACCGGGTCCGATGGCCAGAACAGGGTGAATTGTCGCAGCAGCTTCGTTGAAATTCCCAAGGGCAAACAGGACGAGCGCGCGGAACTCGTGCAGGACGGTGTCCTTGGGCGTTTCTTTCAGAGCCTGATTGATACCAGCCAGTGCTCCCTGATAGTCACCATCGTAGAAGCTTGAACGAGCCTGATCGAAGACCGAGTTTGTGTTTCCGGCTGCGGGAGGATTGGCCGGGGCTGCCGATCCTTGTGGCGGGGCCGCAGCGGGCTGGGTAATGATCGGCTGCGAATAATCGTAGACGATTTGAGTCGTTTGGGCCGGAGCGACGTAGTAGGGATTGGAATAGCCCCACAAGCCAAAGCCATAGGCGAGGCGGTTCAGGCCCCAGGTTGTGATCCCGAATGCCGCCCAGCCGGGATAACGAGCCCAGGCGTTGTTCCAATACCCACCGTATCCGCCGTGCCAGTAGTCGTGGTGCCAGTTCCCATAGTTGTTGTTGGCCCAGTTCTGCCAGTCTTCGCGATTGTTGTCTCGCCAGTTCTGGCGATCATTCTGTCGGTTGTTCATGCCATCCTGGCGATTGTTTTGACGGTTATTCATCCCGTCCTGTCGATTGTTCTGCAGGTTGCCGCGATCCTGCAGCCGGTTCTGCAGATCGTTGTGACGATCCTGAATATTGGCCCCCTGGTTTGGAAGACGATTACCCGCATTCGGAAATCGGTTATCCATCCCGGGAAGTGCGCTCGGGCGGTTTGCGACGCCCGGACGATTCTCCAGACCCGGACGATTCTCCACGCCTGGCCGGTTTTCGAGACCTGTTCCTGGGCGGTTGCCAAGACCTGGCAGTGATCCCGTCCCCGGTCGTTCGGGTAGAGTTGAAGGCCGATTGTTGAGGCCGCTTCCGTTGAAATCAGGGCGATTGCCAAGTCCGCTGCCAGTTCCGGGTCGGCTACCAATATCAGGTCGACTGCCGATTTCAGGGCGTTCGCCTAACCCCCCGCCGGGCCGGGATCCAACGCTTCCCAATCCGTTCGAAGGGCGATTACTTCCGCCTCCGCCGAAACCAGGTGCGCTGCCGATGTTGGGACGGGAGGATGATGGCATTGATGGGCGACTGCCTCCCATACCGCCTCCACCCATGTTTCCGCCGCCGATTCCACTGCCGCCACCGGGGCGTGCCCCCGCACCTGGGCCTGCGCCGCCGCCGCCAAGGACCCGCTGCTGCTGGCCACCGACCTGGCCGACTACCTGGTCAAGAAGGGCCTGCCCTTCCGCGACGCGCACGAGGTGGTGGCCCATGCGGTGAAAACCGCGCTCCAGCGGGGTGTGGATCTGGCCGATCTCAGCCTGGCCGAACTGCAGGCCTTTGATGCCCGCATCGAGTCTGATGTGCATGGCGTGTTGAGCTTGCAAGGATCCCTGAATGCGCGGCAGGTCTTGGGGGGTACTGCGCCCCAGCAGGTGCAGGCGCAGATTACTGCACTTGGTCAGAAGCCAGTTGAGGTGAGTTGGAGCACAGTTGCTGACAACTACGAAAAAGAAGTGGTTGAAAAGGTAACCACGCGTAGCGACTACACCAAGTTGCTCCGAGATCTTGGTATTGCCAGCGCTACCGTCAAGGGCACGTGGTTTTCCAACGTGTCTGTAGGTGATGCGGCTGGCAGCGCAGCGACGACGTCATCGGGTGGCGTCAGCGTCTCGC
>CAXBSB010000376.1:0-4002 GCA_963977965.1 uncultured Schlesneria sp.
AATGTTGTTTGCTTCTTCAGCGTCCCTGGCTTGCCCCTTCACGATCACCTTATCTGCCATGGGATACAGCCGAACGGTGCTGTTTGGGAAAAGGAGATTGACCTGTCGCTCCAACCGCTTCAATTCAAGATTACGGCGACTGGTCGGCGCCTGATCAGGTTCGACTGTTAACAGGAAACTGAGAATCTGCACATCTTCCCCAACGCCGGTCCAGATACTGACTGTGGTTGTCCCGACTCGCTTTCCAATGAATTCCGCCTCTTCCTCACGGTATGCGACAAATTCTGCAACCTCAGGATCTGATATCGATACACGAGCCACAGGGCGACGAAAGGTCAGCACCTTGGAACGCCCGTGCAAAATCGTCAGCTCCCCTTCAGGCTCTGTCACACGCTGAATCACTTTGTCAATTTTATTGGCAACGGCAGGCGGAACGGGCGGACCGGCAACTGCGGAGGTTGCTGTTGTCACCGCACCGCACAGGACGAGCACCGCAAGCCCCTCAGCCCCAACAGATGTCCATTGTTTGCGGTTCATAGTGTTCATTGTCCTCTCAGCGAGAAAAAGGCGATAACACAGCTGCTCCAGCAAGCTCAACGGTGTGACCGCTGAAAATCCTCTTCAGGACCCTGCTACTGGTACTGCGGATAACGGATGTATCGAATATTCCGGGTTGAGGACGCGATTCATTTAGACATCTCGACTGCCAAGTTGCGAAGATGCGCATCGGGCGGCGTTGAAGCATTCGGTATCGCGCACGGAAGCAGAAGTTTTAGTCGAAGACCCCAATTCTGAATCGCAATTCAGTAACTGGTTGTGAACAAGTAGAGGCCGCGGCGATGGCTACCGTGTTACAGTCACAATTCTCAGTCGCGCGAATCCGTCAGAACGCCAGAGGAATGGCCCGACAGCAATAACTGTCGCTCAAACGATGAACAGTTCCAGAAAATCACGACTTCATTTTCGAGTGACTCTGCTGTGAGACTGGCTTTTGTTTCGTAGGGAGAATCAGCCAACATCTCGCCGCACGCGCAAATCACCCACTGAACCAAGGTGATTCGCACTTTCATTCGATCGAACGTCATCGGTGCTTCGGTAACTTTGGAAGCATCCGTCGATAACTGAATGTTGTTGCGACTGGCGCAAAAACGCACGATCTGAAAGGTTTCTTCGAGGAAAGCCTTCGCTGTAATTTCCCTGGTACCCGATGCCGACGGGAGTGCGAATTCGGCAATGAGAGAGAGAGAGGCCGAAATTCGATCCAATGTCTTCCGCATCTCGGACACGCATTCACGAAGCAGCAGGGAGTCCGGGGTGTCGCCGATTCGCTCGACAAGATGCCTGGCAGCAAACAGATCATTCTGAAGTACGAAGACAGGTTGGCGAGCCTGATGTATGATCGCAGCGAGAATATAGCTGCGAACTTCCTCAAGTGTCGCCGGCTCTTTCATCTGATGCTGTTCCCGGGAAGGCTTTTCAGGCTGGCTGCGCATGCGTTCCGAATTCACCAGGCGGGAACACGGCCGACATTCGTCGGTGACCGCAAAAAGTTGCGATGAAGCATTACTGTGAAACAACCAAAGCGTCACTCGATTTGTACGGATAGAAACGTGATGCACTTTCCCGGTCGGAATCTGGGCGTAAGTCTTCGACAGATATTCCCGCCTCTCCGAACATTCGAACAAGTTGAATGCAGGTCACAGCTTCCATTTTTCTAAGTACGGACTGCCGACGGAGATCTACCGTTCGCGGAGCGATATCGAGTGCCTTCGCAATCAGCTTGTTGGGGGTGCCAATGACCATTTCCTGAAGGACTCGAAATTCTTCGTGTGTGAGCAGCGATAAACGGTGTCGCACCGCGTACCGCATCGCATTATTCTTGATAGACTTCTCGCTCGCAGCCATGGCCTCGATAATGGCATCCCACAATTCCTGATCGCGATAGGGCTTTTCCAGTAGGGTCGCAGCTCCTGCACGCAGCGCGTGGACAGTAATCCGCACATCTGCGTAGGCTGTTACGACGATCGTTGGAAGTGTCCAGCCGCGATCCGACATTCTTTCCAGAAGCTGCATTCCACTCATGCCGAGCATGCGAACGTCCGTGATCAGACAGCCATGCCGCTGCAGCGGTACTGCTTCCAGAAATCGCTCGGCACAATCGAAGGTTTCGGCATGTAACCCCATGACCTGAACCATCGTTGAGATGCTTCTGCAAACCGCAGGGTCATCGTCAACGACAAATACAACTCCCTTTTCCAAGATCGACTCCTGAGAAGAAAAGCAATGCGCCTATGCTCACACCGAACGTCGGGCAGATTCAATGACTCAGGTTCCTGCCATGCGCTGACACGATTCAAACGTTCTTGTATTCGCAATTCGACATCATCGTCGACTCCACTTTTGAGAAGTTCATGCCAAGTTTGCTTGACCAGGCAAAAAATCTGCCGTTCTCCGCATTCTAATGCGCAAGTCAACGATTATCCATGGATAATGTTTCTTGAGATTGGCTGAAATGCGCTGATGCGCATGATTGGTGGTTGTTTCGACGTTTCGCGTCGAATTGTTTCCCGGATTGCATCGTGGGTTTCGTCAGCTCGTCGCTTCGCCTGACTTACCTGATTAACAAGTTGTGAGGGGATTCGGAACGCTATCGTCGCTGGTTCACCAGTACTGCCATCCACCTGAAGGCGCCATCGACCGAAGCCACTGCTTTCCCTGACGCGAGATTCAATCTTGGGCGAAACGCATGCGCATTTTCGCAAAAAATGCGACCGCTCGCAATCGTGAGTGAGTTATCAGCCGTGAACCATGCGGACGGGCCTGCCGTGCTGCTAAAATTCGAGCGGATTGCAATTCGGCTTGCCAACATGCAGGTCTGCGTAACGCGGCATTCGAGGAAAAAGTACGTGACAATCAATAAGCTTCGGGATGCCTACGGAATAGAGGCTCACGATGTCGCGGCCATTCAGGCCCTTGGTAATCGCTTGAAGCCGAAAGTTACGGCCTTCGTGAATGCGTTTTACGTCTGGCTTCGGAAACAGCCGGACTATCTCGAGTACTTTTCGGACCCTGCCCGGCAGGCCCGCGCGTCCAAGCTTCAAGAGCAATATTGGATTGACTTCCTCACTTGCAATCTGGATGAATCCTACGTGGCTCGGCTTCGGAAAGTTGGAGAAGTCCATGCTCACATCGGACTTGGTTTGCCGGTGTACTGTGCAGCGATGCATTTCAGTCTCGAATGGTTAGTAGACGTTTCTCGAGTCGGTGCGGATTCCGGGGACCACGCCGCTTCGGTTCGGTCAGTAACCAAGCTCATTCATCTCGATACGGCGGTTGTCGTCGAGACCTACTCGCGACTCGTAAACGAGAAGATTTCCGATCAAAATCGGGCCATGATGGAGATGTCGACACCCATCACGAGCATCTGGCAGGGGATTCTGCTGTTACCCCTGGTGGGAATCATCGACTCGCGTCGAGCACACGATTTAATGACCTCGATGCTGACAAAAATCGCGGAAACTCGCTCCAAGATTTTCATCCTGGACATCAGCGGTGTTGCGGTCGTTGATACTGCGGTCGCCAATCATCTCATCAAGATTACCAAGGCCACACATCTGATGGGTTGCGAATGCATTATCTCAGGAATTTCACCCGCGATTGCGACGACGGTTGTAGAACTCGGTGTTGAAGTTGGCGACCTCAAGACGACAGCGACTCTTCGGGACGCACTTGAAGAGGCTTTTCGTCAAACCGGTGTCGAACTGCAGACGGTGCATTCTCATGATCAGTAGACCGACGCGAGATCGATTCTGATGACCGACGCATTGATCTCGAACGACGCTGCTGTAAGCCAGTCTGGAGTCAACATTGCCGTCGTGAAAGGTTACGTGGTTGCAACTCCGCAGACTCAATTGTCCGGTGAAGTAATTGCAACTTTGCGGGATCGACTGCTGGCAATGTTGTCCCAGACGAGTGCGCGTCATGTCTACATCGACTGCTCCG
>CAXBSB010000377.1:0-3998 GCA_963977965.1 uncultured Schlesneria sp.
ACGAGATCGATCAGCTTCTGAACGAGCACGGATCGATGCTGGCTGAAGTCCGGCAGTTACCAGAGACTTCTCGGCGATGGCCATCGCCAACTTTGCCTGATCCAGAGGCAAGGGACCATCACTCGCCTTGTCTTTGCTGCCGGGTGCCGCGGTATCCTGTAGAACGAACGCAGGAGAAAGCTCATTCAATTCGAAAGAGAGAAACTCGGCCTTGGCATCAAACGTAATCAGTTCCATACCACCGGGCTGCCGAGCAAACGGCAGCCGATACGCGATCGAGTGCTGACCATCAATCGCCACGTTGATTAATGTCCCGCGGACTCGCAACACGATTTCGTGCGGTTGATTCAGTTCGACCCGCCGGCTCTCCATCGCCCCGGCCGGGTAAACATTGTCGCCACCGTGACGATAGGAAATCTGTGATTTCGAACCTCCCGCGACGGAACTCAGATATGCCATGACCTCATGAGTTGCGTCGATCGAATCAAATGTGATCCCGACTGACTTCCACATGTCACCTCCTGTCGGGATGTATTTGAAGCGAGCTTCAAAGTCAGTCGGCGGAATCTTTCTCAGACGAAGGGCTGCACGTTTGGTTCCCGCTTGAGATTGTTTCAGGCGGCCATCAGCGTATTCCCACATTCCTTCCTTCTGCTCCCAGGCATCAGGACGTTCGGCTGCAAAGTTGTCGGAAAAAATCGTCTGCTTCAGGACCGACAATGCGTCGGCCGGAGGATCTTCACCCACAACAGCCACCATCGCCTGATGAGCTGCCGTTGCCTCCGTGAGCTTCTTTTTCGCGACAGAAACGGCAGCAGTCGCCTCTGCAATTCGTTGCTCAGCAATCTTCAAGTGGGATTCGACGACGAATGACCGAATCCCCGGCTGATACGCGTCCGTTGGCAGTTTGACGGGCTGGACTTTCCATTGATCCGCCAGCAGGAACGCCGGGACACTCGGTTCCATCACCTTGGACTTGTCGGGATTGCGATCGTCTCCCCGGACATGGACAAATGTCTGGATGTCGTGATTGCAGTCAAACGGCCGCGGAATGCCATCCTTTTCGAAGTCGATTTCGCCCGGCACAGCGTCAGTCCGAACCTGATACGGTTCGAAGATGGCTCGCAACCGGTAGTACTCCTGCTGCGTAAAGGGATCGTACTTGTGGTCATGACATTTCGCACAATTCAAAGTCAGACCCAGCATTGCCTTCGAAGTATGTTCAATCGTTTCGTCGAGCCAACTGGTCCGATTGAATTTGAAGTACTGTCGTGCCAGGAAGCCTCCTGCTCGCAGCTTATCGAGATCGGACGGATAAAGTTCATCAGCCGCCAGCATTTCACGCAGCATCTGATCGTATGGCTTGTCAGCATTCAGAGAATCGATGATCCAGTCTCGCCAATGCCAGATATGCTTTTGCGAGTTCCGAACTTCGGCCCCCAGGCCCCACCAGTCACTGTAACGCCAGATATCCATCCAGTGCCGCCCCCATCGCTCTCCATATTGAGGGCTGTCGAGTAGTCGCGTCACGACGCGGTCAAAGGCTTCGGGCGAATCATCTGCCAGAAACTCGTTAATCTCATTCACCGAAGGGGGCAGGCCGATCAGGTCGAGCGAGACTCGTCTCAACCAGACTCGCTTGTCGGTAGCTCTTTGAGGAATGATGCCCCGCTTCTGGTGTTCCGCTGCGATGAATGCATCGATCGGATTCTTCGACCAGGCGGGATTTGTGACTGCTGGGATCGCTGGACGGACTGGTGGCCGAAACGCCCAATGCTCGTGTGGATCACGCTCGGGCTGCTCGTCGGCAGGTCCTTTGGCTCCCTGAGCGATCCAGGATTTTAACGCTGCAATCTCAGCCGGTTTCAGAGGCTCACCTTCAGGCGGCATCCGAGTCGACTCTTCCGTCGAACTGACTCGCCGCAGCAACAGGCTTGCATCAGGGTCGGCACCTTTGATGGCGGCTCCCGAGTCTCCCCCTTTGGTGGCCAGAGCAACGGTGTCGAGCCTTAAACCACCTTCCTGCTTCAATGCACCATGACAGGAATAGCAGCGGGCCTGCAAGACGGGCTTGATCTGACGACCGTAGTCAACGGTGTCCTGAGCCATACTTGAATGGCAGACGATCAGCATCAGGCCACAAACGAAAATCAGCGATCGAATGGACACAGGTCTCATCGGCATTCCCAAAATGCACCTTATGAATCAGCCTTGGGTTAAACTCAAGGATATTACAGCGTCCAGCCCTCGCGGTAGTCTCGTTTCAGAAACTTGTTGGCTTCGGGGGAACTCGTCGTCAACGCTCTGGCATCCCAGTCAAAGGCTGTTCCAGCCCGATAGCTGACGTTTCCAAGCAGCACAGCTTCGGTCAGATTTCCTGCATACTCAAAATGCGACGACGTTGTTGCATTTGTTCGAATTGCCTGAGTCCATTCATGGTGATGACCGCCGACCGCATCGGTGATCCATGGCTTCACCAATGTCGCAGTTTTTCCTTCCTGCATGAACAGCTTGTGGGTGCCGTAATCTGAAATCAGTCGGCCATCGGTCCCTTCGAACAGAACGGCCGAACCCATCTTGTAGACGTCGGCACCTTCGGGCATGAGCCCCCCGTGATACCAGGTCAAATGAACCGGCAACATTCCGCCCCGCGCCGGAAACTTGTAGTCGACCTGCATCTTCATCGGGCAGTCGTTGTCGCCGTCGTGCCCCTTGATTCCCTTGGCAAATACGGACGTGGGAGCCCCCAGTTCCAGTGCCCAGAATGGCAGGTCCATGAAGTGGCATCCGAAGTCCGCCAGTTGACCGCCACCAAAGTCCCACCAGTACCGCCAGTTGAAATGGAAATGAGCGTCACTGTACGGACGGAAGAGGGCCGGTCCGATCCATTGATCGTAATGAATGTGCTTTGGCGGGTCCGATGGTTTGACGTTGGGGAACGAACGAACCCCGCCCCCTTGCCAGACATGAACACGCTCAACGGCCCCAATTGCGCCTGATCGAACAATCTCGACGACGCGTCGATAGTTGGCCCCCGAGTGAATCTGGTTCCCCATTTGAGTCGGAACGCGAGCTTGTGCATTCAGTTGCCGCAGTAAACGAGCTTCGTACACCGAATGCGTTAGTGGCTTTTCACAGTAGACGGGCAGCCCACGTTTCAATGCGGCCGAGACCACAACAGCATGCATGTGATCCGGAGTGCTGCAGACGATGCCGTCAATATTGGAAGCTTCGAAGACTTCTCGATAATCGGTCACCCGTTTCGCACCAGGGTGTTTCCGCGCGGCAGCTTCCAGACGCTGATCGTCGATGTCGCACAGGACCGCAATGTTCTCGTGCGAGACACCTGCCAGATTCGCGGCTCCTCGTCCATCAACGCCAATCACTGCCAGATTCAGCTTTTCATTCGGGCTGCGAGGTTCTTTCGCCTGTAAAAGTCGAGGCTGCATTCCCCCCGAGGCCACTGCCGTCCCGGCTGCAATCGCGGCCTGCAGAAACTCGCGCCGTCGGAGTGCTGAATTCATAATCCGTTCCTCACGTGTGTTGAACAATCAATCCATTACCAGCAATAGACCAATCGTTCGATCACATCGCAAGAGACAGATGCGTTTTCTCCAAGGCCCTTGCCTTTTTGACGTTCAGCTGATGGGCGGTGCTTCGTCATTTCCGCGCAGGCAGAAACCCAATTCCCGCGAACGAGGGAATGACGGAGTGCACCCCGTCCTATTCGTGTGTCTTGGACAGTTTCAGATTTCGAAACGCCAGGTCAGTCGTTGGATCGTGCCCCTGCAGGCTGAAATGTCCAGCTTCTAACCGGCGTCCCTGCCGTGGATTTTCATTGTCTGGACGTTCATCCGTCCAATCGACGACTTGCACGCCATCAATCCAGGACGTGAAGTGAGGTCCGTCTGCAACAAGAGTCGCGCTGAACCATTTTCGATCGTCGGCAATCACGCGCCGGGCTGGGGCTCGTCGGAAAATAGCGCCTGACCCATGAT
>CAXBSB010000378.1:0-3980 GCA_963977965.1 uncultured Schlesneria sp.
GGTCGACTTGGAAACCCCCGAACCCCCGATCTGGAATGAATACCGCCAGGTGATTCGAAAGCACGAAGGCCGCGAGGTTGAACTGCGCCCGGTTGAGCGTTTTCGCTTCTACGATTTCGCCAAGTCCGCGTATGCGATCGTCGCCACTGGCGAAACGGCCATCTATGCCAACCTGATTTTGAAGAAGGGGGTTGTGCAGTAACGGTCAGATCCTTGTGTTCTGAGCAGGGTACCGGGGTCACGCACTTTCTAGAATCGCCGTTTTCGAACAATTCTTTTGTCGATCATCAATCGCTTTTGATCCTAAGATCCTTTGATGAAAAAACTTTCTTCGTTCCAGCGAAAGCGATCCGTATCTCAAAAACTCTTGACATTCTTCGGAAGTACTGACGATCGAGCGCATGGGAAGAACGCATCCGCCGAAGAGGCCAACCATCACTAATTCTGGTTCATCCTTCATGGCAAGCCATACTTCTTCCGGTGTGACGTCCTGCGGAGTCGACCACAAAATCTGCTGTTGCGGAACCGACACAAGGATCGGAGTCCCCTCGTCAGGCACATAACTCGAATCGGCTGTTGAATTCAAAATTCGAAAGCACGAAGTTTCTGCTTCCTCCGCAAATGTCCCGAATGCGTCGATTCGCTTTGCCGCATTTAAATTGACCTCATCGTTCCATAGTCTTTCAAGGTCATATGGCGGGACAGCGGCAGGGCCCGTATACGGGAGAAGAACAGCCCTCCAGCTGTGACGCATGATTCCCGTTGGACTGGAAGTCTCCACAATGAGCGGTGGCATCGCATCATGGTTGTCACAATACTCGTGCATGGCAAACAGGATCAGGCGCAATTTCAAAATCAGGGCGATTCGTGTTGCACCCCGGCGGTCAAGCCGCGTGTTCTTGACGACATGCACGGTCGCACAAGCAAGCATGAAGACGGTCACGATGATCGTAAACGAGCGCAGACGCATGGCTTACCTTTCGTAGCGATAGTGACGTCCACCATTTTGATCAAGTGCCGAAAGTTGTTCGGTCAGTCTTGGTGTCGATGCAAGTCCCGTCAGCATAGCAGATTCTTTTGGGGAAAGTGGGCAGGGTGGCCCAGACGCGACGCTCCCACCAGATACGGCGCGATGCGGAAACGGCGCCATGGCTGCTATGCTTTTGATTTTTCCGATTTCTCAAGTTTTCGGTTGCGTTGGTGGCTTCGTCGGATTCATTTCTGCTATTATTTTTAATGCCTCCCACTCAGCCAGCACGCATCAGTTGTCACGGTCAGCTTAAGTCATTCACAACGCCCGTAAGTTGTCGCCGCGGGGTGGTGGAGCCGAAGGAAGCTTTCATCGTCACCCTCGGGATCGGTACTTCCGCCTTGTTGCAACTTCTCGTCGCTTTGCGACCCAGGTAGGCCGAAGACGTCCAACCTGGGCTACCCCGCTACCCCGTGGATACAAGCACTCCGTGGCCACGGAGCCGAAAACAGAAAGTCCATTATGGCAACGCTCGATTCGGTAAAACTCGATCTGACGGGTTGGAAGGCCGTTCGCCGGAACGAGTCGATGGCCGTGTGGTCTGATGGCGACGGTGACGCCCTCGCGATCAACTTCTTTCACGCCGTGCCGGATATTCCACCTCCCGTTATGGGTTCCGGTGGTTTGCGTAACTACTTCCGCAGTCAGTGCGCTGCACCCGATAGCGGGATCGTCGAAGTTGATGTCGTTTCCATACAGGGCGTGTCGTGTGGCCGCATGATCGTCAAGGCTCGGATGCAGCCAACTGGCTTTACCTTTCAAGGTACGATCGTCATTCCAAAACACGATTTCAGTTTTGTGAATCGGGTTCAATGCCTGGAACAAGGTCCCACCGGCATGCGGGAAGCGGCGATCATGCTCGTCGAAATGCCCAATCCCGAGTATGAGCCAGATCCCCATCAGGCACCGCATCCGCTGTTCCCCAACGCAATTCCCGCCGGAAGAATCAAAGGTTGGTTCAAGGACCCGTATGATTCGGCGTTTGATTCCACGGCGTTACGGACACTATCCGATGATGTCAAATATGACTCCAGGTTCTCAACGCATCCGTTGAGCCGAGCCCGTCGCAAGATCGATTCCGTCATTGCATCGGTTCGACTTGGTAGCGATGTGTTGGCGGCTCCCGATCACAATTGAGAGATGAATCGTGTCGAAACAAGAAGTCAGTCCGAGAGAGTTTTTCGTTGGGTGAGGTAAGCAATGGACATTTCAACGACGGAGAATGGGCGACAGCCTTCGGTTTTGAATTCACGTCGGCTGCTCGTTGTTTCTATTCTGGGCGTGTGGCTCAGTCTGTGGCTCAGTCTGTTGTTTGGTCTACTGAGCCTGGTTGGGATCATCTATGGAATCTGGGTGTTGATGTTCTTCCTGCATCATCGGCGCGTTATGGCTGCCGCAATTTTTGCATTGGCGACTCCCGTATCGGTATCTTTTCTGTGGGGAGTGATCGACTACGGCAACGGCAATGCTCGACTACGGGAAGTAGGTCTACCGGGGACCATCACTTTCTACAATCTGGACCCGGTCGTACGGTGTGGCCGCTCAACGTCTGGGTGCTTTGTCAGCGGGAGTGAGTGGATCACACAGATGCCATACAACGGTGCCGTTCGATTCATGACGGCGTGTTTTGGCTGGATGCCGAATGCGTATCGCGGTCCCTACCCGACTGAGGATGATGCGCGAAAATCCATTGCGAACGGCACTACCGTGTCAGTCATGGATCTGAGGCAGGATCGTATCGTTATCGACGGAGTCGCAATTGTTCTTGATGAAGGTGTTGGTTCCAGATTGCTGGAGCGCCTTCGATACAGCGACGACTTCTTCGGCGAAAAACCACCCGAGATCACTGCCTCAGTTTGGCAAAGTGAATGCCTTGTGCTACGCATTCCTGCCTGGCCGGACTTTGACGAAAATACTCCGTCGGCGGCAATTGTTCTGATCAGTCGATCCGCAGGAAGACCGTTCGCATATTATGCTGAGGGTAGGTGCTACCATCGATATCCACCTGTCACCTGGGACCGAAACTCAAAATGAACACGCGGAAAGCAGTCGAGAAATGCAAAATCGTCTGATGGTCGTGAGGCGCAGGGTGGCACCGATTACCGTATCGGGCTGACGAAGTCACAAGAATCTTGAAGTTGGATTAACGGTAAACTTCTCGTCGCTTTGCGACCCAGGTAGGCCGAAAACGCTCAACCTGGGCTACCCTGGCCGAGGACGAACGGATTTCAAATTGATCGGGTATTGAAAGATCGTCGTGTTACGCCGTACACTTCGTACGAGTTATCGTACGTGAATCCATCGAACAAGACCGTTTCAGATGCTGCCAAGCCGCCTGTCGTACGACTGAGTGCCGCTAGTGATTCGGTTTCGCACTACAAACCCATGATTCCGTCAACTCGGCAGTGAAAGCGGTTGTCATGCAAAATCATGCGATTGCACTGGGGTATTTTTTCCTTTCAGTATTTTGCATCTTCACGTCATCGCAAGCTTCGTTGCACACGTTTCGCGTTCCGCTTCTTCTGGCGGCACTGTTGGCCGCTGTGATGGGAATGGGAAATCTGTATATCGCCTGGGCTGACCAACTCCAGAAAATCAGGCTCTGGTTGATGCAAATGGTTCGCCTGGCGCAACAGGCTCCAACTCATCTCAAGCAACCCTCAGAGGAGCAGTCGGCGAGTTGACGCGGCGATTCGTTTACAAACGATCAATAGATCGTAGCCGTGGCTTGGGCTTTCCCAGGAAAAGCGAGCGAGTAGAAAAGCTACGGAATGCCAGGTGTCCCGTTCCCGCATTTATAAATCGCGATCGAGTGGCCGAAAACGCGTTGTCCATCGGGAATACTCAATTTCCTTCGCAAGCGGGATAGAAGCCATGTCGAGATTGATTCACCGACTCACCGTGATGTGCGCGGTTTTCCAATTGAGCATCGGTTTGGCCATTGCACAGG
>CAXBSB010000379.1:0-3968 GCA_963977965.1 uncultured Schlesneria sp.
GATCGAAAGCCGGATCCGGGCCACGGAAAACGGGCAAAAGGTTTTCGGCGGGCTCTTTCGAAAACCCGACGTCATCCGCCTGCTGCACCGCGGGGATCCAGAGCAGCCGGAGGAGGAAATCGCCCCGGCAACGCCCGGGGCGTTGGGCCGATGGAAGTTGCCGGCGGAAACGGGCGAACCGGAACGGCGCCGGGCGCTCGCCGACTGGATCGCGAGTGCCCAGAACCCGCTCACGGCGCGAGTCACCGTCAACCGGATGTGGCAGGAGTTGTTCGGGCGTGGACTGGTCGCGACATCAGATGATTTCGGTCTGCGTGGCGACCCTCCTTCGCATCCCGAACTCCTGGACTGGCTCGCACGTGAATTCTCGACGTCGGGAAGATGGGATACCAAGCGGATGCATCGCCTGATCGTCACTTCGGCGACATACCGGCAAACGTCCGCCCCTCGTCCGGATCTTGCCGCTCGTGATCCGAATAATGTACTCCTTGCACGACAGGCGAGTTTGCGAATTCCCGCTGAGGCAGTACGCGACTCGGCTTTGGCGGTCAGTGGATTGCTCAGCGATGAGCTCGGTGGACCGAGTGTTTACCCTCCGCAAAACGAACGTGTCACGATGGAAGCTTTTGGAAGCAATGTCTGGAAACCGAGTATCGGCGAGGACCGGTATCGGCGTGGGCTGTACACATTTATTCAGCGAACATCGCCATTCGCACAGTCAATCACTTTTGATGCCCCTGTCCCCCTGGAAATCTGCACTCGCCGCGATCGATCCAATTCACCATTGCAGGCCCTGACGCTCCTCAACGACCCGGTATTTGCCGAAATGGCAAAAGCCCTGGGTGAAAGACTGATGCGAGATGCGGGCTTATCCGTCGAGGATCGAATCCGCGTCTCTATCCGCACGACATTGGGGCGTCATGCCGATGGCGCCGAGGTCGCTCGCCTGAAACAGTATCTTGAGACTCAGCAGCATCGACCCGAATCCGAACGCTGGGAGAACCTGGCATCGATCCTGCTGAATCTTCATGAATTCATTACCCGCGACTGATCAAGGAGAGATTGATGAACACCACTTCGATCCCGGAACTGCATCGTCGCTGCTTTCTGGAACAGACGGCCTGCGGTCTTGGTTCAATGGCATTGGCCAGTCTTCTGGGGAACGAAGCATCCGCTGCGATTGATCACCGGCGGAAGATCGCATCAGCGGGGCCGCATTCTCCTGCCCGCGCCAAGAACGTCATATTCCTGTTCATGGCCGGGGCACCGAGTCAGTACGATCTGTTCGAACCGAAGCCCGAGATGCAGCGGTTGCACGGTCAGCCGGTCCCGCCATCGTTTCTGGAGGGGCTCAGCGATGGATTGATCAAAGGGAGTGCCCGCGTTTTCGCTTCGCCGCGAAAGTTTGCCAGGTACGGCGAATGCGGCATGGACTTTTCCGACTATCTTCCTCACCTGGCAACCTGCGCCGACGATCTCTGCATGATCCGTTCGATGCAAACGGATGTCAGTAATCATGATCCCGCTCAATTGCTGATGCAGTGCGGCGTTCCTCGATTTGGCATGCCCTGCATGGGATCGTGGATCACGTATGGTCTGGGGAGTGAATCTCAAAACCTGCCGGGCTTCATCGTGCTGCTCTCTAACAATGGGCCGGGCGACATCGCCGGAACCGCGTTATGGGACAGTGCATTCCTGCCATCAACTCACCGCGGGGTGACGTTTCGCAACGATGGTGATCCGATCCTGCATCTGGGCAATCTGCCGGGGGTGACTCGAAGTGACCAACGGTTGCGGCTGGATGTGATCAACGATCTGAACCGAATTCGCCAGCAGAAACAGCCCGATCCCGAAATTGCCACCCGGATTGAATCGTATGAACTCGCCTTTCGCATGCAATCGGCTGCCCCCGAGTTACTCGATTTCTCGCAAGAGACTGCTCAGACGCTGACCGACTACGGGATTGGTCACGAAAAATCCGACGGATTCGCGAGAAACTGTCTGCTGGCCCGACGGATGGTCGAACGAGGCGTTCGGTTTGTTCAACTGTACCATTACACATGGGACGATCATTCGGACCTGAATGTCAAACTGAAAGAGAACACCGATAAAACAGACCGCCCGTCGGCAGCATTGATCCGCGATCTGAAACAACGCGGCCTGCTGGATGAGACTCTGGTTGTCTGGGGCGGCGAATTTGGTCGAACGCCGATGAATGAAGTTCGGCGAGGGACCAGTCCGGGAAAAGAAGGTCGAGATCACCATCCGTTTGCGTTTACGATGCTGATGGCGGGTGGCGGAGTCCGGGGTGGGCAGATCATCGGCCGCACCGACGATCTGGGTTATCGGCCGGTCGAATCTCCAATCCATGTTCACGATCTTCAGGCGACAATTCTGCACGCGCTGGGGCTGGATCACACACTGCTGACATTCCGCCATCAAGGCCGCGACCACCGCTTGACCGATGTCGCTGGCGAAGTTGTCCACAAGATATTTGAATGATCGCGAGGTTGGTTACTGACGAAAGATCACGTCTCGTCAGGCCGACAATGACATTTAGGAAATGACGATTGGCTGAAAGCAAATACGGACTGGGATCAAACGCTCACGATCAGATTGTGGGGTCTCTTCTGGGGACTGCCATTGGTGATGCGATCGGGCTTCCCTACGAAGGACTCAGTCGACGCCGTGGTATCAGGATGCTGGGTAGTCCCGATCGACATCGGTTTCTATTCGGGCGAGGGATGGTTTCGGACGATACCGAACAGACCTGCTTTGTCATTCAGTCGCTGATCAAATCTGGCGGCGACGTGGACCGGTTCCAGAAATCGCTGGTGGGCTATCTAAAGCGCTGGTTGCTGGGAATTCCTGCAGGAATCGGCCTGGCAACGCTGCGGTCAATCATCAAGCTGTGGGTGGGATATTCTCCCCAGAACAGTGGTGTCTTTTCGGCGGGTAATGGTCCCGCGATGCGAGCGGCCATCCTGGGGGTTTCGATTGCCGACCCACAGGAACTGCAGCAATTCGTACGAGCCTCCACTCGCTTGACCCACACCGATCCGAAGGCAGAAATGGGTGCATTCGCGGTCGCCGTTGCTGCGCAGATTGCAGCTCAGGGAATGATGGAATCCACCAATGAATTTCGAGTTCGGCTGACGGGTTCTTTGAGGAATGCCTATCAGTCAGAGGCGGATGAACTGATCGAACTGGTTTCCGCCGCAGCAGGTTCTGTTCAGCGCGGCGAATCGACCGAGACATTCGCGTTAAGCATGGGACAATCACGCGGCGTTTCAGGCTACGTTTATCGCACCGTTCCCGTCGCACTGCATGCGGCACTGTCGTTTCCTCGCGACTATCAGTCTGCGATCCAGTCCGTGATTCGATGCGGTGGCGACACCGATACCACTGCCGCAATCACAGGTGGAATTGTGGGGGCGACCGTCGGGAAAAGCGGTATTCCACAGGATTGGCTCAACAATCTGCTCGAATGGCCTCGTAGCGTCTCCTGGATGGAGCAACTGGGGGCTCAACTGGCATCAGCAGACAAGTCAGTTACCGGAAAGCCAATTGGCATTCCTGTGTGGGGAATCGCCGCTCGGAATACCTTGTTTCTCGCTACGGTGCTCGTTCACGGATTTCGGCGACTCGCCCCCCCATATTGAACGGATCGAGATTCGCCGGAGTCGCAGTCGTGAAACTTCGTAGCCGGAGTCGTAAGACTTCGGGATTTGACAGTCACTTTGCCCATTCTCTCACGAGTTCGGTCCCTGCCGTCGGGTGCAGTCGTTTCTTTGTGGTTACAGGATGCCGTTCATGCGGGTACCACGTTTAGTTGTCCGCGACAAAGCCGTGCGTTCTCGGCGGAATGTCGTCGTGCGGCGCGATTCGCACGCAGGATGGATAGGCGATTCACGTCGCTCCACGAGCGAAACCACGGCCTTGTCGAGGACGCCACCACCCGCCACAAC
>CAXBSB010000380.1:0-3941 GCA_963977965.1 uncultured Schlesneria sp.
ATTGGCGTTCTACCTGGATTCGAGATTGTGTCGATGGAGAACGACGATGGGGCGGCCCCCATAGAAATTTGTTTGGTACCAATCGATTATGATTTTCGTCCATTTCAATGACATTTGCCGCAGCGACAGACTTTGCCACTGGTTGAAATTTTGACAGAAGCTGAGATGAAGCAGTCAGCAGTTTGAAGTCGTGATTAATATCCTTCTCAGCTTGTTCCTTAAATACCGATGCCGATGCCGTCGATGATGAGCATGGGCGGCATGGGTGGCGGCGGATTCTTCTCGGTCCCGCCAGAACGAATCATCGCCGTCAAGTTCAACTCGGTCTGCCTGCAGCACGGACGTCCAGAACCAACTGCGGCCAATCGTTATCGCCTGATGCCAGTTTCACGGGTCAGCAAGGATCCGGTTCTGTATGAATTGCTCTCGCACATCAGCAGCGGGAAAGTTGATCCTCAGGCAGCTCAGGCAGCAGCTTGGACAATTTCCGACAAGATGAGTTGGCAGCAATTGGCTGCGAAGACTGTCAGCCATCTCGGTGGCGGTCAGGAACCGAGCCCCTACTTCTCACAAGAACAACTGATGGGTGCTCAGCAACTGTTGGCCACTGCTGTCGAGCGAGCCGAAACTCGCAAGAAAGAACCAGCCGTCGAAGAGCCACGCACACTGCGGGCTGCGGCCACAAAGTAGTCAACGTTTCGGTTTTCAGAAGATAATGACAGGCTCGCTTCAGGCGAGCCTGTTTTCGTTCACGGAGGAGCGAGTGCATAACAGTCTTGATCTGATTTCGACGCTGACGGGTGGACTCGCCGCAGCCCTGCTGATGGGCTATGTGACTCATCGGATCGGCTTATCACCGATCGTTGGCTATTTGCTGGCCGGATTTCTCGTCGGCCCGAATACGCCCGGCTTCGTTGCGAACCCGGAACTCGCTGAACAGTTGGCAGAAATCGGCGTGATTCTGCTGATGTTCGGCGTTGGGCTCCACTTTCATCTCAGTGACCTGCTGGCCGTTCGCCGCATTGCAATTCCTGGCGCGATCGGTCAAAGCCTCGTCGCGACGTTACTCGGTCTGATTGCCAGTCTGTGGCTTGGATTCAGCGTCGGTACGGGGATCGTCTTCGGCCTGGCAATTTCAGTCGCCAGTACGGTCGTCCTGATGCGTGTCCTGGCGGACAACAACGAGATGCAGACGCGAGTCGGGCACATCGCAGTCGGCTGGCTGATCGTCGAAGACCTGTTCACCGTCGTTGTGCTCGTGATGCTTCCAGCAATCTATGGAAAAGGGGGTGGGGATCCAGTCGCCATTTTGATGGGATTGCTGTTTGCCGGCATCAAGATCAGCGTTTTAGTCGCGATGACCTTTGTCGTAGGCGATCGGCTGATCCCAACCATTTTAGGAAGAATTGCTGCCACGCGTTCGCGCGAGCTATTTACCCTGACAGTCCTCGTCATGGCGTTGGGAATTGCGGTTGGATCCGCGCGACTGTTCGGAGTCTCCATGGCGTTGGGGGCATTTCTGGCGGGAATGATCGTGGGACGATCTGAGTTCAGTCTTCGGGCCGCGACCGATGCATTGCCAATGCGCGACGCATTTGCAGTGCTGTTCTTTGTATCGATCGGAATGCTGTTTGACCCAGCCGCGATCTTCGCTTCACCTTGGATTACCTTGGTCACACTTGCCATTGTGATGATTGGAAAGCCATTAAGCGCCGTTGGAATCGTATTATTCCTGGGCTATCCCGTGCGAGTGGCTTTTGCCGTGGCGTTGGCTCTGGCACAGATCGGTGAATTCTCGTTCATCCTGGCAGCGGTCGGCATCGAACTCAAGATCTTTAATCAGCAAGCGATGAACGCATTGGTGGCAACGGCCATTGCGACGATCTCATTGAATCCGCTGCTCTACAAACTTGTTGGCCCAATGGAAGCCTACGCGAAGCGCTGGCCTCGTCTCTGGCGAATCCTGAACAGTCGAGTTGCGGTCCCTCCTGAAGCAACAAGCACAACGTCTCCTCTTGAACCAATGGCAACACCGCGGCATCGAGCTCTCGTTGCAGGCTATGGCCCTGTCGGGCGTACGATCTGCCGGCTGTTACGGCAGTTCGAAATCGACCCTTGCGTGATCGAGCTGAATCTTGAAACTGTCCGTATGCTTCGTAAGGAAGGGATTGAAGCGGTCTATGGAGATATCATCCACAAAGAGACCTTGCAGAATGCAGGTGTGGAGCGAGCAAGAACATTGATTCTGAGTGCTGCGGGGATTGCAGGAACCGAGGAATCGATTCGCAATGCTCGCGAATTGAACCCCGGCATTCAGATCCTCGTCAGATCAAACTACCTTCGCGATGTTTCGCCGCTGCTCGGTGCCGGCGCTTCGCGTGTCTTCTCCGGCGAAGGAGAAGTAGCACTGGCGATGGCTCTTGCCATGTTGCGGGACCTTGGGGCCACACCCGATCAGATTGATCGGGAACAAGATCGAGTCCATTCGGAAATCTTTAATACGGTCGTTTCAGCGACGCACATGGACGCAACGACCGCATAACCCGTCGCTTGCTCACTCGAAGGATTGAAGATCTCCATCAGGAGGGATCTCGCGCCAACCCGATTCGCGGCGAACACGGTTCGCTTCATCGAGCGAGACGTGGTAGATATTGATTGAATATCCGACTCGAGCAACCGGTCGATACTTTAGAAAGAACAAAAAACGCCCTGACATATCGTGTATCCGCTGAACGCTAATCGCAAACCAACCCGGCATGGGAAGTTCATACGGCGTTTTGATTTCGATACCGTATTCCTTCAACGGGATCACCGAATTCGGAGCCGAATAAAGGGGTGTTGCCTCTGGGTGATTACGCAACCAGTTTCGCAAGTAATAATAATCCTGCCCCCAATCGATGTTCGAATGAAGCAGGTGTTGATGGCCTTGGACGGGACCGTCCACTAACTCATTGAAATACGACATGCTATGGGGGAACACAGCGAGGCTACTGCAGACGGACCAGACAGCGCAACCACACACGACACAGAGGTGTCGCTGCTTACTAGCCAAAGATCGATCGACGCCGTGTCCCCAAGTACCTGCAACTGCTTGACCAAGCCAGATGTAAGCAAAAGGGAGACATGGGAGTACATACCGGAAGTAGATCGTAAATCCTGTTTGAGCGCTCACGACGATGAAAAGAACGACCGGAGTAGCCAGGAGGACGAATTCGTCTCGCCATGTGATACTTTCTGGCTGAAAAACTCCTGAATTCGAACGACTTGCGCCCCAGCAATACAATCGTGATACAAGTACAAATGCAACGAGAAGCAGCGTTCCAATCGGAACTTTGATACCTGCAGCGTAAAGATAAAAATACCACCATCCTTTTCCAGACCACTGTCCGTTCATATAGGAGTGTTTGCCGCGTTCAAAATCAAATTTCTGGAGGTCGATTCCGCGGATGAAAGTGACGGGTAGGGGGATCGGAATATTTCCGAGCCTCGATTCTCGAAATCTGTTTCCACCTGTCTTGAGATCGACCATTGAATCACTGCCAGCCAAGGCCCGACTCACGAAAGTGATATCCTTAATTGGCGTCATCGTCTCTTCGAAGCCGTACCCAAGATTAATTGTATATCCGGCCAGAAGAAGGATCAGCATGAGTTGCGTAAATGATGCCGTCTTCAAGCCATCGTCATGGCGAGAAGTCAATCGCCAAAGCGCCCAGAGGCATGGCCAGAGAGGAATCAGGATAATCCAGCTAAGTTTTGAAAGTTCGGCTATTCCAAGGCAAATACCAGCAAGAAAAGAACGTCGCCAATTCGGCTGCCGCAACCATTTCCAGAATGCATATGCGGCGATGGCTCCTGTAGCGGACGCAGCGGCATCAGGACAAATCGTGGCACTCCACGTGACGATATTCGGGCAGAAGCAATACAACACCAATGACAACACC